>JAFDFZ010000261.1 GCA_019309565.1 Deltaproteobacteria bacterium
CATCCATTGCATCGGAGATAATCTACATTGATCCGACTGCAGAGATGGATCTGTTTTTATCTTTATTAAAATTTACCAGGATGATCAAGGGGAAGTTTTCTTTAATTGCTATTATCCCAAAGGGTTCAAGGACTCTATGAAATGCTTGTCGGGCCCCTTCATTTGCCCCCTTGCCCCCCTGACCCTTTGAATTCCAAGCTTTCGGGTTTATCGGAAGGTTGTTGAATTATGGAATAACTGGATAATGTTTCCAGAACCCTTACTATCGCCGAGTCATCCATGTTTCCAAAACCCGCATTGACCCCTGCCTGGTAGAGTTGTTGTACGAGGGTGGTGATTGGAAGTACCAGTTTGAGTGACGCTGCTGTCTTACGCGAGGTTTGAAATCATGTTCGATCATTCGCATGGCTCGATGCTGGAATATCCAGCTATTTCCAGCGCTGTTTGATATTAAATTGTATATTTCTTTAAGGTTTAGTCCGCTTTTTGAGGCTAAAAGCATCGCTTCGGCAGTGGCCACGTTGTTTACGGCAACAAGAAGTTGATTGATCGCTTTGGCTGATTCCCCTGCACCCACATCGCCGAAATGATAGATGTTTGCACTGATGGCCTCAAGGGCTTTGCGATGCTCTGTCACAGCCCCTGTATCCCCTCCGATCATCAAAGAAAGCGTCCCTGCTCTTGCTCCTTCCGGGCCTCCACTGATAGGACAGTCAAGCAGTCTGATTCCATTGGCTTTGGCTACCCTGTGAAGTTCCCTCGCTTCCAGAGGCGATATGGTGCTGCAGACAAAAATGCACCCCCCCTGCTTCATGTTTTTTACAAGTCCCTGGGGGCCGTCAATAACACTTAAATTTTGCTGATAGTCAAGCAAAACCGAAAACACGACGGGGCATTTTTGTGCCAGATCCACCACACCAGAGGCCGCAACAGCCCCCCTTTTTTTCATTTCCTCTAAGGGTTCGGGGCGAACATCATAAACATAAACGTTGAATCCGGCTTCAAGCAGATTGCAACTCATACCGAAACCCATATTTCCGATACCTATCACACCGATATTATTCTCCATTTCTTTACCTCCTTACACCCGCATAATTCGTCCCAAGGGTTTTGGGTTCCAAGTTTTCAAGTTCTGTTAAATGTGATTTTCCATACTATCAAGTCCACTTGATTTCGGAAATCAATTTAACAAACTGTTTGAGATCTCCCACAACCCAATTCGCCCCTGCTGCAATAAGCTCTTCTTCCGAGTGGTGGCCGGTTGTTACACCAACCATCCGGACCCCGGCGCTCCTGGTCATTTGGGCATCGGATATGGCGTCTCCCACATAACAACATTCATGAGACTCGACAGCAAGCATTTTCATCATCTTGATCAGCGGCTCTGGAGCGGGTTTGGGTTTGTCCATTTCTTCGGAAAACAGAGTCCATTTGAAAAAAGCCGCCATCTGTTTCGGGAACACTTTTTCGTAATATACCCTTGAGGTGTTGGAAATAAGACCGAGTTCGTAAGCTGAATGGAGCGATTCCAAAACCTGCTCCGCTTCCGGAATGATGATGGTATTTTTTTCTATCATCTCGAAATAGTAGGCATCTTTCAAAGACCGAATATGCTGCCATGTTTCATCGGATATATTACCGAAAAGACATCGTTTTTGATCAGGTGTAGCGGAAATGTATCGCCATATGTCGTCAGGGTTTAGAGAAAACCCAAGCTCTTCTGCAACCCTTATGTATGCATCTCTATGATACGCTAAATCATCCACCAGGATTCCGTTGTAATCAAAGACGATCGCTTTGAGCATAATGACTTCGCCTTTCAGAAACAGTATCTATAAACTTCAAAATATTCTTAAGAACCTTTTATGTCAAACCATTTGTCGTTGCTTTTTGTCCCGGATTGTTGCTAATTAACATAACAAAACTGCACTTGAACCACGACTGTTATTGGATTGAATAATAAAACAGGAGAAGACATGTATTCTAAGAAAGACGTTTTGGATGCTGTTGTTACATGCGGGCTGATTCCCGTGGTAAGAGTCTCACAGGCGCAACAGGCCATCCATGTGGCCGATGCGCTGCAGCGGGCAGGAGCCCCGATCATTGAAATAACAATGACGGTTCCGGGCGCTCTTTCCGTGTTGGAAGAACTTTCGCGCTCAGTGGGAGACACAGTCATTCTGGGTGCAGGTACGGTTCTTGACGCTCAGACCGCCCGGCTGGCCATCTTGGCCGGAGCCCAATTTGTGGTGGCGCCAACCTTGGATGAGGCCACCATCCAGGTTTGCAACAGGTATGCAAAGGTGGCAATTCCCGGAGCCTTGACACCTACCGAGATTCTCCATGCATGGGAGCTTGGAGCCGACATGGTGAAGGTGTTCCCGGCCGATGCAGTGGGGGGGCCGGGCTATATTAAATCCATCAAGGCGCCGCTTCCGCATATCGATCTGGTGCCTACCGGGGGGGTTGATAAGGACACCACAGCGGATTTTATCAGGGCAGGGGCTGCCGCAGTGGGTGTGGGCAGTGCGCTTGTGGAGAAAAAAATTCTCGAACATGAAAATTACGACGCTTTGGTGGAAAATACGAAAGAGTATCTTAGAATCATTAAAGAGGCAAGGACCTGAGCCGGAAATCCCCTGAAATTTCGGTCCCACACCCCTTTTGGCTCGCTGTCGCATCAGCAATTTTAATAAGATCTAAAGTTTCGCACCCTTAAATGAGTTGTAAAGCCTTATTTTACAATTTTACGGTAAAACAGGGTGCGAAACTTGAGTTTGATCATTAGTTTCAATTAACTTCCTGCGTTCCTTACAGAAATAACCGTTTTATATGGCGTTCAAACAGGTTTTCGCACACATGGCGTGAAACCGTCTCTTCGTTTGCTCTAAGTGCTTTGAGATATCGATCGCCCATCTCGGCTGCGATTTTAAAACCCACATGCAGCAATTGACGAAAATGAGGGTTATACAATTCAC
>JAFDFZ010000262.1 GCA_019309565.1 Deltaproteobacteria bacterium
AGTAAAAGGGATTCCAAAAAGGATTGTGGAAGGGTATACAATTCATGAAAATATACGATACGGACGCCAATATGTGATTCCCCGATCTGACAGCGGTTTAGCATCGTGTAGTTAGTGCCCATCCATTAATGGGGTTTTTCAGGGGCCTAGAAAAATGGACGGGCCTGCGCACTGCGCAACCGGTTGTATTTAGGGCGCTTTGATCTGCTTTGCGAGCAGACTTAGACCTATTTAAGCTCAATAAGACATACTTAGCCATCTTTGTTATGCAAAGGAGCAGGGATATTCAAGTTTTCCGCTAGGTTACGCATTTTGGGCTTCTTGCTATCGTGAAAAGGTTCGCGGAAACAATACTCGACCACACATAGCTGTTGAATGATCGAAACGATCTCCACGTGCATCTTGTAAGACCAAAGCAACGTTTGAGCCATGAAATGGAGGACTCGATGCCAGCCCGAAAGTGCCTGAGCTTCTTGTACATCCAAGTGCTTCGGCACATATCCTCTTCTTTTAAGCCGCGTTTCTTGGCGAAGCAGACGTCTCTAATTTTTCTGCTTTTTGCTTTGGCGGCTTTCAGGTTTTCCTTGGATGCGAATCCTCCATCCAAGGCAACTTTAAGGGGATAGCGGCCAAAGATCTGATCATGACGATCAAGCATTTCAACAGTGAGGGAGGAGTCCGCGGGATTTCCTTCCACAATCAAGCAATCAGAGATGAGGTTAGAAGCGCCCCCTGACAAACAGATTTTGTGGCCATACAAGGTTTCCCTTCGATCTTTCTTGATGATGTCCGTATGGGGCTCAAAGATGGAAACTACCTTTTCTTCAGCAGGAACCTGTTCACCATGAATGACTCTTCGTCTGGTTTGATCCATCACCTGCTCGGCCAGGGGGATGAGCTCCTCTAGCTGCCCATGAATAGCCATGGCCAACGCCATTTTTGTCAGATCTGAGGTGGTACAGGAAGCAAGACATTGGAATGCCATTTTTGAATAATTGACCGTTTTTTCAGCTACTTTAAGGAGGTCCTTATACAGCTCAACCCTGGCCTTCTTACGCTTTGCGTTCAGAATTCCAGCATTCTTCGCTTAGCGCGTCTGGAGTGGTCAGTAAAAGGAATATCTATGCCAAGCTCTTGTTTCATCTTTTTCAGGATACGGGCAAGGACACGCACCGAATCCCAAAGCAGAGTCGAATCCGAAGGTTGGTGGATGTTTGAACAGACAACAGTGCAGTCAATGCGGACTTCTTTTCCCTTTTCTATCTTTTTGTCATCGCCGTAGGCTACTAGAAGGCGATTAATGCTCTCCCATGTTTCAGGGGAAATGGATTTGATGTTTTTGCACAGAGCGGATTTTTTGAAACCCTTTTGGGTAATACCAATGCGGCAGAAGCTACGATATGTGCGGGAATCGACGAGATGGAATGCCAGTTCTTCATAGCTGAACCCTTCGGTTTGTTTGATAACGGCCGCACGAAGGACTTGTTCGGCGGTCATACCCTGTGCACCACGGTTTTGATGTTTCACACCGTGAGTAAGGTCTTGCAATACCATCTCCGTTATGGTAGGGAGGGAGTCAAGAATCTTACTTATCCGGTTCAATTCTTTGGCCCGGGGATGTTCGATGTCGGAAGGTATGAGCGGCATCTGTTTCTGATTCTTTTTGCGCATTTTTTGGTGGCTCCTTTCTTCGCTTTTGTTGTTATATCAATTGCTTGCACCTTTCTTTATAACAGCCAGCGGGAAATTTGTCCACCTTAAAATGCGGTTTTTTGTCAATATATCAAAATCTTACCTTTCGTGGATGGGCACTAACTAAACAATATAATAACGTAATTTCGGGTAGCTACCCACTTCAGCTCAAGTCAATGAATGGGTAGTTCGGGGATTGAACCTCAAATTGGGGGGAAAGATAGAAATTTTCAAATATTTGCTTGCCTTCTTAGATTTTATAAAATATAAAATATTAAACATTTCAAGCCAAGGTCGAGGGCGGACAGATGAGCGAATACAGGACCATGACGGAAATCGCCGCGGAGACCATTAGGGAAAGTATCCTGAGAGGAGACTACAGGCCCGGCACCCGGCTCAAGCCGATTGAACTGGAGAGTGAGTTGAATCTTGGGCGAGTCGCCATTCGTGAGGCCTTACGTGAGTTGTCCGGGACAGGCCTCGTGGTTTCCATCCCCAACAAAGGGTCCATAGTGGCCGAATTTCCGAAAATTGAGGAGATGAGAGAAGTTTTCGAAATCAGGTTCCTTCTGGAGCCGCGGGCAGCGGAACTGGCCGCTTCCAAAATAACGGAAGAAATCCTCTCGGAACTGAAAGCGCTTCACGCAAAGATGTACACGAACATAACCCAACGGGGGGAGTTCTTTTTCCGTAACAGGGATTTCCACCTCAAAATCTATCAGGCATCCGGATGGAATTACTTAAATCGCCTGATCATGCAACTCTTCAACCAGGTACAGGGGTTCCGAAGCATTTATCCGTTCCGCGATCTTTCA
>JAFDFZ010000106.1 GCA_019309565.1 Deltaproteobacteria bacterium
TTGATTTTACCCTTGATGATTTTCTGCTCACCGAAGATGCTTCTCAGCCGAAAGCTCCCGTCTTTCTCGGGCTCGACGATATCCACCGACTCTAAAAGCAATTCTTCATTGCCGTCCCTGTAAATGTAAGCATTTGCCTCACACATCTTTTAATACCTCCTTGATCTTTTCCCTTACAATGGCTTCCACCAGATGCGGCAGGGGTTCCAAGACCACACCCACCAGAACGACCCGCTCCTGTGTTAAAGGCAGCAGAATCTTCGGAGCCGCACTTGAAGTGATGGCTTCAGCCATCTGAGGCGTGACCTCCCCCAGCATGGCGTTTGCCCAGGTGATAGAAATAGGCCCGATGATCAAATCTGCCTCATATGCGGTTCGAACAATGGCATTTTCCCCAGATGCCCCCCGGTTGGCCCCGGCCTTCATCATCTGGGCTGTGGCGATGGCATTTGTACCCAGAGCGACCAGCTCCATCGACTCGCCATAGGCCTCTTTTATAGATTTAATCAACGTCGCCCCGATGCCGCCTCCCTGGCCGTCGATTACACAGATGCGTTTCTTCAATATTACTCCTTTTTAAACAAAAAAGCCACGATGTTACCCCCGTCCTTCATTGGCCGGTGGATATACCTTCGTGGCACCCTTAAATTTAAAATCCTTACTTATATCTTATAGGCCTTCCTGGCCGCTATGTTAAAACATAAATTAAAAATTATCTTGTTGTCAAGAGGGAAATAGAATTATCGGAATTTCCTGTTTGACATACTTGTATTGACTGTGTAATAATTTAAACAAGATCAAATCTTCCATGAGGTCCGCCATGAGTTACGATTTTGGCTTTACCTGAGGGCGTTAACTTAAGCTAACCGGGTTTGTTAAGCGAAGCCGTGTGCCAAAATCGTATCCAGACAACCATCCCCTGATTATGATTGAATAAATTGCTTCCTTTATTTTCGGTATTGGTGCCGACTTGGTTTTCCCCGAACCATTTACCCAGGAGGTGCTATTATGAAAGAGATCGATGCCCGGGGCCTGGCCTGTCCGGCTCCTGTGCTTAAGACCAGAGCCGCCTTACAGGAGCAAGAACCCCATAGCTTAAGGGTTGTTGTCGACAGCGCATCCGCTCAGCAAAGTGTTCAGAGGTTTTTAGAGTCAAAGGGTTTTCATACCAAGCTTGATCAAAATGGTACCGGTTATCTGGTTTTCGGAACCCGGGGTTCAATTCCTGAAGAGCAATCTGAACCATCTGGTAAGCGGAATGCCGAAGATTTAAAGAAGATCATGGTTATATGTTCCACCGATCGCATAGGATTCGGGGATGAGGCGCTGGGAGTTAAGCTTATGATCAATTTCCTGCGCACTGTTAAAGAAATGGGAAACGAGCTGTGGCGGCTGGTTTTCTTAAACAACGGCGTGAAGCTGACCATCGATGGATCAGAAGCGCTTGATGATCTAAAGGAATATGAAAAAGGGGGCCTGAAGATCCTGGTCTGCGGTACATGTCTTAACCATTTCAATCTTCTTGAAAGAAAACAGGTGGGAGAAACAACCAATATGCTGGATATCGTCACCTCCATGCAAGTGGCAGATAAGGTGATCTTCATATAGTTAGGGGAATTCTTTTTTTTGCTTTTTATTTTAGGGCAAACCGAATCGGCACTCTTACCCACATTTCTACTTTCTGATCGCCTTTCACTGCGGGTTTAAAAAGCCATTTCTTTACAGCAGCCACTGCAGCCTTATCCAGAATCGAATGTCCGCTGGAGGAAAAGACCTTCAAGTCTTTTACCCTCCCCCGGGTATCAACCAGAACTTCAAGTACCACCCTACCCTGTAAGCCCCGTCTTCGAGCTGCACGGGGATATACCGGTGGTGGGTTTTTCCGATAATCCGGTATAGCGCTTTTTAGCTCCCCGCTTTTCAGACCCTCTTTACGGGTTTTGAAAACTTCCGAGGACTTTCCGGACAAGGAATTTACGGACGATGTTTCAAAAACATGGCCAGAGACATTTTCCAGCCCAGGTTTTTTGATCCCAACAGGCAAATCAGCAGAAGCTTCAAAAAATTCCGACAATATGGTCTCTTCCGGTAATCTTCCAGGTTGCTTCTGTGGTTTGGGCTTCCTTTGAACAGGAGGCTGAACCCTTTTTGGTTTCGGTGGTTTTTTGTTCTGATCCTTCGGCTTGATCCTGGTGATTATGCGTTTTGCCGGCCTGATTCGGGTGTAAGCGGGCTCTGGTACCGAAAATTTTCTTCTTTTTATACCCGTTTTCTCGCTTGTTGTATTTTCTGCCTGGGTGCTTGTTTCCAGTCTTATAAAGATGGTTTGTGGAAGTTGGCACCGGTAATCAACCGGTTTCCATCTTACATCCAGCAAAAAAAGCATGCCATGGACAGCCAGAGCGATGAAACCAGCAATTAGCATGTTTTTCATGGTGTCTAATTCATCTCTGCCTGCAACGATATTTGACTGAGCCCGGCCATACGGATCTGATCCAGAACACGATAAAGATGCTGGTAGGAGAGATTGCGGTCTGCAAAAAGCATAACACCGTTGTGCTGGTTTCCATTTGAGAGGCCTTTAAGCGTTTCTGCCAGCCGATTCAGCACAACCGGGTGCTCATCCACATAGATTGATCCGTCTGCCTTGATTGTTACAGACACCATCGATTTTTTTACGGATTTCGCCGTGGTTGATGCGGGAAGAACCACTTGAAGCCCTCTGTGTACGGCCATAGAGAGCATGGCGTAAATGAATACCACCAAAAGCAAAAAGACAATATCAATCAACGGAAGCATTTCAATTCGGGGTTTACGATTTAGCGATACATTTACTTTCATCTTTCTTATCCTCACGCTTGCGGGGTACCTGGAGATGCTTTTGATAAACGATTTCAAGGCTGGTTGCGTATTTTTCGATGGTGAGCGCGGCTTTTGCAATACGCGAATTAAAATAGTTATAAGGGAAAACAGAAAGTATCGCGATTCCGAGTCCGGCGGCGGTCGTGATAAGGGCCTGGGAGATGCCCGCAGTAACAGCCTGAGGTCTATCAATACCTGCAGATCCTATAGCCTCAAAAGACAGGATAATCCCGAGCACCGTTCCGAATATTCCCAATAGCGGAGCCACGGTGATCATGGTATCCAGCACCCCCATATATTTTTGCATGTTCTGGATTTCATCGGCCGCAGCGGTTTCCATGGCCTTGGTCATGGAGAATTCTCGATGTAAAATACCGGCAACAATAATTCGGACGATGTAATCTTCCGAACCCTTCGTCAGGGACCGGATCCTTTCCCAGTCCCCGACCCGGCTCAGCTCAAGCACCTTGTTTACCAGCGAGCGGTTTCGGTTCAAACCCACCCTTATCCAGAAAAGAAACCGTTCGATAATCACTGTGAGGGATATGACCGAGCAGACCAGCAAAGGATACATCACCGGTCCGCCGTGTCGAAATAATTCATACATGGTGTTGGCTCCTAAAGAAGATAGATGTGATCTTAGAGATCATAAAGCTTATCAGAAATTATACCTGATTCCGCCATAAGCAGAAATGCCGGGGGTTGCGTAACTCCAGGCATGTTCGTAGAATTCGTCAAACAGATTATCAACCCTTCCGTATAGTTGCAGTGATTCAAACAGACCGTAATAAGCTGAAAGGTTCACCAGGGTATAGGCGTTAAGTTTCTCGACACGGTTTCCGTTGACATCTCTGGCCGATGATATGGTTTTCCGCTCGTCAACCCACAAGATATCAAGATTAAGCATACCTTTTTCAAAAAACCGGTACCGGGCTGTAAAAGACACCTTGTTTTCCGGACGACGAACCAGAGGTTCACCCTCTGGGTCCTCCGTGTCGGTATACGTGTAATTGAGCAGGATATTGAGATCCTCTGCGGGAGTGCATCGGAGGAAGGTCTCAACGCCTTTTGTTTTTGTATCCCCTGTAAGTTGATTATAAGTGTATGTGGACAGGTCGAAATCTATCCGGTCTTCAAAGCGCATCTCGAAGTATGTCAAACCGAAGCGGATTTTGTCTTCAAACAGCGCCTGTTCAAAGCCCACATCCCATCCCCTGCTCTTTTCCTCCTTGAGATTCTCGTTTCCATAGTCGGAGAAAAGCTCAAAAAGAGAAGGCGCCCGGAATCCGGTTCCGAAGCTTGCTTTAAGAGTGCTTCCTGTTTTTGATAACGTATAGGCGGGGGAGATTCGAAAGGTGGCAGCACTGCCGGCGCGTTCATGGTCGTCATAGCGTATTCCTCCTACAATATCGAACCCGTCGCCGATCAATAATTGATCCTGTATCCAGAAGCTTGTGATATCCTGGTCTTCATCCAAAGAGGATGAACCGCTTTCAAGGAACTCTTTAAAATAACCTGCTCCAAGGTGAAGGATGTTGATATCTTTATGATTGAACGATCCCTGCCAGCCGAATTCATGACTTTTACCGTCAAAATCAAAGCTTGCGATGCCATCGGCATCAAAGCCATCCCGGTTAAGATCGGAGCCCTGTAAATAAAGGGTGGACTCCACGATGCGGTCGAAAAAGAAGTTATGAAGATTCAGTTTGTAAACAAGGTTTTGATTATCCACCCGTTGCTTCTTACTACCATCGGGATTCGGGGCGGAGAGAAAGGTTGCAGGGTCAAAATCCACCTGGTCCACTGCATAGCCTGCGTTAAAGTCCGGAAAGTTTCCGCTGAAGAAATCATCCAGCTCGGTCCGGGAATCCAGGTACCGCACGGTGGCATTGATGTCAAAATCCGAAGAGATGTCAACACCGAATCTACCGGTAAGCGTGGTATTTTCCCAGCCGTCCTTTTCCGAGGTATTCCCGTTATGAAGTATCCTTTTGTTGTCATCATTTGCGATGGAAAATCCCCCCGTTTCCGTACGAGAGCCGGACACGGAGAAATTGAAATTCCTGTAGGCCCCGGCGCCTGTGCCGTATATTTTCCAGGTGCTGTACGAGCCCCCTTCCACCCCGATATTAATCCTCGGTTTCCCGTGGCCTTTCTTTGTTATGATGTTTACTACACCCGCTGTGGCATTGCTGCCGTAAAGAACGCTCAGGGGGCCGCGTACCACCTCGATTCTATCGATGTTATCTATGGTCAGGTTTCCGAAATCCGCACTGCGGGTAGGTGAAGATGGGTCGTTAAACATCACCCCATCCACGAGAACCAGCGTATTCTTTGCATCCGCTCCTCGAATAAATACGGATGTCCGTGTGCCGAGCCCGCCGTTTGCAACAACATCAAGCCCTGGAACTGCCTTTAGAAGCGCTTGAACCGTCATTTGCTTTTTGGCCTCAACATCTTCGGCTGTAATGACCGTTGCGGTGTTACCACCGATTCTATCAGGGGATCTTTCACTCCGGGTTGCGGTGACCACCACCTCCTGCATCTTTGGAACAAAAGATTCCGGCCTTTGTTTTTCCTGGGCCCAGACGGGTGCAAGCACCAAGAAAACCACTATAATTCCACAGGTAAACAATCCTTTTTTCATATGCACCTCCTTTAAAAGTGGTTTGGATATATTCGCGGCCCGGGTAAAAAAAATCCCCGGACCGATTCCAGCCGATCCGGGGATGTCCCTTTTTTATCCTCAAGATCCTATAGGCCCCACTGGTCCGCGATGGGTATATGCCATCGATCCAGGCAGGTCTTCTGACTTCCTCGCCCTTTTAGCGGCCTTCCCATCCTTTCGAACAGTGGCACACCGTGGCTAAAAGAGTTCTCCCTTCCTTTTGTCAAAGGAAAAGAGCAAGGTTACAGCGACGGGCTCGTCCCCGATTTTAACGGGGTTCCCTATTAAGCTCGAAACGAGCACCTGGACCGCAAATGTGATGTTCCCTATAGTTTATGCCATGATTTTTTTATATACTCTCAACATTGCTTGTGTTGTTGAACCGAAACAGCTCACCGTGTTGAATTGCGCTTTGCACACCCTTTTTGGGGATTTAAGAGCCTGCAGCTCTGCTCAGCGGGGCTGCAGGGCCTTCAATCTATCCGGTACCAGCATAACTCTCGGAAAATCACCAATCGGACTCTTATCGATAAACAACAGGCACTCGTATGTTTTCTCAAGAGTGGGACCGGTGAGAACATCGTTCGGGGGGCCTGTTTTTACGATTTTCCCATCTTTTAAAAGCATCAGGCATTCAGCATACATGGCCGCCAGGTTGACATCGTGCGAAACCATGACAACGGTAACCCCTTTTTCCGTTTTCAACCGTTCCATCAAATTCATTATGTGGATCTGATGTGCAAGATCTAAAAATGCAGTGGGTTCATCCAGAAGGATGATTTTAGGCTCCTGGCAGATGGCTTTGGCGATGTAAACCCGCTGTCTTTCACCGCCGCTTAGTTGATCCAGTTTTCGATCCGCCAGATGTTCAACACCGACAAACCTCATAGCCTCTGTTGCTGCTCTTCGGTCATTTTGATCTTCCAGGCCCAAAATACCCTGATGCGGTGCACGACCCATAAGGATCAATTCTGTGACGGTGAATTGAAAATCCACAGATATTGTCTGAGGTAAAAACGCGACTGTTCTTGCCAAGTTTTTCGGTTTGTAGCGCTCAAGAGGTTGGCCGATTATCTTTACCGAGCCCTGCCGGGGTTTTTCGATTCCTGAGATAATCTTCATCAATGTTGTTTTCCCGGAACCGTTCGGACCGAGGATCGTAAAAAAAGTACCTTCCCGTATGGAAAGAGATATATCTTTCAATACCGGCTGATATCCGTAACAGTGTGTTATGTTTTGAATATCAATCGCTGTCATCTAACTTTTGACCTCTTAAGCAGGTAGATGAAAAGGGGGGCACCCACCATGGCGGTTACAATTCCGACCGGCATCTCTCCCTGTTCCGGAAGAACCCTTGCCAGCATATCACAAAGCACAAGATAACTGCCGCCTGCCAGCACACAGGCCGGAACTAAAATACGGTGGTCTGCGCCTATGGAAAGTCTTAAAAAATGCGGCATAACCAGGCCGACAAATCCGATAAGCCCGCAATAACTTACCGTGACACTTACCATAAAGGATGTCGTAACCAGAAGCGCAATGGTAACCCCCCTAATATTGACTCCCGTTGTTTGTGCTATTTCTTGCCCCAAAAGAAGAAGGTTCATGGAATGGGAAAGCAAAAAAACCAGAATAAAGCAGGGAGAGAGCATGAAAAACAAAAATCGGATATGTCCTGTTTCGGCTACTGATAGATCGCCCATTAGCCAAAAAATAATATTATGAAGACGCGCATCCTGAGTTATCGACACAAGAAACATTATCACAGCAGAACAAAAGGCATTAACCATCACACCGGACAAAAGCAGTACATCGCTTTTGATCATCGACCGTCCTGAAATGACAAACAGAAGCACGATCACCGTGGAAATACTTCCTCCAAAAGCGGCAAGGCCCACTCCTGGGAATCGAGATAATCCCGTAATAATACCTATGATGGCCCCTATGGCTGCCCCCCCGGAGATCCCGAGAATATAGGGTTCTGCAAGTGGATTTCGAAGCAGAGCCTGAAAAACCAGCCCACCCAGGGAAAGGGTAGATCCGACCATAAGGGCAAGAATTACCCGGGGAAACCGGATCTGCCAGATGATATCATGCAGCATGGTATCTGTGTAAGGGCTTTTCGTAAGAGTCTTAATGAACGATATGAAATCAATACCGGAAGATCCCGCACAAAGACCCAGAAACATCGCCACAAGAAGAAGGGTAAACAATATGCATGAAATGCTCAAAAGACGCCTCCAAACAAACGATACAGAAGGTTTCATGGGCCTTCCTTTAAAACAGCGGGATGAAGCAGCCTTACCAGAAGCTCAAGGCCATCAAGGAGCCGGGGGGTGGGGCGGTCAAAAAGATTCGAATCCACCATGAAAATACGCCTGTTTCGAACCGCCTCCATATTTTTCCATCGGCTCCATTGGGCTTTAACCTTCCTAAATATCGCGCTGCGAGACATGGAAGTGATGATGAGAATATCTGGATTTAGATCCAAAACCTGCTCCCTGCTAAACCGGGGATAAGGCACGGGGCCCTTTGCAAGGTTTACCCCGCCTGCACGCACGATAAGTTCATTTATAAAGGTGTCTGTCCCCACAGAAACAATAGGTGAAATACCTATTTGGAAAAAAACACGGGGCCGTGAAGCGATCCTGGACACCATCGATTCTACGCGGTCAAGTCGTAATTTCATGTCTCGAAGCAAACTGCGGGCTTTTTCCTCTGCCCCCAGAAGTCGAGCCATCTCCTGGATGGCTTTCATCACCCCGGCCAGATTTTGAGGATGAATCACATAGACGGGAATCTGAAAAGATTCAAGACGATCGATTATCCCTTTGGGATTTCCATCCTTGATAGCAATACAAAGATCCGGTTTCAGCGCGACAATTCTCTCCAGATCAAGATGCACATAAGAGCCCACCCTGGGAAGATTTTTGGCCTCGGCAGGATAGTCGCTGAAGCGGGTGGCGCCAACCAGTCGATTCTGCTGTCCCAGTGCGAAAACAATTTCGGTTATGCTCGGCGCAAGCGACACGATACGGAGCGGGGGGTTCTTAATCCGAACGGTTCGCCCCAATTGATCAATATATTCTTTTGGGTTTATTTCCGCTAAGAGCAATAAAGGAAAACCTGCAGCACACAGGCAGATGATAAAAATATACGAACAGTGGACCCTGTGTCTAAAAATTTTCATAATATGATATGGTTAAAATTAAAAAAGCCCTTCAAACTTAAACAGTCTGAAGGGCTGCACCCAGTTTTCTTGACCCTCAGGTCGACACCGCCCTGTGGTCTGTCTCGCCACAGAAAAGCGGTTCTTATTTTAAGGCAGGTCTTCTGGCTCCCTCACCCCTCCGGCAGCCTTCCCATCAACATTCATTAACAGACAGTGGCAATCCCCGGCCAGAAGGGTTCCCTTTTCATTCCAAGAAAAGGGTAAGGTTACAGCGGCGGGACCGCTCCCGATTTTCACGGGATTCCCTATTAAGCCACAATGGCACCTTAAATACACTTAGATACATTTATAAAGGAATTTTTTTTGATCTGTCAAGAATTTATTGATAAATCCACATGTGGCAGTTGCCAAATAGGCCTTTTCCCGGCGCTTTCTCTTGCGGTTGCCAAAGAATTGTTATAAAAACCTTCCGTTAACATTAGACCCTTTGTCAGAAATGCCATAGAAATCGATTAGGAGACTTTTCGGTGAAAATCATTGTTATCGGCGTAGGAGAAGTGGGTTTTCATGTCGCCAGCCGGCTGTCTCATGAGAACAAGGATGTGGTTGTGATCGATACGGATGCTGATGCGATACGGCGGGTCTCTGACAATCTCGATGTGCAGGTACTGCAGGGTTCGGGAAGCAACCCGAGGGTGTTACGGGAAGCCGGTATTGAGGAGGCTGAAATCCTTTTAGCGGTAACAAGCAGTGATGAAATCAACCTGGTGGCCTGTTTGGTCTCAAATCTGATGTCACCCTCCACCAAAAAACTGGCGCGCATCCGGGAGGCGGACTTTGATCCCTATCACGAAGCGTTCAGCAGCCAGGCCCCTCGCATCGATACGATCATCAATCCTGAAATCGAGTTGGTCAAAACCATCGATCGGCTTATGAGCGTGCCGGGAGCAGTGGATGTGGGTGAGTTTGAAGAGGGCAGGGTGAAGCTGATCGGAATCAAACTGGGCCCGGACACCCCTTTTGCCAATGTACGCCTTTCTGAGTTGCCCAAAAAGATCGGTAAACAAACTCCCCTGATTGCTGCTATCTTAAGAGATGAAAGATTGATCATCCCCAGAGGAGATGACTGTCTAATGGCGGGGGATACAGTTTATTTTGTAAGCGAGGAACAGAAACTGTCCCAGACACTTGAGGCTTTTGGAAATCGGTTCGATCCCATCCGCCGGGTTATGATTATAGGCGGCGGGCGGATCGGATTGCGACTTGCAAAGCTGCTTGAGGAGAAATCGATCCAGACAAAATTGATCGAGAAAAATGCTGAGAGGTGCAGCGAGCTGGCCGAACAGCTAAATAAAACAGTGGTTCTCCACGGGGACGGTACCGATCAGGCGATCTTAAGCGAAGAAGGTATTCAGGAGATGGACGTGGTGGTAACCCTGGCTGACGATGAACAGACCAATGTGCTGGCATCTTTGCTGGCCAGGCGGCTTGGGGCTCGAAAAGCCATAACGAGAATCAACAGTTTCAGATATTTCCCCATCATGTCTGCTATTGGCATCGAGCAGGTTGTAAGCCCGCGGCTTTCGGCCATTAATTCCATTTTGCATCATATCCGGCGGGGCAAAGTTCTTTCTTCCATCACCATCAAAGGAGAACAGGCCGAGGTGATAGAAGCTGTGGCGCTTGAAACCTCGGATATCGTGGGTAAGCCTTTGAAAAAAGTTGCCTTTCCAAGAGAAGTGCTGGTCACCATAATCATACGCGATGATCATGTGATCATACCCAGCGGCGAAAGTGTTATCGTCCCGGGGGATCGGGTCATCATTTTCGGAACACGGCAGGCCATACCCAAGCTTGAAAAAATACTGGCCGTCAAGCTGGAGTATTTTTAAATGCGATGGCGGTATATTTTAAGCGTGCTGGGGGTGTTGGTGTTGTTTTTGGGGTTATCCATGCTCTTTCCCCTGCTTGTAAGCCTGATCTATGGTGATGGCAGTGGATATCCCGTTCTTATATCAATGGGGATTACAATCGGATGCGGGGTCTTGCTTTATCTGCTTTTCCGGGGCCAGAATGTGGAGACCATAACCCAGCCCGAAGGCATGACCATTGTTACTCTTGGCTGGGCGGTCGTAGGTCTTTTCGGTGCACTTCCCTTTTATCTGGGAGGTGTTTTCGAGCTTTTCGTTGATGCATATTTCGAATCTGTATCCGGTTTCACCACCACAGGCTCTTCGGTACTTACCAACATTGAGGGCGTATCAAAAGGGCTTCTTTTCTGGCGTGCTTTTATCCAGTGGCTGGGAGGCATGGGAATCATCGTTCTGTCCGTTGCGATCCTGCCTTTTCTGGGGATCGGAGGCATGCAGCTTTACAAGGCCGAAGTACCAAGCCCGGTACCGGATAAACTCAGGCCGCGCATTCGGGATACGGCCATGATCCTCTGGAAAGTGTATGCACTGATATCGGCGGTGCAGGTAGTTATGCTGATGCTTGGCGGCATGAGCCTTTACGACGCACTTTGCCATGCGTTTACCACAATGCCAACCGGCGGATATTCCACTAAAAACACATCAATTGCCCACTTTGACAGCGTTTATTTTGATGTGGTGATCATTGTATTCATGCTGCTTGCCGGTATCAATTTCTCTTTGCACTATCAGTTGTTAAGAGGAAAAACGTTGGTTTTCTGGAGAGATGCAGAATGCCGTTTCTTTCTTGCGGTTTTGGGTTTATTGATCGTCATTGTAAGTTTCGATGTTTACGGATCAGTGTACGAATCGGCGGGAAGAGCCCTGCGATACGGGGCCTTCCAGGTGGTTTCCATTATAACAACCACGGGATATGCGACCGCCGATTATGAAAAATGGCCGGCAATGAGTCAGTTGATTTTAATGTTCTGCATGTTTTTCGGAGCATCGGCAGGATCAACCGGTGGCGGAGTAAAGGCCATTCGGGTTATGATATGTCTTAAATACTGTTACAATGAATTGTTTACGCTCATACATCCGCATGCAGTCCGTTTGATCAAGATCAAAGGGAAATCCGTACCTGAGGACGTGACACGAAGCATCCTGGGGTTTCTGGCGCTATATGTCGTTCTGTTTGCCATATCTTCGGTTGTGCTTGCCGGCATGGGGGTTGATTTCATAACGGCCATAGCCGCGGTGGCCGCCACCCTGGGAAATATCGGCCCAGGGCTTGGAATGGTGGGCCCGGCTGATAATTATGCCGCCATCCCTTACGCAGGAAAGTGGCTTTTGATATGGTGCATGCTTTTGGGAAGGCTTGAAATCTATACGGTCATCATCCTTATGGTACCGGAGTTTTATCGAAAATAGGCGGGTAATCCTCTTTTTTTATTGACATGATAAAAGCAAGAAGATATTAATAAATTTTTAAGGGCCGTTAACTCAGGTGGTAGAGTATCTGCCTTTTAAGCAGAGAGTCGCAGGTTCGAATCCTGCACGGCCCACCAAATATTTCGTCCCCATCGTCTAGCCTGCTCCGGTGGACATCCCGCATCTTCAGGCGGGACAACACCGGTTCAAAGGGTTTGACGGTGGCGCAGAGGGATCTTTGAGTTTCGGTATCGTCCCCATCGTCTAGCCTGGTCCAGGACACCGGCCTTTCACGCCGGCAACACCGGTTCAAATCCGGTTGGGGACGCCACAATGATTTCAACAAGTCATTGCTGCCAGCCTCAGGCGTGCTTCCACAATATCCCAGGGCACTTCTACTTTTTCATCCTGGGTACGGCTAATAAGTCCAATCAATTCCAGCTTCTTTACATCCGTGTAAACATTTTTATAATTGCGTTCAAGCTTACTGGCCAGTGCGCGTATGCTCATCGTGCCGTTAGCGCGCAGCTTTTTCAGCAACACCCATCGTGCCGGGGTGAGGGTCTTGAGCAGCGACTCCAGGTTTTCGAAGTCCAGCCGATGCTCTTCTTTCACCTTCCCGCCCCGTTCGGCACGCTTCCATGCATCAATAAAGCCTTTTGCCGTACTCACGGAATCGCCAATTCCGATTTGAATCTCTTTTTTCATTTCTATGCCCTCCGTGCCTTTTCAATATCTTCCAGAAAATCCGCAACCAGAGTTTCCACATCCTTAAATCGATACTGCTCTTCCTGGTCTCCCCTGTGCCTGTGATCCCCTTTACCGGTTTCGTTGTCGTAACGAACCACACAAGTCCCATCAGCAAGTCCGTAATAAAGTCGGTATTTCAAGCCATGTGGGTTTTCAGTGGTTTTTTCTGGAAGTTGCCACAGTACCATTTCACGAATGGCCCTGTCGGAGTAAATAAATTTTTCCCGATAGATCAGTCTTACATGCATATGGTGTTTTATACCATATGGTATGATAGGATTCAAGAAAAAGTTTAAACATAATCATCAGGTCGATTATGGGGAAAACTAAGGGTCGGGTAGAAATACGGCGCGCTCAGCTTTAGGCGGAGAGTTACCATCGTGCACCCTTTCGGCTTGTGCAGTGGGTTCCTAGTTCCACCATGGCTAACGTTTCCGCAAGCC
>JAFDFZ010000263.1 GCA_019309565.1 Deltaproteobacteria bacterium
CGGGATTAAGAATCGAAAGAATATCATGGAACTCAAAAATAAATTAGTAGTTTACTTTGTTGTAATACTTTCTATTTCCCTAAGTGCAGTCCGAGCAGATGAGTTTAAAGCCGAAGGTTTAACCGAACCTGTTAAGAAGGGCAGCAGGGAATATTCGGCAAAAGTAACGTTTCCTGACGAGGACTTTCACATGGAATTCTCTCCGCCAAGAGCATGCTATTATACCCCTGAAGGGATCGGTTTTTCAAATGAATGGGCCGAAACCGCCTCTATTGAAGAAGAGCACCCTGGATGGGGAGAAGTCTTATTTGACCACAATGCGGTCATGTGGATTGAAAGGCAAAGTCCCGCTCGTAAGGTTGTACGTTTTCGTGGAGTTATAAAAACCCCTGAAGGCGAAGTCCTGCACACATACGTTGACAGCGGCTCGCCCTATGGCCAGGGGGACTGGTCAGATGAATGGTATTATATCTATCCGGATGGTGTATCCGCTCGTGTTATCAAAATTTATACGGGAAAAACAGAAGATGCGGTCGCGTTTTGGGGACTGCCCGGACACTGCGCTTTCTGGGGTATTCGTGGAACCGTTTTTGAAACACAGGAAACGTTCATTCACGGGGTACGAGGCCTGCAGCCTCCGGATATTATAAACACCGAGGCACTAACACTCATAACGATGGATGGCAAATACAAACGGATCAATTATAAACCCTATCCCCCTGACTGCAGCCTGTTCGAGCCGGCCAACATCCAGATGGTGAACCTCAAAAGTAAACACCATCCCTTTACGATTGTTATGGAAAATAATGTGGAGATTAAACCTTATTACATGCCCATGGATGACCATCGAAATATCGACAAGACCGTTTTCATTACCTGGCCACGCAAGGGCCATTTCTCACCCGATGAGAGTTACACATCCGCCTTGTCGCATGTGATAAAGTGGGGCTGGCATGAGAAAACAGAAAACACTTTAGTTCAAGTTTATCTTTTAGGAATGATTGATGAACCCACCGAACAGCAGCGTGTTGACAAGCTCGTCAAGCTGGCAAGAAGTTGGCAGTATGCACCCCAATTAGTCTTAAAAGGTGATGGGTATCACTATGATGGCTACGAAATAAAAGAGAAAGCTTACGTACTGACCAAAATCTATTCCGACCAGAAGGATATACATTTTTCATTAAAGGCCAGTCCTGAAAAACCACTCTTTAATCCGGTTTTCGTAATAAAACAGATGGATGCTAATAAATCTTTCAAGCTTACGATAAATGATTCTCAAGTAAAAAATTATAGAGTAGGAAATGAAAATGAAAACATGATCCTATGGATTCCATTAACTTCAATTAAAACCACTACTTTTGAACTAATTTACTAACCTTTATGAAAAAAATATGTTCTTTAGGATTCTTAGAAATGAAATATAGAAGTCGTTATACAATAGTGTTTTGCTCATTCGCATTGTTCTTTATTTGTTCTTCTGCGTCCACCGGTGCCGCTTCCCAAAAGTTTTACGCGGCCGGGACAAGCGAACCGATAGTGAAATATATGCAGAAACCGAGTTCACCGGTCCCGCGTCAACTTCGCAAAGTCGCCGTTGAGGTGCACTTCGACTTCGTTCCTACCATGATGCGGTTTAGTATGCCGTGCTATCCGTGCATGGTGACCGAAAATGACATCCACTACTCGAACGGCTGGACCGAGACATACGACCCGAAGGCTTCCAGTTCATGCGAAGTATTGTGGGACCGCCAATCGCGGTACGCCCGCATGTGGATTGCCAGTCAAAATCCCGCCCGGATAGTTGTCCGTGTGCGAGCTGCTCTATGTGATCCTGACGGGAGAATCGCTCACTCAGACATTCCGAGCGGGTCGCCTTGCGGTAAGGGCGATTGGACCGACGAGTGGTACTATATCTACCCGGATGGCACGCACACACGCCTTGTCCGGATTTATACGGGCCTGGCCGAGCAGAGCCTTACGGTGACGGACGAGACCTTTCAGGGAATCTCGCCCATTCGAGAAATCCCACCCAGTGTCGTTCACGAGTTCCAGGAGGAGTTCATCTTCGGCCAAAGCGGACATATTCCCGAGGACGACATCGAGTTGGCTCCGCTTACCCTAATCATGATGGACGGCCGCAGCAAGATGATTCCTTACAAACCGTATCCGAAGGACTTCGGCGAATTCAATATGGCGAATATCAAGGTCGTTAACCTGAAGTCTCAATACCGACCATTCACTATCTTCATACCGCATGGCATTGAGAACGAACCCTATCCCCCTGAAGGCGACCTTCCCCACGTGTTCCAGACGTGGTCGCGCGGAACTGAGAATGGTTATTCGACCTCCTTAGGGCACACCCTCAATTGGTGGCACTACCGCCGTACAGAGAACATACTCGAGCAGGTGTACTTATCGGGCATGACTAAGGCTAAGGATCCTGCGGCCGAACTGGTGCCGCTGGCATGGT
>JAFDFZ010000107.1 GCA_019309565.1 Deltaproteobacteria bacterium
ACCCCCGTAAAGAAGGTAATCTCATTTCTTTCGAATACATCGAAAAGTTCTTCACATCGAATCATTTTATCCTCCAAATCACGGTACTGCGCTTCGTTGAATCCTACCAAAGAATTAGCCTATCGGTTGCATAAATAAGTGAGTAAAGGGTAGGGCACAATACCTCCGGAAAGCCATTAATATCGTGATAAAGCGATTGTCTACCCGATAATTAAACAAATTTCGAAGGCCACCGCAAGTGGCATTCGTGTAAATCACAAATTAAGTTAAAATTCAATAATATTCTGGTGATATAATGAAACTGAACTATAACCAAAATAAAGGCAATTTTGCCTCAAAACCAGATGCCCTTTGTTTGGGTGATAGTTCCATAATGAAAAAACGAAACTGGCAGTTTTTTCCGTATGGCTTAATTTTTATTTACTAGCTGACGACTCGACAAATGTCTTGACTTAGCCAGAATTTATGAGTAAAAGTTAGAATCAATCAGAATGGTTATTTTTGCTTTTGTCGAACGCGGCTAATAGGTCCCGGCTTCCGCTTTTCTTGTAATCTGAAGCCCATAGTTGCGTATGGGCTCGCTTCTGCTTTGGATGTCATCACTTAGAACTAGATTCTGGTACTGCGATAAATCCGATCCCTCATGGCCTTCGGGTGGCTGGGATCCAAAAGTGAACTTTTCAGACCAGGAGATGATTGATGGATACAAAAAACGCCGATGTTTCCTCAGCATTTTCCGATGAAAAGCCCCCTTTTGAACCGATTCTGTTCGAAAAGGATTTCATGATCCATATTTCGGGATGGTACGACGCATATTGCGCTTCAGCGATTCAAAATTATCGGGCGCTTTCCAGACTGAAAAAATCCTCCATCCAGCTGCTGATGGGGCCCTGGCTCCACGGGGAAAGCGATAAAACCTATGCCGGAGACGTGGAATTCGGGCCGGAAGCCGCCATAAGCGGTTTTTTCGATGCGTGGCACCTTCGCTGGTTCGATCACTTCCTCAAGGGAAAGGACAATGGCCTCGCGGAGGAAGCCCCGGTAAAGATATTTGTCATGGGAACTGGCGACGGCCGGAGGGATGAAAACGGAAGGTTGTTTCACGGCGGCTACTGGCGAAGCGAAGTCGATTGGCCGCTTCCCTCCACCCGGTTTACTAACTTCTACTTTCATTCTGACGGCTCGCTGAGCACCGAGCTGCCCGGGGCAAACGATCCGCCGACTACTTACACCTATGACCCCTGGCGTCCTGTTCCCACAATCGGAGGTCCCATGGCCGCGTCCGAGCCGGTTTTTGCAGGTGGAGGATTCGATCAGAGGGAACGGGAATACACGGGTGATCCGAAAAAGGGGTTTTTCGGATCCCGTCCGCCCTACCTCCCCCTGAAAGCCCGTCCGGATGTGGTGGTATTTCAAACCGATCCTCTGTGCGAGCCAGTCGAAATCATCGGCCCCACCGTCGTGCGGCTCTATGCTTCCTCCACGGCAACGGATACCGACTTTACGGTCAAATTGATCGATGTCTACCCGCCCTCCAAAGATTTTCCATCGGGTTTCGATTTGAACCTGACCGATGGCATATTGAGGGCCCGCTACCGGGTTTCCCCGGAGCACCAGGAGCTGATGAAGCCGGGAGAGATCTACGTGTTTACCATCGAGCCGTTCCCTACGGCTAATCTGTTCAAGACAGGGCATCGGATCCGCATCGATATTTCCAGCAGCAACTTTCCCCGTTTCGACGTCAATCCCAATACCGGTGAACCATTGGGAATGAACCGGCGAATGATCCCAGCGGACAACACGATTTACCACGATCTGATCCATCCCTCCCATGTGATTCTGCCGGTTATCCCCAACGGTGCCAACCAATAAACGCTAAACAGGAAAGGAAGATAAGATGTCCCTCAAACTAGCCATCATCGGTTTCGGAGAAGTCGCATCCATTTTCTCCCATCCGCTTGTTGAAAGCGGCGCCGAGCTTGCCGTCTACGATGTACTCTTGAAAGAGAAAGACGGGGAGGATACACTGCGGCAACGGGCGGGATCGACTCAAATCCGGTTCTGCTCAATGTCTGAAGCTGTGGACGGCGCCGTATACGTAATTTCAACGGTTACCACCCAGAAAGCCCGGGAGGTCGCCCGTGACTGCGCTGCCCTGCTAAAGCCCGGGCAGGCATACGTCGATTTGAATTCTACCGCCCCTTCGGTCAAGGTTGAGATGGATCAAACGATCCGGGGCTCCGGTGCGGATTTCGTAGAGGGCGCCATCCTCGGCGCGGTGGGCGCCACCGGAGTAAAGACGCATATTTTGACCTGCGGAAAAAGAGGCCGGGAGGTTGCTGAGCGTCTTACTGCCCTGGGGTTAAATGTGTCTTTTTACCACCCGGATATCGGCAAAGCCTCCACCTTCAAGATGCTTCGCAGCATATTTTCAAAGGGCCTTGAGGCAATCATCCTGGAGCTTCTGATTTCCGGCAAGAGGGCCGGTATCCACCAAGATCTGTGGAGAGACATCTCCACGTTCATGACCGAAAACCCCTTTGAAAAAGTGGCCTCCAATTGGGTGCGGACACATGCAACGGCTTTCGAGCGAAGATATTTCGAGATGGTGCAGGTTCGCGAAACCTTGCAGGAGATCGGCATGGAACCGGTGATGACGTCGGGGACCGAGGCGTTCTTTAAACGGTCGACGTCTCTGGGGTTGGGTGAGGCCTTTTCAAAGAAGCCGGATTCCATGGATGCGGTGATCGATTTCATGGAAAAGCGGCTGGGTGCCACTTAGCCCGACCGCCTATTGTTGCGCAATAGCAGGCAGCACCCATAGGCTCGGGCGCCTCGTGCAGAGTCAATCCAACCGGAAGCACGAGACATAGTGGTCTTTTCCGATGGCCGTCAATTGCGGGCTCTTCTCTTTGCAGAGGGTCTTTCTATCCGGACAGCGCGCATAAAACCGGCAACCCGGAGGCGGATTGATGGGACTCGTCGTCTCGCCGGTCAACGTAAATGGTGGTCTGTTTTTCTGTATCTTCGGATCCGGTAGGGGAATGGCGGAGAGCAGGCTTTTTGTGTATGGATGCCGATGGGATTTATAGAGTACTTCTGCAGGCGCTATTTCGACGATCTTACCCAAATAGATGACCGCTACAAAGTCGCTGATAAATTCCACCACGCTCAAATCATGGGCTATAAACAGACAGGTGAGATTAAATTCCTCCTGGAGCTCCTTGAACAGATTCAATACCTGGGATTGAATCGAAACATCCAGGGCAGAGACCGGTTCGTCGGCGACAATGAACTCGGGATCCACTGCCAGGGTTCGGGCGATTCCGATGCGCTGAAGCTGGCCGCCGGAAAATTCGTGCGGGTACCGATTCATGTCCAGAGCCCGCATTCCCACCCTTTCCAATAAGGATACCGCGCGTTCCTGACGGTTTTCTTCATAAACGCCCTGCACCTTCATGGGAAACGTAAGGATGCTTCCGATGGTCATGCGCGGGTTCAAGGACGCATAGGGGTCCTGAAACACGATCTGCATCCGTCGTCGCATCTTTCGCATCTCAGGTTTGGTCAATGACGGCAAATTCACGTTATCGAAGATCACCTCACCCGATGTGGGGCGCAGCAGATTCAACAATAAGCGGCCGATGGTGGTTTTGCCGCACCCGGACTCTCCCACCAACCCCAGGACGGTGCTCTTTTGCACCTTGAAACTCACGTCATCTACAGCTTTAAGCAACAGGCCCCGGGAGACCGGAAAATATTTACACAAAGACTTTGCTTCGATTAAGGTCTGGTTTTGATTCATCGCTATCCACCATTGATCGGATAGTAACACCGGACATCGTGTCCCTCGCAAAGGCGTGTTAACGGTGGTGGCTTTTGTTTACATAGCGCCTTCGAATACTCACAGCGGGGCGAAAAAGCACAACCCTGCGGCAGCCGGTTCAACTGGGGCGGTAGCCCCTCGATCGAATCAAGGCGGTTCCTTTTGGCGCCCAGCCGCGGCAGGGATCGCAGCAGTGCTTCCGTGTACGGATGCGCCGGTTCGCTAAACAGTGTGAACACATCCGTATACTCTACCACGCGGCCGGCATACATAACCGCCACGCGGTCACACATATCCGCCACTACTCCCATGTCATGGGTAATCAATAAAATAGCAGTTTCCTGTTCCCGGCAAAGCGCCTTCATTAAATTTAGTACCTGCGCTTGAACTGTGACGTCCAGTGCGGTAGTTGGTTCGTCGGCTATCAATAGCTCGGGTTCACACGCCAGGGCCATGGCGATCATAGCCCGCTGACGCATCCCACCGCTCATCTCATGCGGGTAGTTCTTGGCCCGCTCTTCAGGGGATGGAATCTCGGTGGATTTGAGCATTCGAATCGATTCATTCATACTTTTTGCCCAATTGAACTGCTTATGAAACCGAAACACTTCCGATATCTGATACCCGACCCTCAAGACCGGGTTCAGGCAAGTCATGGGATCCTGAAAAATCATCGAGATGGCTCTTCCCCTGATTTTTCGCATGTCTCCGTCTTCGAGGCACCGCAAATCCCTTCCCATAAATTCGATCTTGCCGTCCAGCGTCTGCCCCGGGGGGGAGGCCACCAGCCGGACGATGGACAAGGCCGTAACGCTTTTACCGCTGCCGGATTCTCCCACAAGGCTCAGCACTTCGCCCTTTTTGACCTCGAAATCAACACCGTCCACAGCCTTGATGACCCCTTCGCCGGTGAAAAAATAGGTCTTGAGCCCGGATACATTCAATATGGTTTTTTTGCTGCTTTTGGGTTCTCTAATCTCTTCTGCCATTTTCTACCCCTAGCGTTGCGACAACCGCGGATCCATTGCGTCTCTGAGGGCATCCCCCAGAAAATTAAATGCCAGAACCGCAAAAATGATCGCCAACCCCGGGAAAACCGCCAGACTGGGCGCCATTTCCACAAATTCACGGGCCTCGTTAAGCATCAATCCCCAGGAAGGTCGAGGGGGTTGCGTCCCCAGCCCGAGAAAGCTCAGCCCGGCTTCGGTCATGATGGCATGCGACAGGCTGAATGTCGCCTGGACAATGATGGGAGACCAGACATTGGGCAGGATAAATCTGAGCATGATGCTCATATCCCCCGCCCCCACAGACCGGACCCCCTCGATAAAATCCTTTTCTTTTACGGAAAGAACAGAGCCGCGGATGATCCGGGCAAACCGGGCGCTGTAAATCACGCCGATGATGACCAACAGGTTGAGAAGATTCGGACCGAATGCGGCCACCGCAGCCAAGGCCAGCAGAAGGGAGGGAAAGGCAAAAATGACATCTAGCAGCCGCATGATAACACTGTCGATGCGCCCCCCGAAGTAGCCGGATATCAACCCAATGATGATCCCGATAATTGTGGCGATGCCTACGGAGCCGAAGCAGACGGTCATGGATATTCGCGATCCCATAATGATCCGGCTCAGCTGGTCCCTTCCGAATCGATCGGCCCCCAGAAAATGTCTGACGGATGGAGTCTGGAAGGCATCTTCGTAGTTCATTTCCAGTGGATCATAGGGAGCGAAATAATTGCCGAACAGGGCCGCAAAAATCAGCATTATCACCATGGCGGCGCCTATCATTCCCATTTTATCCCGTTTGAATCTCCGCCAGCTCAGTTTTGCCGGTGAGAGAATCTCATCCTTATGCGTTTCCTCCGTCGGCCCGGGGCTTCCCTTGTCTTTTAACACCGCCTCCATGGTTCATCCCCTCAACATTTTACCGAATCGTATTCGTCAATACGCTAATACCGTATCCGCGGGTCCAAAAAGCAATAAATGACGTCCACAATCAGGTTCAGCACGACAAACGTCGTGGCCAAAAAGACAATTCCACCGGTAACGGTGACCAGATCCCTTTCCAGGATGGCCTCCAAAATCATGGACCCCAGCCCGGGTAAAACAAACACCTGCTCGGTCAGAACAAACCCGCCGATCATGACCCCGACCTGAAAACCTAAAATCGTAACAACGGGAATCAATGAATTTTTTAAAACATGCACAAAGAGGACGATTTTTTCCGGTGCGCCTTTGGCCCGGGCCGTTCGCACGTAGTCCTGCCTCAGGGTATCCAGAGCCGTGGATCGCGACATGCGTGCAACCAGGGCAATGGTGCTCAACCCCAGAACAAATCCGGGCAGCAGCATGCATTTGATGTTTGCCAGGGGATTCTCGGTAAATGGAACATACTCCAAGACCGGCAGCCACCTGAAGTAGAGTGATCCGAGAAGAACGGTGATTGTGGCCGCCCAGAAGTTGGGGACCGAATACCCCAGGGTGGTCAGAAACCGCACGATATGGTCGAATATGGAAAATTGACGATATGCCGACATAACACCGGTTGTGATGCCGATGACGATGACAAAAAACATGGCAATGGAGATCATCTGAATATTTACCGGAAGCCGGTCGAGAATCGTGGCAGTGACTTCATGACCCGAGACAAAGGACACCCCCAGATCTCCATGCACCGCCCGCCAAAGCCACAGAGCATACTGAATGTAAAAAGGCTTGTCCAGATTCCAGGTTTTCCGGAGCGTCTCCTCGGCCTTGGAATCTCCGAAAGCCTCATCCCCGACCATTATGTCCACCACATCCCCAGGTACGATCCAGAACAGGGAAAACACGAGGAAAGAGGCTCCCAGTAAGACCGGAATCAGTGTTAACATCCGGTAACCGATATACTTTACCATCTTGCTCTAATCCTTTTCGCCAACCAATATACAACCGGCCGCCGGGATGTTTGCCCGTCGGCCGGAAAACGATGCCTTACGATGCCTTACTCCGAGATCCAGGCCTGTCTCAGATAGGCGCGCCCCCTGTTGGCCATGAAATGATAGCCTTTTATCTTCTTGTTCACCATCTCAAACCGCCCGGGCATGGCATACGGAATGATTACCGTTACCGTGTCGGCGGTCTTGTACTGCAGTTCTTTGAAAATCTCTTTCCGCTTTTTAGGATCCGGTTCCGTCAATGTGAGGTCCATCAGGCGATTGATGTCAGGATCGTTCTGAAGGGTTTCATCGGCTTTCTGCCCACCTCGCATATACCGATAGAAATAACCGACCGGAGAGGCCCTCCAGCTTCCTGCGTAGTAGGTGGCCTGGTAATCCTTTGACCGTCGGACTTTCTGGAAAACCCCCCAGTCCATCTGGCGGATTTTGACCTTGATCCCCACTTTTGCGCACTGTTGCGCAATCATTTCGCAGGTCGGAACGTAGTCGGGGCTGTGGGGCGATGTCTTTATGGTAAATTCAAACCCATCGGGGTGGCCGGCCTCTTTGAGAAGTTTTTTGGCCAGTTCATAGTCCTGCTTGTAATAGGGGAGATCCGCAATCTCTTTTTGGGACAGGACAAATGGTACGGAAACCGGTGGGATGATGGTTGACAACACTCCGTTTCCCAAAAGAACATGGTTGATGATGGCCTTTCGGTCGATACACGAAGCCACCGCCTGGCGCAATTTCACATTGTTGAATGGGAACTTGGAATGGTTGAGGAACAAACGTCCCTGACGGTCTTCCGAACTCTTGGAGATCGTAATGTGGGGTTCTTTCTTTGCCAGATTGGCCAATTGAATTCCCTTGACCCATCCGATATCGTAAATCTTTTTTCGAATGCCAGCCAGGCGGGAGGCTTCGTCCTTGACCACAACGAATTTAAACCCGTCGATATAAGGAAGCGGCTGATCCCAGTAGTCAGGGTTCCGCTCAAAAGTTGCACCAACGCCGTGTTTGTATTCTTTCAGTTTGAAGGGGCCGGTACCAACCATGTGTTTCTGCAAGGACCCATGTTTGAGAACCTCGGATTTGCAGACGATGGCCGAATTCCTTATGAAAGCAGCGTACCGGAGAAAATCGGGAAAGGTCTCTTTGAGCGATATCTTGACCGTATACGTGTCCGGCGCCTCAATGCTCTTCACTCCTTTAAAGATCTTCGCAATGGGTGATCCGACCTTGGGGTCCAGGATCCGGTCAAAGCTAAACTTAACGTCTTCAGAGGTGAAGTCCTGGCCGTTGTGCCACTTTACCCCCTTTCTCAAATGGAAAATGTAAGTCAGCGGATCGGGATGATCCCAGGACACGGCCAGACCGGGCATCAGCTCCATATTGTAGTCGTACCGGAGAAGGCACTCATACACGTGTTCGGTAAACGTGTATGTTGAAAACGTGATGCTCAGGTGCGGATCCAATCCGACCGCTGTGGCATCCGTGGCCACGGTCAGCCACCCCCCTTTTTTCGGTGTTTCGGAAAGCACCGGGGCGGCCAATAAACCCGTTGCCAATAAAAGAATTCCAAAGAAAGAAATAACGCGCCATGTTTTCCGATAATTTTTCATGGTGTCCTCCTGCTTTGATGGGGTGAGGGTAGATGTCCTTTCCTCCCGAACCTTCGGTTGCACCACCTCCTTTCTTTTTGCATATTTCACGCTTCAAAAATTATCGGCACCAGTGATAAACGGCAATTGCGAGCACTTTGACACCAGCGATAAGATCTTCGATTTTAATGCTTTCGTCGATGGAATGGGCCTGGTCACCGGTACCGGGCCCAAAAACAAACGATGGCATCTTGCCTTGGTTGATCAGGTGCCGGCAGTCATTGGCGCCGATTCCAGCAATGATTTCAGGTTCTTGTCCGAAAACCTGCTGTCCTGCGGCCATTACGGTCTTTACGATTTCCTCCTCCGGATCGATCCAATGAGCATCATCATGATGAAAAAATTCCACCTGAGGGGGATTTTCCCGCAGCCATGGATCGGTCTCTGTGACCCGCATGATATATTCCTTGACCGAATCCATGACGCCTTTGACCGAACCGATATCAGGACCGAAATAGATGCTGCCTCTCAGCGTACAGGTAGCAGCGCCGGCCGTATCGTACGTGCCTCCCCATACTCTTCCGATATTCAGGCTAAAGGGCTTCTTTCCGGCATAAAAGGGATTTACCGGTATTCGATTCTTGTCGGATTCAAGCGCGAGTAGCTGTGTAATTACACCGGGCAGTTTCTCATTGGCGCTTACCCCGATCAGCGCATCACCCTCCCACCGGCATTTGGTATGGAAGGACGTCCCTTTCAGATTAATTCCCCAGTAGACGCCGCCGTATCCGCACAAACGCACCCTGTTATCCGATGACTCGACGGCGATGGCCGCATCTGCCGTGTACCCCCTAGCAATACATGCCAGCGTGCCGTTTCCCGCATGTTCTTCGTTCACGACACTTTCCAGAATGACATCTCCTTTTAAAACTATACCGAGATCCCGCAGGCATCTGACCGCCCACAGGGCGGCTACGACCCCGCTCTTATCATCGGATGCACCACGCCCGTACATCTTTCCGTCTTCGATTTCGGCCCCAAAAGGATCGTGGGTCCATGCATCCCGAGGCTCGATGGTGACCGTATCGATATGACCGTTCAATATCAGCGACCGTCCACCCCCGGTCCCTTTCCAGATTCCCACGACATTGGGGCGGTCCCTATAGTTTAGAACTTCCGACAGGTTGGATTCAACCAGTTCTCTGTAATTGGGGAGATCCTGGTACGGAAGGATCAAATCATGTTGCCAGTGACTCGGGTACTGGGCGACTTCGGGAAATTTCTCAAAGAGCTCCTCGACATCCGGTTCCCATACATCAACATCCAGCCCCATTTCCCGGTACCGTTTTTCCACAATTTGCTGGGCCGCGCCCTCTTCACCGGTCCTGCTGGGAGTTTTAACAAGTGTGGCGAGCGATTCGATAATCTGTTCCCTCTGTTCTTCAACTTTGCTTAAAATCTTATCTTCCATCTTCGCTTCATCCTCCGCACAAAATTTCAGCTTAAAATTGGATGTGAGCTGTCAAATGGCAATTCGATAGATAGGCATCCCATTGTAAGCAGTCGATATCGCTATTATAGACGACCAGCGGCACCGGCGCTTCATAGGCGGATCCGTGCGCACGAAACCCCTGGGGCAGGTCTTCCGCCGAACCGTCCAGGGGTCCGAACACGGTATCCTTATCTCCCACCACAATCAAATCGCCGATCCGATCCGGATGGAGATGAAACGTGGCGGCCGCTTCATACTTATTGTATACGGCTTCAACCCCTTCAATTCGTCGGAGAATATCCACCGCCGCAGCATAGTCGGCAACCCGATTCAGCCATACGAATGCCGTCCCCCCAAAGGTGCGATGGTGCTGGATATAAGGGTCCCGCTCGGTGGACATGGCAAAAAAAATGGGAAGCCCTTTCTCGGACATATACCGGTTCAGGTCGTAGCAGCGGCGTTTGGCATTCATGCCATGGTCGGCGGTCAAATAAAATTCCATGTGCGGGCAGGCATCCAGGATCCGGCCGAAAAACTTGTCGATCTCATGCAGGTGCATTTGTGACACCTCGCCCATGGGATCGGACATGTGCATGGTGTAGTCGGTGGTGTGGCAGTAAAAAAGATCAATATCCGGTTGCTCCTTTAACAATACCAACACCGCTTTCCACAACCAATAGTTGATCTCGGCCGAATAAATATCGGCAGGCGGGCCCAATTTGTTGACCCACTCCCGGGAGGGCTGCTCCGCGGCCTCGAAGATATGGGCCCCCCGATTCAACATCCGGATGGTTTTTGCCTTTGCCGTCAGCAGGGCCGACTTCATCCCAGCTGCCTGCGCTTTTTCAAAGATGGTGGGGGCCAGCAGGAGCTCGGCCCTGTCCATGTAGTGTTCCTCTCTTGTCGCAAGATCGAAGTAGGAGTTGGCCGTAATACCGTGGACTTCCGGATATTCGCCGGTGCAGATGGAGGCATTGTTGATATTGGTGACGGTGGGCATGCAGGCATTAACCGTTTTGTAAAACCCCTCTTTGATCATCTGCTTTAGGTTCGGCATGTCACTGGCCTGAAGATAATCGGGACCGAAGCCATCCATCATGGCAACCATAATTTTTCGTCGTTTTCCAGTAGTGATCATTGATAGCGCCTCTCTTTTCCTGGATCTATTCCGAAGAATAGACGGTCTCCCCGCCGATGATGGTCCGTTCAACCCTGATGTTCCGGATTTCCCAGGGATCCACCGCACACGGGTTTTCGGATAGAATCACAAAGTCTGCCAGTTTGCCCGGCTCGATGGATCCTTTGATGTTTTCTTCAAAGGAAGCGTAAGCGGCGTTTATGGTATAGGCCCGAATCCCTTCCATGGGGGTAATCCGTTCCTCCGCCCCCAGGAGCAGACCGTTCCGGGTCTTGCGGTTCACCGCGCACCAGATCCCGAAAAGCGGGTCGGCCCCGAAGATGGGATCCCCGATGCCGGCGATGGGTGCGTCCGAATGGGCGATGGTCACCACCCCGGCATTGATGGCCGATTTCATCGGATCGATGCGGCTGGCCCGCTCCATCCCGATAAAGGTGGAAATGTGCCGATCCGCCCAGTACCAGGTATGGTGCGGATAGAATGAACCGATGATTCCAAGCCGCTGCATGCGCTTGAGCCCCTCGGATGTGACACACTGGCAATGCTCGATGCGATGCCGGGAATCGGCCCGGGGGTGCTTCCACAGGGCATATTGAATCGCGTCGATGGCCACATCGATGCCGTAATCCCCCTGGGCGTGGATGGCTACCTGATATCCCTTCCGGTGCGCCTCAAGCACGATATCATTGATTTCATTGGGAGACATCTGGAGTACCCCGCGGGGATTTCGCCGGGTGCTTTCCGAATCAAGGGTGATGTACGGGTCGTAAAATGCGCAGGTAAACACCTGGATGGATCCGTCCGTGCAGGTTTTTACCGGCCCCAGCCTCAACCGATCGTTGCCGTATCCGGTGCGCAGGCCTAGATCCCGCTTCAGGTAGTAATGGTCATAGGGTCGATCTCGAATCATCAGATAGACACGGATCTTTAAACGGCCTTCGTCGATGGCCTCCTGGTATGCACGGTAGGTGTCCGGTCGGGTGTCGGCGCCTGCATCATGGGTGGAGGTAATCCCGGCCTTGGCATATAGACGGCCCGCTTCAATAATGCCCTCTTTCATCTGCTCCTTTGTAGGAAGGGGGATGAGATTTTGTACCTTGTTAAAGGCTGCCTTTTCTCGGAGCACACCGGTCAGTCGGCCGGTGTCTGGGTCTCTGTCAATATGCCCGCCTTCAGGCTGAGCCGTTAACTCCGTTATTCCTGCCAGCGCCAGCGCTCTGCTGTTTGCAATGCTGGCATGTCCGGACCGGTGCCGGATATAAAGAGGATTGTCCGGAGCAACCCTATCGAGCTCTTCCCTTGTGGGCCAGCGTTTCTCCTCAAACGCACCCTCCTCCAGCCCGTAGCCCAAAATCCATGCCCCCTTGGGTGTTTCGGCAACTTTTCTTTCGATCCGCTTCAATAGCTGAGAGATATTCTTATTGGGAGGGGTCTTGGCATTTACCCAGTTCGACCAAATTCCATACATCATAAAATGGGTGTGCGGTTCTATAAATCCTGGAAGCACGGTTTTACCGTTTAATTGGATAACTTCCGTGGCATCCCCTATTAAAGGGGCGATCTCATCGGCTCGGCCCACCGCAACTATTTTATCTCCAAAGACAGCCACAGCCTCGGCCACGTCATCCCTTGGGTTTACGGTAATGATGTGACCGCCCGTAATGACAAGGCTCGCATGCAGTCCATTCATCGGCTTTCTCCTTGTTTTGTGTCCCGAGCTCAACAGGGGTCAAGCAGCATTTGTTAAACACCTGGGCATATTACAGTAGCGGGCAGAGCAGACTTCCACAAGAAAACATCGATATCGGCGAATCTGTCAGGACAATTTCTTATGTTGAAACAGAGTAAATTTAAAATCGACATCAACCGAAATATAAAGCATGATTTGATCAAAAGCGGTTTTAACTATATTTTTAAAAGCCATAAAGTCAAAATAATTAATATTATATTGTTCATAACAAAATTTCATATTAATGCACCCTTTCGGCTGTTCTCCTTAATCAGGAAGCTTTTGCAAAACAATCATAACACTGAAGAGCCAATTTCAAAACTAATAAATTGAGTTAATTATTGAGAGACTCATTGAGTTTTTTAGCAAATAAGTTATTGAAAAAGAAGGGAGAAAGTGTTTTATTACTTCCAAATCC
>JAFDFZ010000029.1 GCA_019309565.1 Deltaproteobacteria bacterium
TTTAGTTCACTTAAGCTCACTTCAAACTTCAGTTCACTATTAACCCCTACTAACAACGTGTAATTCAATAACGACAACAAATTGTCGATCTGAGGTTGATAAGCACCTAAATTCTATAACATCGACGCACCTCATCAATGCCTTTCTTGCTCAGATAGTCTGCGATGGCGCGATCATACCGCGCGGTGTGCTCAAAGGCCTTCTGTGCCAGGGAAAATCGAAGCGAAAGTGAGGTATGACCATTGTTTTCTTGAAGTTCGGCGATCACCGTCTTATAATCAGAAGGATCCACCACCGAAGCTACGCGAATAAAATTTTTTGCTGCAGCCCGTATCATGCATGGCCCACCGATGTCGATATTTGCCCGGGCCTCCTCTACCATGACACCGTGTTTTTCTACCGTTTGCTGAAATGGATAGAGATTGACCACCACCATATCAATGGGAACAGCCGCTGTTCGCTTTAGATCCTCCTGATGGGCCTGATTGTAGGTTTCTGTAAGCAGCCCAAGGTAAATCTTGAAATCCAGGGTTTTTACAAGGCCTCCCTGGGTTTCCGGCTGCCCGGTATATTCAGATACCTGAACAAGCCGGCCGTCGGCTTTGCTGCCAAGCGCCTCTTTAACCCTCTGATAGGTGCCGCCGGTTGAAAACAGTTTTATTTCCGGATCAATCCGGACCAGTTCATCGGTAAATTCTTCCAGACCTGCTTTGTCTGAAACGCTTACCAGTACGTGTCTGACCTTCACCGAATCATCAATCTTTTCTACTATATTCATTTGAACCCCTCCGGTATCTTCAATTAATCTTCTCCTTCACACTCCATAAGAAACCGTTCGAAAAACCGCTGCATGAATGCATGGCGGGCTTCGGCAATTCTTTTTCCCTCCGCTGTCAACATTCGATCCTTTATTTTGCATAACTTTACACGATACTCTCTGTATCCGGTATCCTCATGCGTGTAGGCCAGTGTGTCCTCCGGACGAGCATCTGGATTGTGAAGCCTCGCTCCTACCTCGCCTGCAAACAAGAATGCCCGGGCAACTCCCACAGCCCCGATAGCATCCAGTTTATCTGCGTCGAACAACACCCTCGCCTCCGCTGTTTCGGGAACATGATTTCCTCTGAAGCGATGTGCTCGGATACAGTGGAGGATATTTTCTTTTTGTGATTGCTTAAGTGCGAGGGGAGCTATGATAGGCCGGGCCATCTGCGCTCCTTTCTCTGCATGGCAGACCCGCCCCTTTAGCCGGTCCTGATCATACCGGCCGATGTCGTGCAAATATGCCGCTGCCAGCAGCACGGTGCGGTCTACCTCTTCAACTGCTCCAATGCGCTGGCACAATTTACAAACTCTAAGCGTATGCTCCCAGTCGTGACTGCCTCTTGAGCCGCTGAAGATTGTTTTTGCAGCATCCCTTACGGTTTCTATAAGAGGGTCGTCGTTTTTCATCTATTCTGATTGTTTCCCTGTAATCTGTTCAATTTCAACTTTTATGACCACCGTCTCATCTATTTTTGAATCCTGATACTCGAAGCTTCCGGCTGCATACTGCCGCATAATGATTTCAAGCCCCCTGCGTTTTGACATAGGTTCTTCCAAAATAAAAGCTTTCCCATATCCGATCACGCTTTGGTATTTCATGCTCCACCGACAGGCGTTTTTACCCTTGTTTATGATTTCCTGGTCGATATCAAACTCAAAGCAAACCAGATTGTTTTTTCTTATGATATCAAGTTTTCTTCCTTCTTTGGCTGAATGAAAATACAAGGTGTTGTCCGAATACCCGAAACAAAGTGGGACCACATACGGAAGATTACCTTCGGCCATGGCCAGCCGGCAGACGGTGGATTTTTTTATAACCGCGTCTATCTCGGCTCTTTGCCTAATTTCCTTCTCTTTTCTTCTCATGTTGATCATCCTTTACATACACTGTAAGTGTCCGAGTTGTTTTTGGAGCCTCAGAGCTAATCGATGGCCATTATAGACTGCCAGCGCTCATATTCACTGCCCACGGCAAGCCCCTGTTTTTCCAAAAAAGCAATGACCGTCTTTTCGTTGAAACGGATATAGGGGTTAACCCTCCGTTCATCTTCCAGTTTGGACCAGATATGGTTTGCATCGTACCGTTGCAAGTATTCCTCGATGGCCGGATTGTCAGGCTCGATGCGCATGGCCACAGCCATGGACTCCCTGACATAATCATGTCCCCCATAAACAATAGTGTGATCCGGCAGAGACAGAAGCTTCTTTATGGACTTGTAAAAGCTTTTAAGATCTTGAGAAAAACAATTTCCGACCGTTCCGTTAAATAACGTATCTCCGGTAATGATCATGTTTTCGATATGGAATGTAACAGAATCCATGGTGTGTCCCGGGGTTAGGTACACGCGGATCTTGCCCGTTTCAAGCACAAGTTCTTCTCCTTCCCGAAAAGATTTGTGGTTTAGATACCCGGCATTTGTGGCTTTCGCCAAATGCCGGGTACCGGTCGTATGGTCAGAGTGTCCGTGTGTGTTGGTCACCCATTTAAGATTAAGATTGTTCGCATCGATAAATGAAAGTATCTCCCTTACAGCTCCACCATCGATGGCGATGGCATCTTTTTGCCCGTAAACGAGATAGCCCAAGTTGTCCGAAGCATAACGAAACTGTTTTACTTTCATGGTTCACAACCGCTCCTGTAAAAATCAACCGGTTCGATTTATCCCAAAAGCAGGGAAACAAAAATCTCGTTTACGCCGCCTGCAATTACTCCACTAACCGTTGCCTTCTTTCTGTCGAAAAAACGCTTCAAAATCCAGCGGAATTTTATCTGATCTCCCATGGGCCCCCCTGCCGTATGTTTTTGACATCTCAGCTCTTGTCTCTTCCCGGATTGATAGAAGTTCGATTACCTCTGCCAGCTGGCGGGAAATAAGCTCCAGGTGCTGCAGCATGTTACTGCACATCTTTTGAAGATCCTTGTGATTTCTGCGAATTTCATCAATCGACGACAGCGGCAGTGAGCTGCCTGCGGACACCCCATTGTTCAAAGCCACCGCTTGATCCCTCTTGATATGGTATGCTGAACCATCCGTTTTCGAGTCACCGGTAAATGGGATGCCGGCCAGCCGGTAGGGGCGTTTCATCTGGTTGAAAAACCGTATAAAAAAATCAGAAACTAAAAGGCCCTTCGCTTTTCTTTCCGACAGGTTCCGGGCAATATTAACAATACACCGTGCTGGGTCTGATTCAGGATCCCTTAGCACAAAGGGACCTTTCATCCTGCTGGCAGTGGCCGTATCCTTATGGTGAAATACCGTTCCAAGTGGCACCAGCGTAATGGGCAGATCTGCATGAATAGCCTCTTTAAATTTGCCATAACACCGCCTGGCCACTTTTACACCCGGGCTTTTATTAATAATCACCATTATGTATCCCTTAAACCCGTTTGCCACAAGTGTCTTCAACAATGTGTAGGAATCGGAAAAAGAAACAGCATCCGGAGTCATCACCAGAATGATTTCATCTGTTGAGCTGCAAAACGCCGCCACGTTTCTTGATACTCCAGAAATTGTGTCCAGCAGCAAATAATCGAATCTGTCAAGCACTGAAAATGATCGGATCAACCGCTGCCTGTCTTCAGCCCTCAAATTCCCTACGGTCTCGATTCCCGGGCTTCCAGGAAAATAATGGACATTACCGGCCCGAACAATAAGAATATCTTTCAAAGAACATCGATGATTGACCAGATCTTCCAGTGTACGTTGAGGACGAACCCCCAGCAAGCCATGGATGGTATCGGCACTAACATCTGTGTTAAACAGACAGGTCCGATATCCCATCTGCTCAAGCCCGTATGCCAGGCTGACACTGATCAAGGTCTTTCCTACACCTTTAGATGCACTCAAAAACGTAATGACTCTTGTCATTTTTCATATCTTCATACCCGCACGAAACACGCGCGCCCATTTATCAAGCGGAATGATCCGATGGACTGGATTTAAGGCCTGGCAATGCCGACAGTTCTGCCTGGCCCTTGCCGCGCTCTACAATAAAGGTAACGGAATTACATCCGGTGCTGCGGCATATACGTCGAAAGGATTCCAGAATGTATCGGCGAAACAAACTTTCTTCAAAAGGTCTCTCCGGCTTCCCCTGCTGCATATTAAGCAACCTGTAATATTGCCACATCTCGTGCACAAGATATTGATCGGTTTCAAAACAGCTGATCTCCCACCGGCGGCTGGCGGTCCCGCATCGATCATCTATATCATGGCTTCCCTCTTCTGCAAGGGGAATTTGCAGTACTGCAGGTCCGCTCCTTGCCGCCTGCGACCAAGGTAAGGCCCGAACCACCTCTGCCAGAGAGGTTTGATTCAATTTCGAACAGGCATCATCGGCCATGAACCTCATGCCACTTTGGAAAGCCGCCCCTCGCAGTTGGCTTTCTTTGGTCCCCTTGTAGAATGCTTCTACGATGCGGGGGGTGATTTGCAGAATTTCAGAAATATACATATGTCCCTGGTATCCTGTAGATCCGCATTCATTACAGCCTTTGGGCTTAAAGAAATGAAGGTGTGAAGGATATTTTTCAAAAATCGGCTCCCATTCTTTTGGCTCTGGTATATAGGGCTGTTTACATGTGGGGCAAAGCTTCCTTATCCTGCGCTGCGAGAATACCGCTTTTAGACATTGAACAATACGATCCGGTTCAATCCCAAAATCTGAAAGCCGCACCAGCGCATCGATGGCATCCTGCCCACGTAAACCCGCCAAAACCAGATGATCTGCCATGGCAAGATCAAATACCCAACGGGCCTCTTCCTTTTCCTTTATCCTTCCTACCATCACCACGTCTGCGTCATGGTTGAAAATGTTTTGAAGAAGATGGGTGCAACTCAGGTTGATAACAGGATTTACTTCAATTTGAACCACACCGGCAATACTGCGCCGTATGTGATCCTGTATTGCAATTACCTTCTTTGCCGGCTGACACAAATAGGAAACCGCAGCTTCCATGGTTTCACACAAACCGTTACCCGCCGGTGCAGACAGCAGAATCAGTCCGCGAGACACTTCAAGAACCCGCTTAAATCGAGTCAAAATACGAGGAGAATGCGCCAATTTGTCAAGGTCCATGATCGCAGCCCGGGTATTGGAAAGCGTCAGTGTGACATTTTCTCCCGCCGGCACCGGACAGGTCGATACCCGAATATCGAATTGCTCCCTCTGAGCTGTTTCCTCGATAAAGTATTCCATATGAAAAAGCCCGCTCTGTGGATACTTTTTGTCCTTCACACTGAGCCCCGCCATCTGCTTGAATGTGTCGATAACGGCATCTGCCATTTCGGAAACTTTTTTTTCATCCCAGGGCAATTTCAAAGGCTGAAGAGTGCTCTGCAAACGATATCGTATAATCGTTCCTTTAAAATCCTGTTCAATATGTATGCTGCTGGCCTTGTTCATCATACCGTATTTGAGGATCGCCGCGACAATTTCCGAAGCCTCACCGTTTGGATTCATTTTTCTGAGAGAATCCGAGGTTAAGGATTCAGGCAGCGGATTTTCATCGGATGATTCTCCATGGCAAAGCGCTTTGTTAACCTTTCGCCTTTGTTCCGGGAGGTTCGGCAGGTCCTTTGGAGTAACATGATATAGTTGTGTAAACAGCCGGCAAAAACATTCCGGAAACACCAAAACGCATTGTATTCGTAAATATGGAAACCGGTTGCTGAGCTGTTGGATGCACGATATTTTTTCAGGATAGCACAGCGCAAGGGTCAGTCTGCTTTCCTCCAGGGACAAGGGGACAACCAGGTTGTTCTTCGCAAAATCCATGTCCACAATTCGGGTGAGATCTCGTATCTGGTGGTCGTTGCATATGCATTCTTTAACGTTGCGGTAAGCAATGTTGTACTGGCAGGACAAAGCCTTGTATAGCTGCTCGACGCCAACCTTCTGATTCTTCACCAATATGTCACCAAGAGGTTCAAAACGTTTTTGTTGTTCCAGCAGCGCCTCTTCAACGGCGCCAGCTTCCACAACACCCTTTCTTACCAACAGCTCACCAAGCCGCAGCTGCTTTCTGTATTTCTTCAAAACACGATGTAAGTCAAACGGCGTAATGAGATTTAAGTCACAAAGAATTTGGCCGATGGTCCGGGGGGCAGCTTTCCTGGGCGGAGCGCCACCGGCTTCTTTTCGCTGAATCTGTAATGCGGCTTCGATGTCTTCCTGCCGTACAAGGCCCTCTTCTATCAATAACTGACCCGTCTTGCCACTTATTATCATTTAAGTCAACCGGTTCTGGTTGTATGTTGTACAATTTAGCTTTTTTGAAAAAATATTTGATATCAGATGATTATAAACAATTCTTAAACCAAAAAATTCACTTTTCATATCGTGATTTAGAATCTGAACCCTGCCATCTTCATAAAACAATTTGAACATCAAATTTCATTACAACTCCCCGTAATGGGTGTCAAGTATTTGAACCAGGGCGGTGTCTTACTTAAAACTTAACTTTAATCTTTACTTTTAACTTGAATTAATCATTAAAAAATTCTGAAAAAAATACATTTTTTTCTTGACAATCTTTAAAAAATATATTTTGATTCGCCGATAGTGGAGCAAAGTGGTTAATTGTGGAGGAAAGATGTTTCGGGGCAGTTCCTTTCATACCATTGATGCAAAAGGCCGTATTATTATTCCGGCCCGATGGCGAGAGATCATCACCGCCGGAGAATCCGACGGGCTGATCGTCTCCCGCATGGATCATTGCCTTGTAGCCTATACTTATGATCAATGGAGCAGGATCGAAAACCGAATCCTTTCCCTTGCCAAAAAAAGCGAAAGCATGCGTCGGTTCCGAAGGCTTTTCATCGGCGGCGCATTTGAATGCGTCATCGATAAACAGGACCGAATTCTGATACCTCCAACTTTAAGGGAATATGCCAAGCTTGACAAGGAAATCGTTCTGGTCGGTGTTTTGGATCACTTTGAAATATGGTCAAGAGAGTGCTGGGATCAAGAAAACGACTTCATGGAAGAAGACTTAAAGGATGAGGAGGTCAGAAACGAGATTGCAGAATTAGGTCTTTGATTCAATGCCGTATGTACATATTCCGGCCATGGTCCATGAGGTGTTGCAATATCTGGACTGCAAACCGGGGAAAGTGATAGTGGATTGCACACTGGGAGCAGCGGGACATGCGAAGGCCATTCTTGAGCAGATTATTCCGAATGGATTTCTTATCGGAATCGATCAAGACAAAGAGGCCATCGAAAGTGCTAGGGATACTCTCAGGCGGTATAGCTCAAACATCGAACTGTTTCATGGAAATTTTGTTCGAATATCAGAAGCACTCTCGGCCAAAAGGATAGATGCAGTGGATGGCATATTGCTTGATCTCGGGGTTTCTTTGCACCAGTTGAAAAACAGCGGACGTGGGTTCAGTTTTAACAAGGATGAACCGCTTGATATGCGGATGAATACCGATTCGGCTACAACGGCTGCTGATATCGTCAACAATATGTCACAGGAAGATCTTGTCAATATCTTCAGGGTATATGGGCAGGAGCGCTGGGCGCGGCGGATCGCACGGGCCATAGTCTCTGTGCGATCGCACAAAAAAATTCGCACAAGCGCAGAGCTGGCCGAACTTGTGCTCAAAGCCGTTCCCAAGAAGCATCGCTACGGCCAACGGATTCATCCTGCAACCCGTGTGTTCATGTCTTTAAGAATCGCGGTAAACAAAGAACTGGAACGGCTGGAGCAGGTTCTTAAGGTTGCGGTGAATCTGCTAAAACCTAAAGGGCGCCTCTGTGTTCTATCCTATCACTCGCTTGAAGATCGCATCGTGAAACAACAGATTCGCTTATTGGAAAAGGGCCGCAGCCGTGACCCTTACCTTCAAGAATGCATCTGTGACGGCAGAGCTTCTGTGGTTAATTTGACCCGCAAACCCATTAGGCCAAGCAAAAAAGAGATCAAACAAAATCCAATGGCAAGAAGTGCACGTCTTCGTGCGATCGAAAAACATTGATACCAGGTTTTTATAAAAAAGACCGCAGAAACAGGGAGGGCACAGAGTACGAATCGAGCAAAGGATCTAAGGCACAGAACCTGAAACCCTAAACGAGACGAAACCTCGCAACATCCTGACTGGATCTTTTCAGGATCGATTAAAGCGACATCTGGGTGGAAGATGACAACAATATACACGATCTCATATCCGATCGCCGCCTCCCGGTCGGATACGAGAAAACGCTCTGTGCCCTCTCGGTTTCTGCGGTTTTCTTTCTTTAAACCTGAGAAAAACACATCCGCTGTCGATGACCTCATCCGGCTATGGTTGTGAAAAAAAGAAAACCGTCCCGGCACATTCGTCGCCTTAAGATTATGGGAATCTGGATGGTACTGATGTCTTTATTCATTGCCGAACTTCTGGTTTATACATGGGTCAGAGTTCAGTGCATCCGGGTGGGATACGATATTTCAGCTGCGGCGGACAAACAGGCGGAGCTGATAGCAGAAAAGAAGAAATTGACTATTGAGCTGGCGCGGTTGAAGTCTCCACAAAGAATTGCATGGATCGCCAAGACAAGGTTGAACCTGGTAACACCTTCACCACAGCAAATTATGACCATACGATGAAAACCATACCGAGATCCATACGTTTTCGAACACTGCTCATTGGAGTAGCATTCAGTATCTTTTTTTCTATTATCGCCGCAAAGGCCGTATACCTTCAGGTGTATCGTGGGAAGTGGCTTTCAGAGCGTGCGGAGAATCAATACAAAAAGTCGGTTGTTTCAACCGGAAAACGAGGTATCATATATGATGCAAATCATAGGACAATGGCGGTGAGCATCGATGTGATGTCCATTGCAGCATGGCCAAGGAAAATCTTAAATCCGAAAACAGCGGCCACCGCTCTGTCAGCAGCGTTACATCTGAATCGAAACGCTGTCTACAAAAAGCTTGTATCCAAAAAGATGTTTGTCTGGTTAAAACGGAAGGCAACTCCGAAGGAAACAAAAGCGGTCAGAGCCCTGAATCTGGATGGTATCAATTTTATTGCAGAAAGCAGTCGCTTTTATCCCAATAAAACGCTTGCCGCCCAGCTGATCGGCTTCACGGGGCTGGACGGTCATGGGCTTGAGGGCCTTGAGTTTTATTACGATTCTTATCTTCAAGGTTCTCCTGTTAAGCATAGAATCTTCAGGGATGCCCGAGGCCGAGAATTTGATATCGACAAAAAACCCAGCTACGTTTTCAGCGGAAACCATCTGATTCTGACCATTGACGGCACGGTTCAATACATTGCCGAACGTGTGTTGGAAGAGACCGTAAGACAGCATTCCGCCAAGTCCGCACTTGCCATCGTTATGATACCGAAAACAGGGGCGATTCTGGCTCTGGCCCATTATCCTATTTTCAATCCAAACGACTACAGAAGCTTTGATCAAAGTGTATGGCGAAACAGGGCGATTACAGATCCTTTTGAGCCCGGCTCTACCATGAAAATATTCAGCGCGGCGGCGGCGCTTGAATCCGGCCTGGCCTCTGCCAATACGATTTTTTTCTGTGAAAACGGTGCATATAGAATCGGCAAAGATGTTGTGCATGACATCCACGCCTATGGATGGCTCTCGTTACAGCAAATCATCAAATTCTCAAGCAATATAGGTGCGGTGAAAGTAAGTGAAATGATCGGTCCGGAATATCACTACAACATATTGAAATCCTTTGGTTTCGGATCTAAGACCGGAATCGATTGCCCGGGAGAAACCAATGGTACACTTATTCCGTACCGGCGATGGTCAAAAATCGATGCCGGCGCCATTTCATTCGGGCAGGGAATCTCCGTCTCTGCACTGCAACTGGTTACCGCAACCTCTGCCATTGCTAACAACGGAATCCTCATGAAACCCTATGTTGTGGATTCCATCGTCGATCCTAACGGGCGGATCATCAAAAAAATGACGCCACGGAAAGTCAGACGCGTGGTGTCTGCCAAGACTGCAGCCACCTTAAATCGGGTTATGCAAACCGTCATCACCCGGAAAGGTACGGGCGCCAAAGCCGCGCTCGACGGCTATACGGTGTGCGGCAAGACCGGAACCGCCCAGAAAACCGATTCAAGCGGAACTTACGCAAAAGATAGATATACGGCTTCATTTGTCGGGTTCGCACCTGCAAAAGACCCTGCAATCACCATCCTTGTCGTAGTGGACGAACCCAGGACAGGGTATTACGGCGGCATTGTTGCCGGGCCTGCATTTCGAAAAATCGCTCAAGAAACCCTCTGCTATCTGAGCATCCCCCCGGAAAAGATGCTGAAAAGGCTGAGGGTTTTAAGAGAAGTTCAATCTTTGGGGTAACGCAATGAAGCTATGCGAACTGATAAACCCTGTGGATTTAAAATCGGAACTCGAGGCTGACAGCCGGCCGGAACGGAAACTTTCTGACAGATCCGAATATCAGGAATGCGAGATAAGTTCCATTCACTGCAGAGCTCAGGATGTTCGACCGGGGGGCTTGTTTGTTGCCATCGAGGGCCTTGAAGCCGACGGACATGATTACATCGATGAAGCCATCGTAAGGGGAGCCGCCGCCATCATAGTCCAGAGATCTGTGTATAAGAATGTGCCTGTTATTAAGGTAGAAAATACTCGAAAAACTCTTTCCCGGGTATCGGCCAGGTTTTATCGCAACCCTGCGCAAAGGCTCTGTATCATAGGCATTACGGGAACAAACGGAAAGACGACCACCGCATATCTATGTGAAGGGATTCTTAAAAAGGCCGGCTTTAAGGTTGGAGTTATCGGAACCATCAACTATAGATACGGAGAACACACATATCCCAATCCCGTCACCACCCCTGAATCTCTGGACCTTCAGAGAATACTTTCTGAAATGGAAACCGCGGCGGTCACTCATGTCTTACTGGAAGTATCCTCCCATGCCATGGCGCTGTACAGGGTGGCGGATTGCTGGCTGGATGTGGGTGTGTTTACAAATTTCAGTCAGGACCATCTGGACTTTCACGGAGATATCGACAGCTACTGGGGCTGCAAGCAAAGCATGTTTACCGTACACCTCATCAGCGGACCGAAGAAGAACCGGGCCTCTGCCGTGATCAATGGAGAGGATGGCAGAGGCAAACAGCTGTTGAGCAAGCTTACCGTGCCTTGCTTAACATATGGATCAACACCCCAGTGGAATATATGGTCCAGTCAGACAAGGTATGACCTTCATGGTTCCAGCGGGATCGTCCATACGCCGGCGGGCGAGTTTCATTTCAACTCACCTCTGATTGGCAGGCATAACGTGGAGAATATTCTTGCCGCCACCGCTGTAGGTGTTGCCCTGGATATTCCCGTGACAACCATCAAAACCGGAATTGAATCCGTTAACGTCATTCCCGGGCGTCTCGAACGGATCCCAAACCGCATCGAGCGGTTTGTGTTCGTGGACTATGCCCATACACCCAACGCGCTGGAAAATGCTCTAAAAGCTTTGAAATCAATACAGCGTGCTCGCATTATTTGTATATTCGGCTGTGGAGGAGATCGAGATCAGGGAAAACGGCCCCTTATGGGGGAGGTTGCAGGAAGGTTATCCGACCTGGCGATCATTACCTCTGACAACCCCCGAACAGAACCACCCCGAAGAATTATACAACAGATCAGGGAAGGTATAAATCACACCGCCTCGCGCTCCTACACAGCAGCGGATCTGAGGGCCGGATTTAAAGAAAAGGGATATACCGTCGAACCGGACCGCAAAAAGGCCATCGAACTGGGTATTTCCCTATCTGAGCCCGGCGACATCGTACTGATTGCCGGGAAAGGACATGAAACCTATCAAGTTATCGGCAAAGAAAGTTATCCTTTCGACGACCGAAAGGTGACGGAACATATACTCCTTGCATTGGGTGAAACAAGCGAGGCTTCGATTACCATGGCTGACAGTGCTTGAGATGATCTTTTAACACAGCGGAAATAAACATGGTTTGGACTACCGAGAATATTCTTAACGCAACCGGGGGGACTCTTCTTTGCGGGAAGGGCAACCAAACCTTCTCCGGGATTTCCATCGATTCGCGCCGGATCCGCCCCGACATGCTTTTTGTTGCCATTAGAGGGCAAAAACATGACGCTCACCGCTTTGTTCAAGATGTTATCAGCAACGGGGTTCGCGGGGTGGTGGTAGAGAAAAGAAAGAGTGCCGGGTTTCCGCTTTCGGACTGGCATCTCCAAAACCTGCAGTGCATCGCAGTGGACGATACAACACGGGCGCTGGGGCTCATGGCGGCCTTTAATAGAGATCGACACCGGGCATCGGTGGTGGCCGTCACCGGCTCCACCGGCAAGACAACCACGCGGGAGATGATCCAGGCGGTGGTATCCCAAAAGTACCATACGCTTACAAGCAAAAAGAATTATAACAATGAAATCGGTCTTCCCTTGACGCTTCTTGAGCTGTCACCTCATCACCAATGGGCGATTGTTGAATTGGGAATGAATCACCTCGGAGAAATTTCCAGACTTACAAGAATTTGCAGGCCCGATATCGGTGTTATCACCAATATTGGACCCGTTCACCTTGAAGGAGTCGGTTCAATCGAAGGGGTTATGCGTGCAAAAGGGGAGCTGCTTGAAGAAATGGATCCTCAGACAACCGCTGTTCTGAATGCGGACGATGAGTATGTTTTGAAACTAGCCCGAGACAGCTCGGTGAATATCGTACTGTTCGGCCAATCAGAAAAAGCCTTGATCAGGGCTCAAGCCCCCGCCGCCGATGGACAGGAAATCGGTTTCCGTTTGATTCTTCCAGAGCAATCCTGTCTTGTTCGGATCGGTGTGCCCGGAAAATTCATGGTCTCAAATGCTCTGGCTGCTTCCGCGGTCGGCTATCTTCTGGGATTGTCCGCACAAGAAATCAAAACAGGCCTTGAGCGCTTTCGACCGATAGAGAACCGCATGAATATTGTGCATACCACCTCGGGCATCCACATCGTAAACGATGCCTATAACGCTAACCCCACTTCAATGGAAGCGGCCATTGGAACGCTGGCCTCCCTAAAAGGCCCCGCTCGAGGGGTACTGGTCATAGGTGATATGCTCGAATTGGGTGCTCACGCGGAATCTATGCATAAAAATCTCGGAATGATGATAGCTCGTTTCTGTATTGAGCGGCTGTATGTCACCGGAGACTTTGCTGATGTGGTTCAATCCGGTGCGCTTGAAGGCGGCATGGCAGAGCATCAGATCCTTCTTGGAACCAAGGATGAAATTTTCCAAGACCTCATCCGATGGATTCAACCGGGTGATTGGATTCTTGTCAAGGGCTCAAGGGCCATGGGTATGGAGGATATCGTTCACAGAGTCGTTGAATGGGAAAAACAAACCTCATCGGTTCATGCTTGGGATTGCGGGTTGCGGGTCTTTGAACATAAGAACATGAAAATTAAAAGGTAGAGGATCAGCGTTTTAAATTCCATGAACTTATATCCATCAAGGCTAGGGCTGCCTGCAACCCGCAATCCCAAGCATGAAACCCGTAAAGGGGAAAGGAAGCGCAAAGCTCTATCAGGGTAATCGCAAATGGTTTACCACCTGTTATATCCGCTTCATACGACCATATCGGTTTTTAACGTATTTCGTTACATTACGTTTCGAACGATCTACGCCAGTTTAACCGCGTTTCTGATTTGTGTTCTACTCGGCCCATGGGTGATCCGGAAACTGACAGCCCTGCAAATCGGGCAATACGTTCGAGATGATGGACCCCGCTCCCATCTTCAAAAAGCGGGAACCCCCACCATGGGGGGTGCTCTGATCTTGTTCGCCGTGGTGGTATCCACGGTTCTTTGGACTATCTTGACCAATGCCTATGTCTGGATCGCACTGTTTGTCACCGTAGGCTACGGGTTTATCGGCTTTATAGATGACTACCTGATGCAAATAAAGAAACGAAGCAAAGGGCTTACGGTTCGCAAAAAACTGTTGATGCAGTTTGCCTTTGCCATTGTGACAGGTCTTCTTGTCTTTGTCCGCCCTGATTTTGACACCCATGTAACTATACCGTTTTTTAAAAAAATCTCCCCGGATCTGGGCTGGGGATATGTTCTTTTCGCCGCCCTTGTCATCGTGGGAACCTCCAATGCAGTAAATCTCACCGATGGCCTGGACGGGCTTGCCATCGGCCCTGCCATCATTGTCGCAGCAACGTATATGGTGTTCGCCTATGTAGCGGGCCATGTAAAAATAGCGGATTATTTGCAAATCAATTATGTGGCCGGCAGCGGGGAGATTGCGGTCTTTTGCGGTGCCATAGCAGGGGCGGGTTTCGGTTTTCTGTGGTTCAACACCTACCCGGCGCAGGTGTTTATGGGTGATATCGGGTCTCTTTCTCTTGGGGGTGCGCTTGGCACGGTGGCGGTCATCACAAAGCAGGAAATACTTCTGTTGGTGGTGGGAGGGCTCTTTGTGGTTGAAGCACTATCGGTTATTTTTCAGGTGGGTTTTTTCAAGATGACCAACGGCCGTCGCATCTTTAGAATGGCTCCCCTTCACCATCACTTTGAGCTTAAAGGCTGGGCAGAACCGAAGGTGATCGTACGCTTTTGGATTATTTCCATCATATTGGCTCTGATATCCATGAGCACATTGAAATTGAGATGATTAAGCAACGGGCACAAGACACTTAACCTCATTAGGTATGATTAGGTATGATGGGTTGCGGGTTGCGGGGTATTATGAACGCTAAACAAACAATTAATTCGGTCATTACCTTCGATTAATCAACCTTAACCAATAAAATTCGGCTAGGGCGCCCTGCAATCCGCAACCGATTATATGTAACACAATGCATGGACCTTGAAAAGAAAAATATTCTCATCGTGGGACTGGGCGTCACCGGCCTTGCGATGGCACGGTTTTTAACAACGAAAGGGGCATTCGTAACGGTGACCGACACGGCAACGGAACGTGAACTGGCAAGTGCAATCCCTAGCGTCAAAGCGATGGGAGTGCGTATGGAGCTCGGTGGCCATCGAAAAGAAACTTTTACCAGTGCGGATATGATCATCCTCAGCCCTGGAGTGCCCCATCGGCTTGAGCCGCTTCGATTGGCAAAAGAAAAGGGAGTTCCAGTTTGGGGAGAAATCGAGATGGCCTTTCGATTCATTGAGGAACCCATAATAGCGGTCACCGGTACAAACGGCAAGACCACCACCACCGTACTGTTGGCGGAGATGCTAAAAGCCTCGGGCATGACGGTGTTTGTCGGCGGTAACATCGGAACTCCGTTGATTAAGTATGTGCGCAAGGGCAAGAGAGCCCAGATGGTCGTTGCTGAAGTGAGCAGTTTTCAACTCGATACCATCGAGACATTCAGGCCGAAAATCGGAGTGTTGCTCAATATCACCGAAGACCACCTGGATCGATATGAAAATTTTGATGCTTATGCAAATTCAAAAGCCCGGTTGTTTGAAAATCAACAAAGCGAAGATTTGGCCATCTTAAATGGTTCGGATGCCACGGTTATGAACATCAGCAGATCCATCTGCAGCAAAAAATGGCTCTTCAACGCCCCTTCAGAAACATGCACCGGAGCCACCATAGAAGAAAACAGAATCGTGTTACATATAGGTTCAGGCCGAAGACAATATATCGATCTGTCCCAGGTGCGCCTTAAGAGCAGCCACTATGCAGAAAATGCGGCCGCAGCTGGTCTTGCCGCCCTGGCGGCAGGCGGAAACCTAAGGGGAATATCTTCGGCAATCAAGCAATTCCGTGGACTGCCCCATCGAATAGAATACGTGACCACAAAACACGGGGTGCGATTTTTCAATGATTCAAAGGCAACCAATATCGATGCCGTTCAAAAGGCATTGATTTCATTCAAACAACCCGTGATTCTCATAATGGGAGGCAGGAACAAGGGAGGCAACTTTGAAACGCTGCGAGCGGCTGTTAGAAGTCGGGTTAAAAAATTAGTGCTCATGGGAGAGGCGGCTTCCGATATTCATAAGGTTCTTGGCCGTGCCGCACCGGCTGAGATCGTATCAACAATGCTACAGGCGGTCTACTGTGCCAAAGAGGCGGCTTCACCAGGTGATGTGGTGCTTCTTTCACCAGGGTGCACGAGTTTCGATCTTTACCGTAACTACGAGCACCGGGGAGATCACTTTCGCAGCATCACCCAGGGCTTGCCTTAAGGCATGGAAGAATAATCCTTATGTACTCGGGATATTGCCCGGGGGAGGTAAGGCTTGAGGTATAAAACCGATTCACACGGAGAATAGATGCCAGCAGAGACGCAGAAAACCAAACTTCTCGCTTATGATGCCAGGCTGCTGTTTCCGACACTGCTGCTTGTGGGTATCGGAGTTGTAATGGTTTACAGTGCAAGCTCCGAGCTTGCGCTGGAAAAATTTGGTTCTGAATACCACTTCTTTAAAAAACAGGCGATCTTTGCGTTACTTGGTATACTGGCGCTGGTGTTTTATCGGCACGTACCTTACAGGGTCCATCGATTGATGGCGTATCCATTGCTGGGAATCGCACTGGCGGGCCTTATAGCGGTTCAGTTTTCAAAATGGGGAATATCGGCAGGCGGTTCGTCACGATGGTTGCGAATCGGAGAGATCACGGTCCAGCCCTCGGAATTTGCCCGCTTCGCACTGATCGTCTATCTGGCCTATTCCATGGACAAGAAGGGAGAAAAACTCAAAGATCTTTATATCGGGTTCTTACCACATGCGCTGGTTCTCGGTACGCTGACGGCATTTATCATTTTACAACCCGATTTCGGCTCTGTGGTCATTCTTGGAGCCATCACATGGATCATGATGTTCGTAGCAGGGGCGCGGATTCGCCATCTGATAATCTCTGTATTGATTCTATCGCCCTTTCTATATCTGTTTATGTTGACAGCCCAGTACCGGATCAAGCGCTGGCTGAGCTTCCTTAACCCCTGGCAGTTCTCCTCTACAGAAGGCTATCAAATCATTCATTCCATGATGGCTTTTGGTACCGGCGGACTCTGGGGGGTCGGGATCGGCAAGGGCTACCAGAAACTCTTCTACCTGCCGGAGCCACATACAGACTTTATCTTTTCAGTCATCGGTGAAGAACTTGGGCTGCTTGGCGTTATTGCTATTTTGAGTCTCTATGTTTTCATTATATGGCGAGGTATCATCATCTCAAGAAATGCCAGAGATGTCTATGGATCCTTTCTCGCATTCGGACTGACACTGGCAATCGGACTTCAGGTATGTGTAAACATGGGGGTTGCGCTGGGATTGTTGCCAACCAAAGGGTTAGCTCTGCCATTTTTGAGTTACGGGGGCACATCCCTGCTGATCAATATGGCCTCCATTGGAATATTGATGAACATTGGAGCAGCCAGCTTCAGGTGACTGCCGGCTGGCATAACGGCAGGCGAAGGATCAAGCGGCAATGCGTGTTGTCTTCGCAGGTGGGGGTACAGGAGGTCATCTTTTTCCAGGCATTGCCATTGCCCAGGAATTTATGAAGCGAGATCCCAATACTCGAATACTCTTTATCGGCACAGGGAAGCCGCTTGAAGTCTCGGTTCTAGCTGACCATGGTTTTGCGCACCAGCGGATATCAACCGAGGGAATCATAGGGCGTAAATGGTGGCAGAAGATGCGGTCCATCTTAAAATTGCCTGCAGGGATTCTGAAATCGGCCTATCTACTGTTAAGATTTCAACCACAGTTAGCAGTGGGCCTTGGGGGTTATTCCGCAGCACCTGTCGTAGCAGCCGCCTGGCTGATGAGGAAAAGAATTGTTTTGCAAGAACAAAACATTGTCCCGGGAATTACAAATCGAATGCTGGCCCCTTTAGCGGACCGAATCTATGTTTCCTTCGAAGAAACAGCGACTTATTTCAGAAAAGATAAGGTTCGCTTTACGGGGAATCCGATTAGAACATCGTTATTAGAAGCTCTTGAAAAAAAATCACGGGTTGATTCGGAAAAACAGCTGTTCACCGTCATGATCCTTGGGGGCAGCCAGGGAGCCCATAGCATCAATGTGGCAATGGCAGAGGCGCTTGTACATTTGAAACAAAAAGATCGATACCATTTTATTCATCAAACCGGCATCAAAGATGAGGCGTTTATAAAGGAGCGATATCGACAGCAGAAGGTTTCGGCCGAAGTGCAGGCATTTTTTCAGGATATTGCATCGGTGCTTCAAAAGGTCGATCTGGTCATATGCAGAGCCGGCGCAACCACGGTGGCAGAGATAACCGCCCTTGCACTGCCGGCTATCTTGATACCGTTCCCCTTTGCTGCCGACAACCACCAGGTTTTAAACGCACGTGAGCTTGAAAAAAAAGGAGCTGCCGAAGTGGTTCTGGAACCCGAGCTTAACGGAAGGCTTCTTGCTGATAGAATCGACTACTATTTCACAAATCCGCAACTGCTGCGACAAATGGCGGAAAGAGCAAAATGGCATGCAAAACCCGAGGCGGCGAAAACCATCGTGGACGACAGCTATCGATTGATGGCTGGAAACGGGTGATGGTTGCACAAAAAAACGAACATTCTTTAGGCAATGGCGATGTTCAAGAAGCTAAATTACTTGAGTTTCGCACCCCTAATCCTTTGAAATGCCTTATATGATGGGGTCGAATGAAATTTTTGAAGGCAAAATACATTTTATCACACTTCGATAACGGCACAATGGCAGTCAACAAAGCACCTAGACCAGAACTAACAAGATCTTGTGCTGCTTGGTGGCCGTCTCCTTGTGCCTGGACCCGATGTTTCGTAATGGCTGCCCCCTAAGAGCTTCGGTGTAATTATTTTGCCTTCAAAAATTTTACCCCGTTGTTTTAAAACCGCTCAAAGGGTGCAGCTGTTAGATACTTATACAGATAGGGCAAAATAGCAATTTTACTATGTGATTTATCCAACTACGGGGTTTATTCGACTTAACATCCATTGGCAATTTTACGGTAAAATAGGGTGCGAAACTCGAGTAAATTATTACAAAATAGGAAATTGCGGGCGTGTATTTTAAGAAATATCACATACACTTTGTGGGCATCGGCGGAATCGGTATGAGCGGGATTGCGGAGTTGCTTATCAACCTTGGTTACAAGGTCTCAGGATCGGATATCAAGCCATCTGATATAACCCGCCGGCTCAAACAACTGGGCGGTATTGTCTATGACGGCCATTCGGCCGAGCATATAAAAGGGGCGGATGTGGTGGTGGTTTCCTCTGCTATCGGCCCGGAAAATCCTGAGATATCCGCGGCACAGAAGCGATCCGTTCCGGTGATTTCCCGTGCAGAGATGCTCGCTGAGCTCATGCGATTGAAATACAGCGTGGCCATTGCAGGCGCCCATGGGAAAACATCCACCACCTCCATCATCGCTTCTGTATTGGCAAAAGGGGGGCTTGATCCCACCGTGGTCATTGGAGGAAAGCTCAAGAGCATCAATTCCAACGCCCTGCTGGGCGGAGGAGATTTTATCGTTGCCGAGGCTGATGAAAGCGATGGGTCTTTCCTTAAAATCTCCCCGACCATCGCCGTTGTCACCAATATCGATAGAGAGCATCTGGATTATTACAAGGATTTAGATGCCATCAAACAGGTGTTTCTGAATTTCATCGACAGGGTTCCCTTTTACGGTCTATCGGTCCTTTGCTTGGACAACGAGCCGTTACAGGAGTTGATCCCTAATATCAAAAAGCGTTTCACCACATACGGCATGAGCACTCAGGCCGACTTTCAGGCCAGAAACATACGCTTCAAAGGGTTAAAAAGCTATTTTACCCTCCATCATCATGGGCAGGTGCTAGGAGAGATTTCTCTCAACCTCCCAGGAATCCACAATGTATACAACTCCATGGCCAGCGTGGCAGTAGGCATGGAACTGAATATTCCTTTTGAGCTGATCAGAGAAGCCCTTGAAACTATTGAAGGGGTGCAGCGTCGCATGGAGGTGAAAGGTACCGTAAACGGGGTGACCATCGTGGATGACTACGGACACCATCCCACGGAAATCAAGGCCACCCTTAAGGCTGTCAGAGAGTGCTGGCCCAACTCCCGGATCGTCGTGGTTTTTCAGCCCCATCGCTACACGCGAACCCGGGCGTTGTTCGATGAATTTACGCGAGGGTTTTATGAGTCGGATATTCTTTACGTACTGCCCATCTATTCAGCCGGCGAAGAACCGATAGTTGCCGTGGACAGCCGCCGGTTGTGCGAGGGAATCATGGACCACGGCCATAAAGAGGTCCATTATGCAGAGGATATAGATGCGGCAGTAAAAATGCTGCGGGCCAGTTTAAGACGGGACGATGTTTTGCTGACCCTTGGAGCCGGAGATGTCTGGAAAGTGGCAGAGCATATCCTGAATAATAGGGTGAATGAAGATTTAACCCAAAGGGTTTGATCACGGGTGCCGTTGATTGATTGTTTCTTGTTTCTGGTAAACATTTTCATACCGGGGATTCGCTTGGGAATGATGCGGCTTTCCTGGATAAAGAAGTTAAAAGCAAAAGATAAGAATTCGCCTCTTAATGAGGATTTAAACCGACAGGCCAAACAGCGAAAATATTAACGTGATGCTGAACGAAGCAGCTAAAAAATGGCTTTCAGATCATTTCAGGGAATCGGTCAAGTTCAATGAACCCTTGTCCAGACACACATCCTTACAGGTGGGTGGGCCCGCAGACGTATATGTTGAACCGGAAACCCTTGAGAAACTGGTGCTGCTCATGAACTGGGCGAGAAAAAACGAAATCCCTCACTGGATCATCGGTGCGGGAACCAATCTACTGGTAAAGGATGCGGGGGTTCGGGGAATCGTGGTGGCATTAAGCCGGTGTTTGAACAGGATTGGACCAGCAGTCCAGCAACACGATGTGGTGCTGGTAAATGCCATGGCAGGCGTAAAACTTCAAACACTTTGCTGGTATGCTGTGAAACGAGGGCTTGCAGGGCTTAATTTCGCCCTTGGTATTCCGGGAACAGTAGGGGGAGCGGTCGTTATGAATGCTGGAACATCTCTTGGCTGCATAGGGGATGTTATAGAAGCCGTAAGCGTTTTGCAACCCGACGGTACCCGTAAAGAAATCGGCAGGGAGCGGCTTGAGTTTTCCTACCGCCGCCTTTCGCTTAAGGATGGTGATTCAATACCTCAACCCGTTATCCTGCATGCTCGGTTTGCCCTTCTGAGGGGCGATGCTCAAACATTGCGAAAGGAAGCAAAAAGCATTTTAGACTCCAGAAAACAGCGGCAACCGGCCGGTTATCCCGGGGCGGGGTGTTTCTTTAGGAATCCGTCTTCGGATCAGCCCGCCGGGTGGCTGATCGACCAGGCTGGATTAAAGGGTCGAATGATCGGGGGGGCTCAGATTTCTCCTAAGCATGCAAATTTCATTGTAAACAGGGGTGGCGCATCGGCTGCAGATATACTCGCATTGGTATCATTAATCAGGGAGAAAGTGAAAACTCAATTTGATGTTGATCTGCAGCTTGAGGTGAGGGTCTTAGGTAGCTAGGGCAATCGGATTTATGAGAAGAACAAAACGAACCAAGAATACGAACAGGGGCTTGCACAGGGGTTCGCACAGATTCTTTAACATCGCCCACCTATGCTTCAAGGTATTGATGGGAGGCGGTTTAATCCTGACAATGAGTGCGGCATTTCTTTTCTCATATGATCTGATCACCCAATTAGATCTTTTTAAAGCACACAAGATCGAGATCCGAGGGGCGTACCGGCTTTCTGAAGAGGATATTTGCAATCAGGCAAACATAAACAGAGGAATGAACATATTTCTGATTAATCTGTCGTACGCAAGGAAGCGGCTGCTCGCCCATCCATGGATCGCGGCAGCTGAGATTCGCCTGCGGCCTCCAAGCGGCATTCTAATACAGATCAGGGAGCACAGCCCCTTGGCTTTTATTGAGCTTGATAAAACATACATCATCAATGATCAGGGAGAGATATTTAAAGAAAAGGGCAAACTGGATCGGTTTCAACTCCCCACCATCCGGGGCCTTTCATTTTCCGATCTCTATATACCTGATCAGCCGCAAACCGCTCCCTTTCGCGCGGTGATGGAGGTTTTATCTCTGGGCAAACATCTAGACAGCATTCTTCCAAACAGAACAATTCAGGAAATCCATGTAGACAGGGAAATCGGACTCACATTACTCGCGTTTAAAAACAAAATATCCATTCGGCTGGGGTATTCAAATCTGTCAGAAAAATATGATCGGCTTAAACATGTTCTTTCTCATTTGCGCAAACGGACCGATTATAACGGGATTCACTTCATCGACCTTAACGACACCAAACGAATAGTCATGAGGCCCATCAGAGCAGGTGCAAGCGGTGATGAAAACAAGGAGGTATAGGTTGCAGAAACAAGACGACATTATTGTTGGGCTGGATATTGGTACTACTAAAATCTGCACAGTGGTTGGTGAATTGTCCGGTAATGATATCAACATCATCGGTATAGGAACACACCCCTCCATCGGCCTTCGTAAAGGAGTAGTGGTGAACATCGAATCGACCGTAGAATCCATAAAAAAGGCGGTCGAAGAAGCGGAATTGATGGCCGGCTGCGAAATCACCTCTGTCTATGCGGGCATTGCAGGCGGTCATATTACCGGACTCAACAGCCGGGGCATTGTCGCCATAAAGGGCCAGGAAATTACACAAAATGATGTGGATCGAGTGATTGATGCTGCCAGGGCCGTTGCAATTCCCATGGACCGGGAAGTTATTCACGTGCTTCCACAAGAATTCATCGTGGATGATGAAGCAGGAATTCAAAATCCAATCGGAATGGCGGCGGTTCGTCTGGAAGCCAAGATTCATATTGTTACGGCTGCCGTCACCTCGGCGCACAACATCGTGAAATGCGCCAATCGAGCCGGGCTCGATGTCTGCGACATAGTGCTGGAATCGCTGGCTTCGGGAGAAGCGGTTTTGACCAGTGAAGAAAAGGAGCTGGGGGTCGCACTGCTCGATCTCGGGGGAGGGACGACGGACCTGGCGATCTTTTCCGGAAACAACATCAAACACACCTTCGTGCTTGCATTGGGAGGAAACAATCTTACCAATGATATTGCCGTCGGGCTTCGCGCACCCGTGGCTGAAGCGGAAAAGATAAAAAAGAAATATGGCACATGCGTTGTTGGAAATGTCGGAAATGAAGAGACCATTGAGGTACCCGGCATGGGCGGCCGTAAACCGAGAAAGCTACCTCGCCAGATTTTGGCGGAGGTCTTGGAGCCGCGCATGGAAGAAATTTTTCTTCTGATCCAACGGGAAATTTTCAGGGCAGGTCTGGAAAATAGCATCACATCAGGCTCGGTTTTAACAGGCGGCTCTTCTATGCTGGATGGGGTGACGGAGGTGGCGGAGACCGTATTCAACCTCCCTACGCGCCTGGGCAAACCTCAGGGAATCACCGGGTTGGTCGACGTGGTCAACAATCCCATGTATGCAACCGGAGTGGGACTGGTCATATATGGTGCTAGAAATCAGAATTCAAAAAAATTCAGAATTCGTGACACAAACATCTTCAATCGGGTCATGAATCGAATGAAAAACTGGTTCAAAGAGGTGGTTTAAAATGGCAGCAGCGGAAAATTGGATCGATTGGTATCTCAACACGTCATTGCATTTTAATGACAACTTATCATGACAGGAGGTGGGGGACATGCTATTTACTTATGTGGACACGGATAAATCGGCGAAAATCAAGGTCATTGGTGTCGGCGGAGCCGGAGGGAATGCGATCAACAACATGATCGATTCCAATCTGCAGGGTGTGAAGTTCATTGCGGCAAATACCGATGCCCAGGCGCTTGAAATCTCAAAAGCGCCGGTTAAGATTCAAATCGGTGAAAGACTGACCGAAGGACTGGGCGCAGGCGCAAAACCCGAACTGGGACGGGAAGCGGCGCTTGAAAACACCGATGCAATCAGAAACGCACTGGAAGGAAGCCATATGGTGTTTATAACCGCCGGGTTTGGCGGCGGCACAGGAACCGGTGCAGCTCCGGTGATTGCGGAAATCTGCAAGGATCTCGGCGCCCTCACGGTTGCTGTGGTCACCAAGCCGTTTTCCTTTGAAGGCAAAAAACGGGCACAGGTGGCTGAGCAGGGCCTTGAGCAGCTCAAAAACTTTGCAGACACGGTGATCACCATACCCAATGACCGACTCCGCGGACTGGCGACCAAAAATGCCACTATGCTGGAAATGTTCAAAAAAGCGGATGAAATCCTGCTTCACTCTGTGAAAGGGATCACAGACCTCATCATGATGCCCGGCCTGGTCAACCTCGACTTTGCAGATGTGAGAACGACGATGTCGAAAGCAGGCTTGGCCATCATGGGAATCGGCATTGCCAGTGGTGAAAACCGCGCCGTGGAAGCTGCGGAACGTGCCATATCTCATCCGCTGCTGGAAGACATTTCCATTGCAGGGGCAAGGGGCGTACTGATGAATATCACGTGCACCAGTGATTTAACAATGGAGGAGATGACCGCCGCCTCTGAACGCATATACCAGGAAGTCGGCGAGGATGCCGATATCATCTGGGGGGCGGTCATCGAAGATAACATGGGGGATGAGATGCGGGTCACCGTCATAGCCACAGGCATTGGCGGTGGCGAAGAAACAAGGCTGCTGGATAAGGGCCGAGATCGACCCCTTCGAGGGAAAGTTCGTGATTTGACACCAGCCGATCTGCAGAATGCCGTCGATTATGACGAACCGACTTTTGTCAGGCAAAAAGAGGCCGTTGGAGAAACCACGGGCGCCGCTTACAGAGGGTACAAAGGTATTGTCATCGATAATGATCTGGATATACCGACCTTTTTGAGAAGAAAAGCCGATTAGCGATAGCGGTTGACAGAGGTAGATTAAAGATTGATAATATAGATTTCAATCTTTCACCCAATGTCAACCATGGATAGAGCATCTAGAAAATCCCGGAAGAATCTCTTAGCCGAAGAGACGGGCACCATATATAAACGATGGCAGGGCCGGATCAAAATAGCGATTGCATATCCCAACCGATACCATGTAGGGATGTCCAATCTCGGCTTTCAGAGCGTATATCGTCTTCTGAACAGTTTCGATGAAGTTGTCTGTGAAAGGGTCTTTCTTCCGGAACACACTGAGAATACTCATGCATCGATTCGATCCCTTGAATCCTCAAGGCCGGTTGCCGATTTCGATATTCTTGCATTTTCGCTGTCCTTTGAAAACGACTATCCCAACTTGCTCACGATTCTAAACCTGGCAGGGCTTCCTCTGCGATCCAAAGACAGAAGTCCCCCCCTTCCTTTAGTGATCGCAGGGGGAGTCTGCTGCCTGTTGAACCCGGAACCCATTGCCGAATTCATCGATTGTTTCCTTATCGGAGAAGCTGAACCGTTACTGCCCGAGTTTATTGAGCATTTTGATCCCCACCAAGACCGAAGGGCCACCCTGCTTAAGATAGCCCGTCACGTCCCGGGAACATATGTGCCGGCGTTCTATGAGGCCACCTACCATAGAGACGGCACACTTGCAGATTTCAAGCCAACGGAAGACGTTCCAGAAAGAATAAACCGGCGCATCCAGGTGGATCTTTCGACAGGCGCCACAGGCAGCGCCGTTCTGACTCCAAACACAACTTTCCAGAAATCCTATCTTGTGGAAGTCACCAGGGGGTGTCCTCATGGTTGCCGGTTTTGCGCAGCGGGCTACATTTACAGACCGCCAAGATACAGGCCATTGACTCAGCTTAAGCGGTGTATTCAAGATGGTTCTGCCCTAACCTCCACCATCGGTCTTGTGGGAGCCGCCGTCTCGGACCATCCCGACATTGAAAAACTCTGTCAGGTAAGGGAGAAAGGTCATCTTCGGTTTTCTTTCAGCTCACTGCGGGCCGATGGCCTGTCGCCTAAGCTTCTTTCCGCGCTGAAGGAAAGCGGCTTAAAGACAGCAGCCATCGCACCGGATGCCGGCTCTGAAAAGCTTCAAAAAGTCATCAATAAGGGAATCTCTGAAACCGACATCCTCGATGCCGTGGAATCCCTTGTAGCCCATGGCATTGCCAATCTGAAACTTTACTTCATGGTGGGGTTGCCCACCGAAACCATGGAGGATGTGATATCCATTGTCGCTCTGGTAAAAAGACTCAAACACCGTTTTCTTCAATCCAGCCGTACAAGGAGACGAATCGGAGAAATAACCATAAGTCTGAACTGCTTTGTTCCGAAACCCTTTACTCCGTTTCAATGGGTTGCTATGCAGGAGATAGAAATGCTAAAAACCAAGATAAAAAGTGTTCGACAAGGCGTGAAAACAATGGCGAATATTCGCCTTCATTCAGACTTGCCCCGCTGGGCCTACATTCAGGCTCTGTTTTCTCGAGGAGACCGTCGGGTGGCTCAATTGCTTGAAGCTGCCCACCAAAACCGTGGGAACTGGGTTAAGACACTGAAAACATCCGCTCTGAATTCGGATTTTTATGTTTATCGGAAACGGGATATCGGTGAATTGCTGCCGTGGGACTTTATTGATCACGGTATCGAAAAATCTTATCTCGTAAAAGAATATGAAAAAGCCCTCAGGGCGGAAACAACCTCGATCTGTCGTCCGGGTGTTTGCAGCAGTTGCGGGGTTTGTGAAAAGGATACACCAGAGTGATATCTTCAATGACATTGAGTGATATCAGAGCCGAGTACCGAATTTATCTTCTCAGAAAGTTCTTCGAGGGTAAATGGTTTTTGAATAAAACCGCTGCAGCCGCGGCGAAGAATCTCAGCAGCTTCCCCGTTCAAGCTGTATCCGCTGGACAGCAAAACTTTTATGGATGCGTTAATCTCTTTTATTATATCAAAGGTTCTGCCGCCTCCCATACCGGGCATAATCATGTCCAGGATCAGCAGGTCGATCTGTTCGGCATATTTCTTATAAACATCAACGGCCTCATATCCGTTACGGGCAACCAGCACCCTGTACCCCATATGTTCCAGCATGGCTTTTCCAACCTCAACTACATTTTCTTCATCATCCACAAGCAATACTGTTTCAGACCCCTTTTTAATCAATCTGGGGGGCGGCTTTTCTTTCTGGACCGACTCTTTGGTCATGGGCAGATAAATAACAAAGGTGCTGCCTTCATCGACTTTGCTTGAAACCCTGATCGCTCCCCCGTGGTTTTTTATGATTCCATAGACGGAGGCGAGTCCCAGACCGGTTCCAAGCCCTCTTTCTTTTGTGGTAAAAAAAGGCTCAAAAACCCGATGCTGGGTCTCTTCGTCCATTCCAATACCTGTGTCGGTAATCGAAATCTTCACATAATCACCGGTTTTTGCACCGATTTCATCGAGTTGTTCTCCTTCCATTCTTAGATTTTTCGTTTCGATGTAAATATCCCCCCCTTCGGGCATAGCTTGCCATGCATTGACAAAAAGGTTGAGCAATACCTGCTCAAGCTGTCCTTCGTCGGCATATACAGCCCAAAGATCCGGCTGAAGGTTGTAATGGATAGTGATCTCCTTCTTGGTTCTGGCAAAGATATATGCGGATCTTTTTATCAAATCATTGACATTGATTGCTTTGGCATTGAATTTACCACTTCTTGCAAACCCCAGCAACCGGCTTGTCAGTTCAGCTCCTAGCCGAACATTGTGCTCAATGTTCAATAGCTTCTCATAATGGGGGTGATTCGCTCCAATGTCCTCCAGTATCAGCGATGTGTATCCCTGAATGCAGGTGAGCAGGTTGTTGAAGTCATGTGCTATTCCTCCTGCCAACGTCCCAATGGCCTCCATTTTCTGTGCTTCACGAAACTGGGCCTCAAGCTGTCGGCGATAACTTACGTCTCTTGCAACGCCATAGGTTTCTGTAGCATCCTGTGAGGTGTCGTCGGAAAATCCATGATCCCCTGTCTGTCGGGAAGACAGGGTTAGGTGCTTGATAAGAAAATGCTTAAACCCTTTCTCATCCTGCCTACAAATCAGCCTCAGTTCGACACCCGCCTCTGCCCGCTGCCCGGATCTTCGCTCTTCAAACAGCCACTTGGCCTTCTTTAAGTCGTCTGGATGGATGATGGTATATATGTGCTTGCCAAGCAGCGAGTCCGGTGAATATCCAAGCAATCTCTCGACTGCCTCATTTATAAATGTAAAGTTGCCTGCCGAATCCAGAGTATAAATGATGTCGGGAGAGTGTTGAACGATGTATCGATATCGTTTTTCAGAAAGAGCCAAACGCTCCATGATCGCCCTGTTTTCATCCTTCAGGGTTTTTTGTTGCAAAGCGTTGCGGATCGTCTTTAAAAGATCTTCATGTTCAAAGGGTTTCCGCAAGTAATCATATGCACCCTTCTTTAAGGCCTTTACGGCAGAATCTATGGATGCATGGCCCGTCATCATAATGATCGGTACATCAGGATCCTGCTTGAAAATTCTATCCAGCAGCTCAAACCCATCCATTTCCGGAAGGCATATATCCAGTATAAACAAATCGATTTTTTTTCGGGCCATTGCCTCAAGCGCCTGGGTGCAGTCTGTTGAAGTCTCCACTTCAAAGCCTTCTCTTTCCAGCAGAAATTTCAGGCTGTCGCACATCCTTTTTTCGTCGTCGACAATATATATCCTTTCCGAATCCCTCATCCGGACCTCCTGTTGGCGTTTGCATCAGGTTGACGGCAAGGCAAGGTCACTTTAAATTGCGTGCCGATGTCTTTGTCGCTCTGACAGGTAATGGTTCCGTTCAACTCCTTTATAATATTATGCACGATGGAAAGTCCCAAACCGCGGTGTTCTCCGCTTTTGGTACTGATATAGGGTTCAAACAGCCGGGATTTGATTTCATCTGAAATGCCCTGCCCCTCGTCTTTTATGATTACTTCAATCGCTGCTTTCTCCGGCAGCTCTTCTTCTGCGTTCTCGATATGTGATTCTGGATGCCCGATGTATCGTGTTTTAACGAAAAGCCGCCCACCGTTGGGCATGGCCTCTGCTGCATTTTTAATCAAATTTAAGAAAACCTGTCGCAGGCTGTTTTCATCGGCCATGATTCTTGGCAGCTCAGGGGCCAGGGAGAGTTGGTCCTTGATGCCGGCAGGCTTGAGTATCGATTTGCGAAGCAGCTTCATCAGGTTAACCAGTAACCTATTGATGTCCACCGCTTCCCGTTTTTTGGTTTCGGGCTGTGAGAAGCAGTTTAATTGATGAATAATCTTTGACACACGGTCGATCTCTTCAGAAATAATATTTATGTCACTTTGGGCTGGGTGCCGTTCAGGAAGTTTAACTCCAAGGACCTTCAGATAGTTTTTTATGATCCCAAGGGGATTGTTTGCCTCATGAACAACCTTTCGGGCCACGCTGGATATGGCCTCCATCCGTTCCGCCTGTATTCGCTTTGCCTGTAAGTTTTTGAAGGTGTCAACATAGAAACAGATGGCAACATGATTGGCGAACAGACTGAGCGACTTCTGCTGCCTGCCGAGCTCTGCCTCCTGAGCGGATTGGACTCCCATCACTATGATCCCGATGGGTTGCTGATAGGCATAAAGCGGTAAACAGATCATCCCTTCGGAGCCGAGCAATTGAATCATCTGTCTATCAGGAATTCGAATATCCGAACGGTTGAAGGAGCTCAGTATCCTTTTTTCTGCCAGCGAGGTACAGGGCAAGCATCTCTGGGTGCGAACCTGGAGGGTCAACTCCTTGATCCGAGGGTTTCCATCCGGCGAGTCACCGATTAAAAGCTCCTGATCGGGATCATACAGGAAAAAAAACAACGATTTGATATCGAAAAGAATCTTCAAACCATGTTCTGCAATGCGCAGAATGGCCTCTTTACTGTCCGCCCTGATGAGGTTTTCCAGAGTTCCGTAAAGCAATGAGATATTCTTGATCTCTTTTGCCAGATCCTCGCTGGTATATTGAATTTGAACCGTGTCCTGTACCAGATCCGGGGGAGGTTCAATGGGAATATCCAAAGCCTCTGCCACCTCGCTTACTTCCTTTTTTGCACTGGATTCGATCTCCTCGATTTGAGCTGCGGTAAATCCGAAAACCTTCTCTGTCACTTCGGCGCCGGTCTCGATTGTTTGTTCAACACTCTGGCTTAGCGCATTGGCGGTATAAACGATTTTAACCAGCGGGAATGCATCTATAATCTCATTTACAGGTACATGGTGGTAAAAAACCGCATCCGCCATAAACGGATCGAGGTTCCATTTTTGAATAAGCCAGGACCCCACTTCGGCATGCGTGGCTCCCATTTCTTTCTCATTCTTCAGAAGTTGATGGGTATCCTTCCCCGATTCTTTCAGAATTCGGCCATATTGCGTTGGAAAGTGCTTCCAAAGGACCAGCTTTGCGATATCGTGCAGAAGACCGCATAAAAAGGCCTCTTCTGGATTCATGTATCCGGTGCTCTTAGCAATCCTTCGTGCCAGAGTTGCGCACATAAAAGAGTGCCACCAAAACCGACGCAAATTGAAGGAGGAATCGCCTCTGGTACGAGAAAAAACCTGCAAGATGGAGGCACTGATGGCGATATTTTTTATCGTGTCAGCACCCAGATAGATGACGGCTTTTTCCAGACTGGTTATGGGTGACATAAATCCCATATAAGATGAATTGACCAAACGCAATACCTTTGAGCTAAGCGAGGGATCAACAGCGGTTATCCGGGCAAGCCCAGAAGGAGTAGTCTTTTCGTCATCGCAAGCTTTGATCAATTTCAACAGGATTTGCGGTAAACTAGGAAGGTGCTTTGAGGTTTTCAGTTTTTCAAATACGCTTAAGTCAGTATTCACGGGCATCAACAATTAAGGTGATTGTTTAAGGGTTAGAAAATACTAAACTTCTTGATAACGCTTGTCAAGAAAATAATGATAATGACTGCGATTCTCTTGGAGCCCGGTTGTTGAAATACGACTCAAAACGGGATCATGGCGGCTGATGTCTCGATTTTCACCAAGGATAGTTTTTAAAAAAAAAATTACTTGAAAGCCCATTTGCATTGTGGTACCCAATGCTCTTATTCTTTTTTCATGGTTGCAGAATACAGAATTAGACGATAACCTTCTGAAAAATCTGAAAGGATACTATGTGGAAAATGTCTCCCATGAAAGAAAAAAAGCTGGCCTGCTATTTTGCGGGCGTATTGCTTGTTGTGGGTGCTATCGCCTACGCCGCCTTTCCGGTTCAGACGCCCGAAGAACCCGTAAGAATCATGTTCAAATCCATTTCTGGAAACGTATTGTTCGATCATAAAACCCATGGCTCTGATATAGGTTACGGCATCGCATGCAAGGAGTGCCATCATCATCCGCAGGAAGAGGAAATGGATCTTCGACCCTGTCGGGACTGCCACCAGATCCCGGAAACCGGCGAATCCGTGCCAGAGGCCTGCTTTGACTGCCATGATGCAGAAGAGGTGGAAGATTCAGAAATCATGAAAAACCGGGATGCCGTTCATGCACAATGCTGGCAGTGCCATGATGATTTCGGCTCAGGCCCAGGATCCGGCACTGAAGAATGTTCATCCTGCCATGTTCTTTAGCAGGCGCGACTTTTTCAGCAGGGCCTGTGTACTCTGGTTTTAGACTGAAGAGGCTTTGAGAATGATACCACGATTTATTAAGAACATGACAACACCTCGGTACGAAATCAAGACGGCTCGGCAAGCGTCGATGATTCCGCACAGAATGTCGATTCCGAAAAAGGTTACGCTTCTCTGTTCAGAATCTGTTGATAATACCGAATCATGCTTGCTTAAAAAGGGGGATAAGGTAAAGACCGGCCAAAAACTCAAGCTTACAGAAACCAGTCAAAGCTATGTCACATCAACGATCACAGGAATAATTTCATCCCTATATCCTTACACCGGAGATTACGGGCAAACCTACACCGCCATTGTCATCGAAGGAGATGAAAAAGAAATATCGGATGATCAATTCAAAACCGTTTATGAAAACCCTACACTTAAAAATGCAATAGACTTTCTTTCAAATGCACCTGGAGCTCCTCAACTTGAACTGTTTACAAATCCAGAGAAACCTATCCGTACCATTATAGTTTGTGGACTCGACAGCGATGTTTTAGTGACGACGAATCAGTTTATCATATCAACGGAAACAGAAGCTGTTCAATCGGGTATTGAGGTTCTTAAGAAAATAACCGGAATTGAACAGATACTGATCGTGGTTCCACGAAACGTTGTGCAAGGTTATGGCGAGATGGGAGCCCAGATGAAGGCTGTGGATGAAGCCTACCCGGCAACGCTTCCACACAGCGTTATTTGGAATGTACTGGGCCTGGAAATTCCAGCGGGAAAGAGCTTTGAAGATTTGGGTATTGCTTTTTTAAGCGCAGAAGCAGTTGCATCTATTGGTAGAGCATATGAAACCGGACAACTTCCATTGACAAAAACCCTGACCTTAATCCGAAAAAATGGAATGCAGACGCTGATAACGACCCGTGTAGGAACTCCTATATCTGATATTCTCACTGCTTTTAAAGAAACGGTTAATGATAGGGATCGAATAGTGATCGGAGGCCCCATGCGGGGGACTTGTGTCTACCGGGAAGAGTATCCGGTTCTTCCTGATACGGATGCATTGTTTATTCAAGACAGGCAGAACATCACTCTGGCTTCAGATTACCCTTGTATCAACTGCGGAGAATGCATCCGTGTTTGTCCCGCAAAGATACCGGTAAACATGCTTATCCGATTCCTTGAAGCAGGTCAATACGAAACGGCCGCCGATCAGTACGATCTTTATTCCTGCATCGACTGTGGGCTTTGTAGTTTTGTCTGCGTATCGAAGATTCCCATCTTTCAATATATTCGACTGGCAAAATATGAACTTAGCCGAAGCCAATCCTCGGAGGCATCAAATGGTTGAAACCAAAAAGTTTATTGTTTCTCATGCACCGTTCTGGCATTCGGGCAAGAACGTCACGCAACGCAGCTATCACATGATGATCGCAGCGCTTCCCGCGGTGATTGCCGGCTTTGTTTACTATGGAATGCCGGCGGTGGCCGTCATATGCCTTTCTGTTGCTTCTGCCATGATATGGGAATACGCTTTTAACAGAGTGGCCAAAGGCCCGGTCACCATAGGAGATGGTAATGCCGCGCTGATCGGTCTGCTATTAGGCATGCTTCTTCCGGCCACAGCACCGTGGTGGCTGGTAATTATCGGCACGTTTATCGCGATTGTGGTGGGCAAACAAATTTATGGTGGTATTGGAACCAATCCTTTCCATCCGGCTCTGGTCGCCATGGCCATGTTAATACTATCCTGGAAAGATTATCTTGATTTCGATCAGGCCTACCTTCACTACGATTTTGGCTTTGTTGCGGTTTATCCGCTTGGTGCTTTGAAACATTTCGGAACCTCTGCCATTGAACCCTTTGGTGCCATAGATCTGCTGCTGGGCAGGCAAATCGGCGGCATCGGGGCGGTCTTCGGGTTCGGGCTTATTGCCGGAGGTGTTTATCTTATCTATAAAGGGTTTATCCGCTGGGAGATTTCGATATCCTTTTTAGCAGGAATCTTCGTCACCTCTCTTATCTTTTACATTGCCGATTCAAACCGGTTTGCCGGCCCCCTGTTTCATTTATTTTCCGGCTACACACTGCTTGGAGCCTTTTTCCTTGCAACGGAAGATTCATCATCCCCTGTTCATTTTGTGCCGATGCTTATTTACGGTGCCGCAGGCGGTTTGCTGACCGTTCTTATTCGAAGCATAGGCAAATTTCCAGACGGCGTTGTCTTCGCCATTCTTATCATAAATCTGATCAACCCCTTGGTGGATAAAATTCGACCGAAAGCAATTGGAAAGGTGATCTGATATGAAGGAAATGATAAAGATGGTCGTCGTTCTTACGGTATTGAGCGCCTTTTCCGGCAGCTTACTTGCCGCCATTCACCACAAATTGTCTGAGAGAATCGACTATCAGAAATTAAAATTCGTCCAAGGCCCTGCCATTAAAGAGATACTTGAAGGAACCTCCAATGATCCCCTTTCTGATCGCTTCAAATTAAACATCAATGGTGCTGAAAAAAGCTTTTTTGTTGGCGTATTTGATGGAAACCCGAATGCTGTGGCCTTTGAGACTTTTGGAAAAGGATACGGAGGGGAACTGGGTGTAATGGTTGGTATTGATATAACAAATGACAAGATCCTCGGTGTTAGAGTGACCACACACAGTGAGACACCCGGAATGGGGGCTCGTGCAAAAACCGACCTTGAGTTTGTAGAACAATTCAAAGGACAACCCATCGCCGAAACCTTTAAAGTGAGATCGGACGGCGGACAGGTGGATGCTCTATCAGGAGCCACTTTTACCTCACGAGGGGTTTCTGCTGCATTGACAGAAGCTGGAGAGCTATATCAAAAGCTGAAACCCAAAATTAAAGAAAAGTTGAAAAGCTACAAAAAAATGTAGGAGAAAAACATGGCAAAACCGCTGGTCAAGGAATTTACGAAAGGACTCTGGGATGAAATACCCCCGTTTCGTCTGGTGCTTGGGCTTTGCCCCACCCTGGCGGTTACCAAAACCCTGGAAAACGGCATCGGTATGGGGGTGGCCACTACCTTCGTGTTGGTATTTTCCAATATTCTTGTATCCGCCCTGCGAAATGTAATCCCATCAAAGGTAAGAATCGCCAGCTTTATTCTGATAATCGCCACCTTTGTGATTGTGGCGGAGATTGTAACTCAAGCATTTGCCTATGAATTGTATCTGAAACTGGGTATTTTTGTTCCACTTATTGTAGTTAACTGTATTATTCTTGGCCGGGCCGAGGCGTTCGCCTCCAAGTATGGAATCTTCCGATCTTTTCTGGACGGGCTGGGTATCGGAATCGGATTTACCCTTTCATTGGCAGTGTTGGGTGCCTTAAGAGAGGTTTTCGGCAGCGGAAATCTGACTCTATGGGAAGATATTGGAATTACCAATGTCTTTGGCTCTTCATTTCAACCATTTCGATTCATGATCGAAGCTCCCGGGGCCTTTGTGTGCCTTGGACTTATGCTGTGTATCATGAACATAATCGGGAAAAAATAGGAGAAAACAATGGGTGATTTACTTGTATTACTCATTAGCTGTGTGCTGGTAAATAATATCCTGCTTGCTCAGTATTTGGGAAATTGTCCGTTTCTCGGCACTTCCAAGAAGATGGAAACCGCTGTAGGAATGGCCATGGCAGTTGTGTTTGTCTTGGTGCTGGCGGGGGTTATCACGTGGGTGGTTGATGTATATTTTTTAAGACCCTTTCAGTTGGAGTATCTGAAAACTGTTGCCTTTATTATCGTCATCGCATCACTGGTACAGTTCGTGGAAATGTTTTTAAAAAAAAGCATTCCAGCACTCTATTCCGGTCTGGGCATTTTTCTTCCGCTTATCACCACGAACTGTGCGGTATTTGGTGTGGCTCTTATCATTAGCCTTGCAGAATATAACTTTCTACAGGCTCTGGTATCATCGTTCGCGTATGCCGTTGGATTTGGTCTGGCGCTGATTGTATTCGCCGGTGTTAGGGAACGCATTCTGCTGGCAAGGGTACCAAAACCTCTTCAGGACACTTCCATCGGCCTTGTAACGGCCGGAATGCTGTCCCTTGCATTTTTTGCCTTCAAAGGTATGGTCTAGCCGGTTTGAAAGTTGTGATCAAGAAACAAAATTATCGATCCCCTGCCTCGAGCCCAAAGAAAATAGCAATCCTGTTTTTAAAAATAGCCCATGGAGGTTTGCTGTGACGGAAGCTGTTCTTTTCATGCTGGCTTTGGGTTTGACTTGTGGAACGGCACTCGGCATTGCGTCTAGAGTATTCTATGTATATGAAGATCCTCGAATAGCGGAAGTGGAAGGTTATTTGGCCGGGGCAAACTGCGGCGGTTGTGGCTATGCGGGCTGTGCTGCCGCTGCTGCTGCTGTTGTCCATGGTGAAGCCAAGCCAAGTGTGTGTATCATCGGTGGAATGGAATCAGCCATCGGAGCTGCCAGGATAATGGGGCTTGATCCTGGAAGCATTGAACCTTTAAAATCACAGAATGCCTGTTCTGGTGGCAGCCGGGCGGAAGATAAATTCTATTACCTTGGAATCCACAGTTGCCACGCTCTTGCAATCTTCTATGGAGGAAAACGGGTATGTCATATCGGATGCCTGGGTTTGGGTGATTGCATAAGGGCCTGCAATTTCGACGCCCTCCATATGGGAAAGAAAGGTTTTCCCGTTGTTGATGAATCAAAGTGTGTGGGGTGCGGTGCGTGTGAAAAGGCCTGCCCCAAAAACATTCTGACTGTCAGAACTATGTCCCAACGGCTGCTTCACTTCAACCGGGAAGACGACGCTCTGGCGCCGTGCAGCCAGACATGCCCGGCAGAAATCGATATTCCGAAATATATTGCTCAAATCAAGATGGGGGACTACCAGGGTGCGGTCAATACCATGCGGGAGCGGAATCCCCTGCTTTTGGTCTGCGGCCGCGTGTGCCCTCATCCGTGCGAAGATTACTGCCGAAGGGGCATAGAAGACGAATCGGTTTCAATCAACCAGCTCAAACGATTTGTGGCAGACTTAGAGATGCACTCAGGCCGCCGATACCCGATTCCCTGCGCGCCGTCCACCGGAAAACGGGTTGCCGTCATCGGCGCCGGCCCTGCAGGGTTAAGCTGCGCCTATTTTCTTCGCAGACTGGGACATGATGTAACCATATTCGAAGCTATGCTGGAACTTGGGGGTATGTTGAGATACGGCATCCCCGAATACAGACTTCCGAAAAAAGTCCTCGATTTTGAGATTGCCGGTATATTGAACCTTGGCATTGAGGTTAAAACGAACGTGAAGTTCGGTACTGATATCACTCTTAATTCCCTGACTTCGGATGGTTACGAAGCCGTGTTTCTGGGTATCGGAGCATGGAAAGATTTTCGGCTTCAAGTAGAGGGGGAAGACCTTGAAGGTTGCTATACGGGAATCGATTTTCTTTCAAGGGTCGGCCTCGGGGAACCGGTTCCCATCGGACGCAGATGTGCGGTGATCGGCGGCGGTAATACCGCCATTGATTGTGCCCGTACACTGGTCCGCCTTGGAGCCGAAGAAGTGTTTATCATATATCGAAGGACCAGAAAGGAAATGCCCGCCAATGAAGTGGAGATCGAAGCCGCGGAGGCCGAAGGGGTTCAGTTCCATTTCCTGGCTGCACCCGTTAGAGTTATCGGAAACAGGGACGGCAAGGTAACACACCTGGAATACATCAAAATGAAGCTGGCAGAGCCCGATGCCAGCGGCAGACGTCGGCCGGTGCCCATCAAAGGCTCTGAAACACTGATGGCACTGGATATGATTATCACCGCCATCGGTCAGAGCCCCGACCTGTCATTCAAGCAAGGATCAGGGGAACTTTCAAATTTTAAAACAACTCGATGGAACACCATTGAAACAGTGCATCCCGAAACATTACAAACCAGTATTCCCTATGTGTTCGCAGGGGGGGATGCGGCCACCGGCCCTTCGCTGGTGGTTGATGCCATCGGAGCCGGAAGAAGAGCCGCAAGGGCCATCGATCAGTATCTGAATCAGAAGCAGGTTTCACCGCCGGAAAGATCCCTGTATAAAAAACACATCCCGGAATCCCTTTTCAAAAGCGTAGAAGGCGTAAAACACATACCTCGAATTAGAATGCCCGAATTGCCGGTACAGGAGCGCATCAATTCATTCGATGAGGTGGATCTTGTGATCAGCGAAACACAGGCATTGCAGGAATCCCGTCGGTGCCTTAGCTGCTGTAGGATTTGTTACGATAAGGATAAAGATGCTGCATAGGCGTTTATACCTTTTCTTTCCTTAAACATTGGATCACCCGTTCCATATCCTTTGGGATGGGGGACTTAAAATTAAGCCATTGTTCTGTTACCGGGTGCACAAAACCAAGCTGCCAGGCGTGAAGCATCTGTCTTGAAACAGACAGTCGTTTCTTAATCGTTCGGTCACGGCAATAAACCGTATCTCCGATAACAGGGTGATGAATGGCCCAGCAATGAACCCGAATCTGGTGGGTACGGCCGGTCTTCATCTCCAGCTGCAGTAAGGTTACCTCTTTAAACCTCTCACGAACCCTCCAAACCGTTTCTGCCATGCGCCCCTTTTGCGTAACCGTTGACATCATTTTTCGATGAAAGGGATGTCTGCCAATGGGAAGATTTATGTGGCCGGCTCTCTCTGTGATCTCGCCTTTCACCAGTGCAAGATAGGTTTTTTTCACCCGCCTCGACTTGAACTGATCGGCCAGGTGCCGGTGAACAGAAGCTTGCTTCGCTACCACAAGTGCTCCCGAGGTGTCTTTGTCAAGCCGGTGTACGATACCCGGTCTAAGAGGGATGCCAACGCCTGCAATTGAAGGGCAGTGATACAGAAGCCCGTTGACCAGCGTTCCGGTATGATGACCGGGAGCAGGATGAACGACAACCCCAGGTGGTTTGTTGATAACGATAAGATATGGATCTTCATACAGGACATGAAGCTCCATCGGTTCGGGTTTGAACGCAACGGGATCCGGGGGTGGAATGATCCCCTTAACTTCATCACCTGCCTTCAGACGGTAGCCAGGCTTCTTAAAACCGCCGCAAACCGTCACATGACCTTTGCGGATCAGATCGGTCGCCAAAGATCGAGAAAGACCCGATAGGCGTGAGCAGAGAACCACATCCAGACGCCGTTCGACCTCGTTAATATCCACATTGAATCGAAAGGTGCCGCTTACGGGCATATGGTTTAAAAAAGCTAGCTGCCGGACCCAAAAAGTGACTGGATTTCAGAGATAATGGTTGATTCGTCCGTTTTTTTTGCCGTTGACAGCTCCTTTACCAGTAACAGTTGAGCCGTATCATACAGCTTGCGCTCTCCGAACGAAAGGTCTTTGGTAAGTTTCAAAAGCGATAAGTCCCTGAAAACCTCTGCTACATCATAGAGAGAACCGGTTTTGATTTTCTCCATGTACTCTCTGTACCGCCGGTTCCATGTTTGGTTTTCATTGGACGCTTCCTGTTTTTGTCTCATGATATCATAGATTTTCGGAATATCCTCTTCATCGATGATACCCCTTAGGCCTACCGACTCGACATTCCGGGTGGGAATCATGATCACCATGCTGCTTTCGAGCACTTTCATGATGTAAAAATCATGTTTTTCACCATTGACAACCTTGCTCTCTATTGCTTCGATCCGCCCTACGCCGTGGGCGGGATAGACGGCAAGATCGCCTGCACGGAATTGCCGATGACCCTGTTTGGTTAAATCTGATTTCGCCTCCATCCCTCTCCATATCCTCTTCGTTAAAAAGGTTATCAGAAAAACTTGGTTCAGCGTTCGGAAAATATTATATTTATACCATCTATGCCGTAAACAATCAATAAAAAAGGATTGGCGAATATATCTTCAACCAATCCTTTTTAAGGTCTATAGCCTATATGGTGCTTTAGAGCAAAAAGGGTACCATTAACAACGCAACCACATTGAGTATCTTAATCATCGGATTAATAGCAGGGCCTGCGGTATCCTTATATGGATCCCCCACCGTATCCCCGGTCACAGCCGCCTTGTGGGCATCACTGCCTTTGCCGCCAAGATGGCCGTCTTCGATATATTTCTTGGCGTTATCCCATGCAGCACCTCCGGTGGTCATGGAAATTGCTACAAACAGCCCGGTAACGATGCTTCCGATAAGCACCCCTCCCAAAGCGACCTTGCCCAAAAACAACCCCACTACGATGGGCGCGGCAACCGGCAAAAGGGCCGGGACTATCATCTCTTTTAAGGCGAATTTGGTGACGATATCCACACAGGTGCGATAGTCGGGTTTTGCAGTGCCTTCCATGATGCCCGGTATTTCACGAAATTGTCGCCGAACCTCTTCTACAACTGCACTGCCGGCATTGCCGACTGCCTTCATGGCGATGGAGGCGAACAAGTAAGGCAGCAACCCGCCGATGAATAGCCCGACGATGACGTTCACATCGCTCAGCTCGAATTCAAATGTCACGCCCTCTCCACCCTTGAGCGCAAATTCCTGTACATAAGAAGCAAAAAGCACAAGTGCAGCCAGACCGGCGGAACCGATGGCATAACCTTTTGTAACGGCTTTGGTGGTATTTCCAACGGCATCCAAAGGATCTGTTACGGCTCTAACGCTCTCGTCCATATCCGCCATCTCTGCAATGCCCCCGGCGTTATCCGTGATGGGGCCGTATGCATCGATGGCAATCACCATTCCTGTCATGGAAAGCATAGACATGGCCGCCATGGCAATGCCATACAGCCCTGCGAAGCTGTGTGCGATTAAAATGGCCAAACAAATGGCGATTACAGGAGCTGCAGTCGCCTGCATGCTTACCGCAAGTCCGGCGATAATGTTTGTGGCGGGTCCCGTTGTAGAGGCTTCGGCAATGGAGATGACCGGCTGACGAATGCCCGTGTAATATTCGGTGATGATTACAATTACCACTGTCAGCACCAGTCCGACTAGTGCTGCATAATACATATAGGTTGCCGGTTGATCGCCCACGCCCACCATCAGTTTCTTTGTAGCATAGTAGAACCCGATGGCAGACAGAAAAGCAGCCCCGCCCATCCCTTTGTATAGGGCGCCCATGATATATTCGCTCTTTCCCAGTCTTACGAAAGCCATGGCAATCATAGAGGCGATAATCGAGATGGCACCTAACACAAGGGGAAATTCCACGGCAATCGATTTGTCCGGATAGATAAGATGGCCCAGCAACATGGCCGCCACCGCGGTGACAGCGTAAGTTTCGAAAAGATCCGCCGCCATACCTGCACAGTCCCCTACATTATCCCCCACGTTATCTGCAATAACTGCCGGATTTCTTGGATCATCCTCCGGAATACCGGCTTCTATCTTCCCTACAAGATCGGCTCCCACATCCGCTCCCTTTGTATAGATGCCTCCGCCCAAGCGGGCGAAAATTGAGATGAGGCTTCCCCCGAATCCAAGCGCCACAAGAGCCACCACATCGTGGGTAATCGTGTAATACCCGGCCACTGCAGTCAATGCCAGCCCGGCTACAATCATACCTGTTACAGACCCTCCTTTGAAGGCCATGGATAAACCGGCGGCAAGACCCTTCTTGGCGGCTTCTGCAGTTCTCACATTACCGATAACAGAAACACGCATTCCCACGTATCCGGCCACATACGATGCAGCAGCTCCAAGAAGGAAACCGATTGCGGTCTTCACTCCCAGCAAAGCAAGAATAATCACGAAGATGATGATCCCGGCCACCAACACACTCTTTAGTTGACGATTCAGATAAGCAATTGCGCCCTCTTTGATGGCATTGGCAATTTCCTGCATTTTATCATCCCCTGCAGGAGCGCTTTTTACAATCCCGGCGATAATAATGGAATAAAGCACCCCGGCGATGCCAACCAGTGTACAAATCAACGGTAAATTGCTTGTTACAGATTCCATTCTTCTCCTCCATCCATGCTTAAGATCAAGTTTCTCTTGGTGTTAAACCTGTTCATTGCTTCCTTTGTTCCTTTAACCAGAACCGTAATCACGGCATCCCGAGCCCTTTCGATAATCCGGGCCAGAATCTTTTTTTCGGTAGCGCTGAATGCCCCCAAAACATGTTCCGTAACTGTCGCTTCGGAAGCCGAGCGCCCGATACCTATCCGAATGCGAGGAAACTCATCGCATCCAAAAGCATCGATAATCGATCTCAATCCTTTGTGTCCGCCATCTCCTCCTTTCTCTTTGATTTTTAATCTTCCATATGCTAGGTCTATGTCATCGTGAATCACCAGCATATCCCTGCTTGAAATCTTAAAGCGCTTCGCCATTTTTTTCACAGATGGGCCGCTTCTGTTCATATATGCCATGGGTTTAACGATGATAACCCGCTTGCCTTCAATAACGCCCTGTCCATATACCGAGTCAAACGCACTTTTGTGAAGCGGAATCGAATATGCCGCCGCAACCTCATCAGCAACCATAAAACCGGCATTATGTCGTGTCTGGGCATAGGCATCCCCCGGATTTCCCAGCCCCACAATCAGCCATAATCCCTGTGAATCCATGGATCGTATTAGCAGATCTTGTTCCCCGGTTGGAATAACCTCCTTTAAGGCTTAATCAAAGCAAAAAATCAGCGATTTAGATCCTTCCATCCGCCACCAGCGGAACAGATCTAAATCGCCTCCTGATGAATATCACGCGGTAGAGGTGGTTATTGAACTTAAGTTCGTTTCGCTCAACAACTACCCTATTCTTCAGATTCTGTTTCAGGTGTCCCTTCTACTCCTTTTTGGGCTTCTTCTTCACCTTCGACTTCCTCCTCGGTCACCACCTCGGCTTCTACCTTTGGAGCTACAACCGTAATCACCGTAAAATTTGTATCTGCCGGTATCTCCACGTTTTCACCTCGCGGAATATCCTCCACGTGAATCGCATCGCCTATGTCAAGATGGCTGATGTCAATTTCAAATTTTTCTGGGATACTGGAAGGCAGACACAAAACCTCCAACTCGCGCCGGATAACCTGAAGAATTCCGCCGTTTTCAACGCCTTTGGCTTTACCCAAAGGCACCACAGGGACGCTTACCCTAATTTTCCGATCCATCGCCACTTCATAAAAATCAACATGAAGAAAATTGCGCGTTACTGGATTGGCCTGAAGTTCCTTGATCATGGCCGTTCGCTTTCTGTTTCTACCGTTTTGGATGATTAGGTTCAACAAAAGTTGACTGACCTGGCGACCCTTCACCACCCCTTCAAGTTCATTCTTATCTACAGAAAGCAGCACGGGCTTCTGTCCCGGACCGTAAAGTACGGCGGGAATTCGTCCGTGACGTCGCAATGCTCTGGCGGGCCCGTTTCCTGTTGTTTTTCTGATCTGCGTCTTAAGCTCGATGATTTCCAAAAATACCCACCCCCTTTAACCAGCTATTTTTTATACAAACAAAGATGTCACCGAATCCCCGCGATGGCATCTGATGATTGCCTCTCCCACAAGCTCAGAGATAGACAGCACGACGATTTTCCCGCAGGCCAAAGCCTTTTTATTTAAAGGAATCGTGTCGGTTACAATAAGTGTTTCAATAGGTGACTTTGAAATACGCTCTATCGCGGGGCCGGATAGCACCGGATGTGCACAGCAACCATGAATGGTTTTTGCTCCCTTTTCCAGCAACGCGCCGGCAGCTTCAACAAGCGTTCCGGCCGTGTCCACCATGTCATCCAGAACAACGGCCACCTTTCCTGCAACGTCTCCGATAACCGCCATGGCTTTCGCCTTGTTCGGCGCATCCCGTCTTTTGTCAATGATGGCAAGCTCCGCCTTGAGCCGCTTTGCAAAAGCTCTTGCCCTTTCCACACCCCCGGCATCCGGGGATACAACCACCAGAGAATCATTGAAATGTCTTTTCATGTAATCTAGAAGAACAGGTGCTGAAAACAGGTTGTCCACCGGAATGTCAAAAAAACCCTGGATTTGACCTGCATGCAGATCCACCGTGATGACTCGATTGGCTCCGGCAACCGTTATCAGGTCTGCAACCAGCTTGGCGCTTATTGGAACCCGGGGTGCCACTTTCTGGTCCTGACGTGCATAGCCATAATAGGGTATAACGGCGGTAATACGACTGGCCGAAGATCGTTTGAATGCATCAATCATAAGAAGCAATTCAACCAGGTTGTCATTTACCGGAGAGCATGTTGACTGCACCACATAAATGTCTTTCAAGCGAACATTTTCGAAAATTTCTATCTGAACCTCACCATCGCTGAAGGTCTGAACCTTGGCACCTCCTAGCGGTACATCCAGATAGTTGCAAATTTTTTTCGCCAGTTCCGGATTTGAATTGCCCGAAAAAATAGCAAAGCGGTTCATTGATTCAACCCTGCCTGCTTGTTTTGATCAAAATGTTATGTC
>JAFDFZ010000108.1 GCA_019309565.1 Deltaproteobacteria bacterium
AAGTTAAGGAATTTGATCTATTTTTAAAATGAAAGAGCGAAGCGATACCTTAACTTTAGGCACTTTAGATCACTTTAGATCACTTACAACTGGGTTTTTATTTCAACTGCCCCATAGGGGCCACTTTTTCCGAGCGAAGTCTCGGGAAAAGCGTAGAATTCTTATGGTCAAAAGCCTCCAGACCTCTATCAACGGGGTATACCTGCCCAGTTCCAACAGAATAGGTGTCTCTTTGCACAAAACGGATTTATATCGATTCTGAAAAAAGATGTCCAGTGCGGCCGTTCAGGTTGTTAAAATAACCGGCGTGTACAGCCAACAAGCCTCTTGTAGCCATTGGTATAGGAACCCGTCCGGTTTATATTTGTTTTCGGTAATGATATCCAAGATTCGATCAAAAAAGGCTTCAGAGGTTCAAAGGTTGAGCAGTAAGCAGTGAACAGTGAACAGCTGCCTATTTCTCCTTTATAAAATAATAACCACCAGCAATTTTCCCTCCCAAACTGCTCTCTGCTCTCTGCTCACTTTCTACTCTATTCTCAATCCCCTCTGATCGGGTCAATGTTTCCTACCGAGAGAAAAAAGGGGTGTTAATTGAGTATGAAATAGTCGCAATCCCCTCTGATCGGGTCAATGTTTCCTACTTGAGGAAAAAGAAGGGTGAATATATAGCCGGAATGGGTCGCAATCCCCTCTGATCGGGTCAATGTTTCCTACTGACGGTCAATGTTTCTGCTCTATTGATAACAATGGTCGCAATCCCCTCTGATCGGGTCAATGTTTCCTACAAAAGCATCCCTGAGGAGGCAAAAAGCGACTTGGAAAAGTCGCAATCCCCTCTGATCGGGTCAATGTTTCCTACTATCGCAGATTTCAAATTTAAATTTCTGAAAACGGGTCGCAATCCCCTCTGATCGGGTCAATGTTTCCTACTCTAGGTATTTTATTACAAATATTTTCAGGATGTTGCAAGCCAAAATCCACGCACCTGTCAAAAAATCGCGTCCGGTCATTTTTTTGAATGAAAAATTCTCCACAAAATTGTCATAACTATTTAAAATTACAGAAAATTCAACTTCCGATGCACCTCACAATAAACAGAATACTCTAAATAAGGCTCTAAAATTTATACAATTTTTCAGGATTCGAAATTTAAATTTTTTTAAATCGGCATCACTCATGCAATAGCTCTTTATTAACTTAATATACCGTTTTTTACCATAAAATCAATAATATTATTCAGATTTGCAAATATCTCATTACCTGTTTTTTCAATATCATTGGGAGTTTCAGGCTTCATTGTCCACGCATGATCAAAACCGTTCCTGTATTCCGTAAGAATTTTGGAATATTGCCTTAGCATCGGCCCTATACCTATCTTTTCAAGTTTTTCATAAAAAGGTATTAATTTATCAACCGATCTCTGTTGTTGATCTGAAAAATTCCATCTATCTCTATCAAATTGATACATATTTATAAAAACCTCGGCAAATCGATACCGCCGTTTCCTTCCCTTGGCTGTGTCAATTTTTGCACCTTCTATCCCAATCAATCCTATAGATCCTATAAATTCCCGCATGACCGTATATGCTTGCATAAACAATCTATGTTCGAGCAATAGCTTAATTATTTCAAGCTGTAGTATGAAATATCGCCTGTCATAAAAACCGCTCAACGGTTCATCGGTTGCCACAGATGTAAATTTATCCAACACAAGATTTAGTAGTATTCTCCCTGTGGTTGAAGCGTGGCTTTCCGCTTTCTTAACAAGCCTTATTGCAGTGTTAGCCTTTATCGCAACATTATTTATATCAACATTTCTTACGGTATTTGTAAGGTCGTCCAATGCATCGATAATTTCTTGGTTATTTAGCTCCCCTGCCTGAAATTCAGGTGTTTGCACAGCAAGATCGGCCATTTTTCTTGCATCCGCATCCTCAACAAGCCTGCTGACCGCCTCTGCCCATTCGTTGATAATATAAAAATCTTTCATATCTATAATTGGTGTAAACCCTAAAACCCTTTGTTTATCATACACTCCATAATAAACAGCATTCAATCGAATGTTTCTGGCCTTCTGAAGAAAATTGATGGCAGTTGAAATAATAATCGGTAAGGAACGATAACCATGGGTAAGATCTACAGTAAGTTCGGCACCCGGTTCAATATGCTCAAGAATTTGTTCAAACCATTTCCATTGATTTTCAGCCGACATATCTTCTTCGACTATCAACGGTATGATATTTGTAACTCCCAAATCAGTTAACTGCGCATTGAGGTTATGGAAATGATAATCGTAGGATTTTTGTGTTGGAACTATGAGAAATCTATCAAAACTATCAGGCCCAAGGATTTCAGCTTCAGCTACTTGAACAAATTCTGTTGGTTTGGCTCTTTTGCCGTCCAACTCATAATTAGCCTGTTTATATTCATATTTTTTAACTGATTCATTGAAAGTACCTAAGCCTAGGCAGCTCATATAAGTTCTAAACATTTTTAAACTCCATATTTTCTGAAAATGCGGTGTTGAAACTGATGTGTTAGCCTAACAGCACCTTCCGCGGTATGTTCCTCTACCACCTCCCGAGTTGTGGTGCTGTATATTGGAACCAGGCCCTTCTCGAATGCAAATTTGACCATGATATAACATGCTCCGAAATCCCCCTGCACAAGCACATAATCTCCGGCTGTTGCCTTCTCGGCCAGCCATTTCTTTATCGGATCAAGATATTCGGAGATCCCGGGAAGATCCGGAGGAATCTGGTTCCACACCGGTTTAAGTCTTTCTGGTAGATCGAGGATTTCATCCACGCCCAGCGAATCCCGGGCATCTTTTTGCTGAACAGAAGTGATCGTGTGATTGAATATCAGAAAAAGCCTTTTTGCCGTCATTTTATCTTATCCATGAGCTGTTTGACTTTTCCGATGATCTGCGGTGTCTCCTTTGCTTCTGCCAGAGGGGTGATATTTTCGAGAATATACTTTCTGTCTAATCGATCCCCCGAACGCGCTATAATACCTTCTATATCAGCCCAGTCCACAGGCCGATCGGCAAAAGCCTTCAAAACAATCAAATCATCCGGCGAACATGTCCGCAAAAAACAATTCGGGGCGAATTCAAATAAGCTGGAGCGCTGAACCATGTTCCATTCGTAATCCAGCCCTGCTAAAACGATATCCACAGGAACCCGATTTGTTGCAGACAACAGAAGTACGCGATTGGTCAGGGCGAATTGTAGTGCATCTGAAATACGGGAAGAAAATGCTTCCAACAGGGGCGTGATGTATTTGTGTTCCTCTCCATAGCCGGCATAAAGGCTCACATCTATATCACGGGTCATGCGCACCTCTCCCCATCGAATAACAGCAAGACCGCCAATAAAGCAAAACGACCAATTGTGTCGCTCAAAGAACACTTGAAATTCCCGGGCCGCCTCAAACAGGGGATTCATAGATTACACTCCTCTTGGCCTGCTCAGTGGTTCCAGGTTTTCTCAATTTCATAAAATACCTCTGCTGCTCTACAAGTCCTGTCGACAACCTCGGCGGGGCATGCTCACAGGCCCAGGTAAGCATCTCGTCTATAAGCTCCCAGTTAGCCGCGTAATTGAAGGAGCGTAATTCCTGGCGTTTGATTTCTGCAAGCCTTACACCCGCAGACTTCCATCTTTCAGCATACTGGGAAAGGCGCATTTTTTCAGTTTTGTTCATTTTTTACCTCTTCATGTCATGGCGATTTGAATCGTTTGTTACCTTCTAACCTTGAACCCAGAACCTGGAGGCGATCGGTTTTGCATATATTATATACGGCCATATTACTCCTGTTTCCAAAAACGTTTAAAGTGTAAACTCTTGCTTTTTGTAATAACATGAGTTATTATTCAAATCATGAATAACTTTTATTCAAAACTTGAAACATTTTACCCTCGGTGGATCACACCCATATTACAACAGGCCACCCATGACCATGCTGTAGTAATCCTGACAGGCGCCCGCCAGGTAGGCAAAAGCACTCTTCTGCTCAATGCCCGCCCTTTCTGCCAGTGGCGGTTTCACAGCCTGGATAATTTTGCCACCTTGCGCCAGGTGCAACAAGAACCCGAGGCTCTATGGGCCGGAGCCAGACACATCGTCATTGACGAGGTTCAGAAAGCACCCCGGCTGCTTTCGGCCATCAAGCAGGCGGTGGATCGAAACCCCGGACGATTTAATTTCGTACTTTCAGGCTCAGCAAATCTGTTGCTCATGAAACAGATAAGCGAAAGTCTGGCCGGTCGCGCGGTTTATTTTATTCTCGATCCTATGACGATGGGCGAGATCCAAAAAAAACAACCATCCACCATGTTGACCGAAGCGCTGGCAGGGAAATTACCTGCCGAAGAATGTCTTCGAGATCCCCCACCAGATCCGACCCCCATTATTCTGCGGGGGCTGATGCCGGGCCTGTTAACACTCTCCACACCCCAGGCATGCCTTCGTTGGTGGGATGGATATGTCGCTACTTACCTTGAACGCGACCTTCGCCAGCTTTCCCAGATCGAAAACTTGCTCGATTTTCGCCGTTTAATGGAGCTTACTGCCCTTCGTTGCGGACAGTTGCTAAACCAGTCGGAAATCGCCCGCGATGCCGGGATATCTCAGTCCACGGTCCATCGCTATCTCAATGTTCTTGAAGCCACACATATGTTTGAACGGATTCCGGCCTATACATTCAGCCATACCACGCGTTTGCTCAAATCCCCCAAAGCCTACTGGAACGATACCGGTTTAGCAGTGTTTCTGTCCGGCTATTTTACCGAAGATGATTTACGCAGCGCGCGAGAATTCGGTGCTTTTTTCGAGACGTTTATTTTTCACCACCTTCGAGTCCTGTCTCGGCTGATGGTCCCGCCGGCGCGCTTATATTTCTGGCGAACCCGGTCCGGTGTCGAAGTCGATTTTGTACTTGAACATGGCAGACGGCTTCTTGCCATAGAGGTCAAATTAACCACGCGACCCTCTTTTTCGACCGCTGCCGGACTGATCCGTTTTCTTCAAGACCATCCGCATGCCGTGGGGCTGCTTGTGCATTGCGGTTCTGAAATCTTGCGACTGCATCGAAACATAGCCGCAGTTCCCTGGACAATGCTGAGCGGATAGACCGCTGTTCAATCCCGGGCCGTTTAATCTCAAAAGCTCAGCAGCCCGCCCTTTCAATTTATGTCGTTGATCCATATAATGAATGAATTACGATTCTTTCCGCCATAATTCTTTAATTACAAACCTACACTCCTAACGACATCGTTTCAGCTTTTCAATGCTTTCTTCATTTCAGCCATATTTTCTGCCGTTTATGACCCCAGGGATATCTTGGAATTGTATCCTGCCCTTATCCTTTAAGACTAATCCTTTAATTTAGCTAATCTCTAAAGATCAATCATCAGCACCATCCAACCAAATGGAACTAAATGAGATCCATTCTCTAAAAGGCAACGAGTTCTTGATGATCCCATTCCTTTTATAGGTCTCCGTGCTTGAATATTCCATCCTTCTCTTAGATGATCCACGGATAATGATTCGAAATGGCAAAACCTTCCAACCCGCAAAAGAATTCGTTTCCGTTGATACTCAGGACTGTTCCAAAAAGGCGTTGAAGGTTCTATGGTCACAATTTTACCGTCTTCCGTTTTCCCTTTCGGGAAAAGCTTTTTAATAAAACTCCATCCATCTCCGTTTGTTTGTCGTTGGTCGAAACAATCACCTTCAGAAACCATTCTTTGCCAATAAAAATGGTTACATGCATGCATAAGAGTTTTTAAATCTAAAGTCCGTCCCACTTCATTTCTGACCATTTCGTTTTTCATAGCCTGTTCATTAATACGTAAGATAACCGTAAATTTTGGAGGATTTTGCATATCGGCACGGGATTTCAAACGCTCTATCCACATTGGGATTGCACTCTCAGTTCCACTAACTTTATAATTTAATACTCGGTCGATTCGTGTAGCATCATCGGGGAGGATGATATCATCCACATGGATGAATCGAAAGAGATCTTTATGGGTTTCATTGTGCCTGCGATTCAGAGCGGCTTCCTCAAGAACTCGAGCTTTATTGCGTTTTTCGGCCCTTACGGCATCATGCACCTTATGTCTTGATTCAGGCATCTGATTTGTAAAGTGGTTTATCACAGCAGTCCGTATAGCCCCTTTAAGGCTGGAGCCAGGAATATATACTCGGCCAGAATGATTGTTCCTGGGCATCATCTCTACACGAAATTGACTGCCGGGATTGGAGATTCTAGCGCGAAATTCTTGGCTGAACTGCTCTGAGACTTCTATCTTACCAAGGCCATGCCTGCTTTCATCGAAATGGCTCCGCAAGAAATTTTGAATTTCTTTTATATCGGCTCGATCCAGAATTGCTAAAAAGCGACTCCTTTCATCGTGGTGAAGATTATCGATTATCAATGAAGGACTAAAGCGCATTAATCTATCACCTTTCAGGGTAAATTCAGTAGGATCGATTTCAAGACCACACCCAATATGAATCGGGGTTAATGCCTCAGCAGTAAATCGATATGATTTCATGTTGACACCTCAGTAAAAAATATTGGGAAATGAACCGCATAGTGCCGAATGTGGCTCAATGCGTTGTCATGGTGGACATTTCTCAGAATGCGACCGTAAGGACCCTGATCCAGAGGTTTAAATGTGGCTCCGGGTTTTGTCATCAATATTGGGAATTTAAACGGACTGAAAGATCCCGCAGCATAGTGAGCACCTAGCTTTCCAAAGTGGACATGCTGTTTGTAACGCATTTCTACCATATTGGCAGTCGAAACCCCATGTGAAAGGCTCATGGCAAATGATCCTTCCACAGCAAACAGTGTATTTTCCTCTTTTATTTCAAACTGCATACTTCCGTAACCGGTACTGGCATTAGCACCGAAACCGCTTGATCCGATAAAGTCAAAAAGTGTTTGCAATCGCTGCATCTCATCTGTTTGGGTGGCGATAAAAATTTGGAGGCGGCTTTTTGGAGCCGATATTTTGGACTCTTCAAAAAAAAGCCCACCGGTATCCGGTGTGCGTCCGGACAGGCGGTCAATTCGGTTGTGAGCCATATAGGTTGTTAGAAAGCCGTTTTGTTTTGTGATATCACTTGACTTATCTTTCATCACTTCAGCTTTTAGTTTTTCCATCAAGGCGAATTCATTCATGGATTTGCGAAGCGATATGAACGTGTCCTCGCTTAAAAAACCGGTTTTCTTTAATCTCTTGAAAAGAATCATATCATCAATATTGGAGATATCTTGATAAACTGGGATGGCAGGTAGTATGGGTTTGGGAAGCATCCCTTCAGGCATCTGACTTGAGATCAACCATGGTTCTCTCTCCTGCTCCTCCAACCATCTTTCTAACGCTTGTTGGCCTTCTATATAACGAATAGCCCAAGCCAAGTGCCCCCATATTGTGCCTGAAACAAGCTCAGTACCAAGAGGTCCAAGCAAAGTGATGATTAATCGATAGTAATGCATTTTATGCCACCTTTTCTAACATAGAGAGTTTCGCAGGGTCTAATTTCTCAAATTCAGCCTGAATATCCTTTTCATCCAGTTTAAGATCGTTGAATTTGATACGCCCATAACCTCTAGAACCTGAGCCTCCCAGGGCATCTTCCTCCAAAAGCCGCATGGCCTTTAACAATACCTGAAGGTTTTCCTGGTCGGTTTGTCCGCCATCATCCATATCAAAAATCCGGTAAATCATCTGAAAATCAAAAACCGCCCCTGCAGGAACCCTTTCAGCTCTTCTCACACCGATCCCTTCTTTTGCTTTCCCTTTAATCCTATCGATAACATTTTCAAACTTTTCTTCGGTAAAAGGAAAACCCTTATCGATAACACTTTGTTTCCATTCACCATTAAGATAGGCATCCCGGACTACCAACCGGGTTGGGCCGGCCTGCCAATTCTTGTTTGTCGTACCGAAAATACGGGGTACAGGATCGGCGGCCAGTTTGTCAGGATCCTTTTCACCACCGCCTTCCCATGGCTTTCCATCATGCTCCACACGCCCTGTCGCCCATTCCATAAGGCAGCGGAGTTTCCCCTTTAATGATGATCCCGGTATGTAAGGCTCGCCGGTGTGCAAATTCTTTACAACGGGGTTATCAATGCCCCCTATCTCAACAGTATCTTTCCCCGCACCGATATGAAGGCCGGTTAATATCTCAATACGTCCACTTAAAATTCGCGTATCCTTCAATTTTATTTTCATTGCTCCCTCCTGTAACTAGTTTACTTTTCCGGTGAAAAGAATTTATGAAAGGCTACAACAGCCTCGAATACTTTCAAAAAAGCTTGAAAATCTTTCAAATCATCAATGGAGGCCAGATGGTCAAAGATGAATTGGGTAAATTGCTTTGGAGCAACATTTCTTTTTTGTGCATAAACCGCCTTTGCCTTGAACATAATTATCAGGGCTCGATCCTTTTGGAAGTTCAACTCTTGTTCTTTAGAATCTTTTCCAGTCATGATTTTTCGCTCGATTGCTTTGAGCTCATCATAAAAGCGTCGCATTTGAGCTGTTTTCAGCGGTGTTTTCGAGATAGAAAAAGATTGTGCCCATTCTTTTGCCCTCTCATCGATAAGATCAGAGTCAAGAACTTTTTTCTCAGGATCTCTATAGTATTGCAGAGGTTTTGGTTCCGGTAGCTGTGTAATTTTACTGCCCTCCGAATTTCTTCTTTTTCCACTCTTGCCATGACCTGATGATGACAAGGCTCTTGTTTTGCTCTGCTGTTGCATGATCAGCCCTCCTTTTTAAAATCTTTAAAAACTTACGATTAATATTTACGGTTTCGATACAAGGCAACAATTGCTGGTAACCGCCAATCATATAGATGAGGATGAAGTTCGGTCAATTTTAGCATATCATCAAGACCTAAGTGCTCAAGCCATTCCGTTATACGTTGTTTTTTGTTCTCGGTCTTTCCTCTAATATTTCTAGCCAAATGATAGGCCAGCCTTGCTCGCCATCCAGCCCTATCAACACGTCCTCTAGCGACAGCCTGGGCATCCTCGGCCAGTTCCATTATTTTATAAACAAAACCGGTACTGACTGGATCTTTTTTATTCATCTGCTCATGCACCCATTGTGCATCATCAAGCCTTTCCCGGTATCTCTTCCAGGTCAGCGGTCTCTCCATAAGGGCGCAGATTCGGTTACGGCCGCTGTCTTTAGCGAGCTCAAGAAACCTTTCCGCCTCTCCCACAGCGCGGTTAACAGGGTAATTAGAATGAAAAAGGCTCAGTCCCGCAGATAGTGTGATATGTGGATTGCAACCTGTGTAATCGGCAAACGTATCAGCAATACGCTCAGCTAGCCTTAAGGACTGTCTCCAAGGACCTATCAACAACAAATCATCTCCTCCTGCATATACCGTGTAGGTGCTTGGAAATTCCCGCCGAATTACTCCCTGCAAATAACCTGTAAAATAGAGGTCTATCATACGTGATAGCTGGGCTAAGCGCGACAGAGTGAACCGATCCCGTTTTGACTCAATTCGTCTCAGCCCATGGCTGAAAACAAAGCCAAGGTAATCGACATCTGCTTTTAGAAGAGCAAGGAAAGGTTTTCCCCTGAAACCTCCTTCCTGAGCAATCTCCAGGGCATCAGCACCGATATGAGCAAAACTTTTCACCATACCAGGAACTGATGTCGAACCTGGTTCGTCAATGCCAGAGTACCTTGAGTCTCGAATATCAGCATCATCTAAAAACCGTGGAATGTAACCGGCCAGCGGCCGCGGAACCCAATGTGAAAATGTATTTTTTAACTGGATATTATGAATGGACAAAATTTTATCATAGTATTTTGAAAGCATATCTACATTCCCATCTCGTAAAAGATAAAGATCTATTCCCAGTACATTAAAAGAGGGGAGCTTCGCCTGAAAATCTTTCCCCCATACAATTGCTTCGGCCCTGGGTAGTAATCCGCCCAGTTCGACTTCTGCCTGGCATATAGCGCAACGACATGTCTCTCCAATATCTTCATGTTTTTTGATTTCTGCAGGACGTATACCGCAAGCGTCACAGGATCGGTTCAATGGAAATTTTCTAGGTATAACCCCTTGGGAACACGAAGCAAGCGGTCGTTGTTTCGCATCGTCTATTCTTTGACCAAGTTCCAAGAATATCTTCTGAAAGCTCCCCGCTTGAAAATCTTTACCTGGAAAAGATGAGGAAAGCGACAAATTAATACTCAATGTACCGGTATAGTGTTCTAAAAGCCAAAGGTCGAAACTATTTTGCAGATCCGAAAGAATTGCTTCGTTACTCTGAATTTCAGGCAACAAAATCAAAAAGCGCCCCCCTGCCTGCTGAATCAAACAGCATCGGGGAAGATTGAATGCCTCAAGAATTCTAAGTGCCGCAGCTTCTGCAACTGCTCCCAGTACAAATGATCGGGCACGAAGAATTTTGTTAACCCCCTTGACGCCCTGTCTTTCCAATGTAAAAAGGGTGGACTGAATTCCTGAGAGATCTCCGGTTAAAAATTGAAACTTTGGTTCATCGTTGTTCTTTATTGCGTTCGGATCTTGCAGTTCCGCTCGCCTCTCATGATATCTGAACAGACAAGCGGCAACCGCCCCGCTTGTTCGCAAATGATCGTAAAGTGAAATATCAGGAATGTCCACCGTGCTTGATGGGACCGCCCAGAAGTACCGCTCAAGAAGACCAAGAAGCGCTTCTTCAAAGAGTCTCACTGTAATTTGGGGAGTTTTGCAAAGACTCAAATAATTCTCTCCAAATGCCTTCCATACAGCTATATAATCATTTGGGAGATTGGGATTTAGCCCCTTCCATGGATAAGGCACAAGCGCCTTCTCGTCATCAGTATCCATGGTAGTTAACCGATATGCGTTCTGAGAAGGCATCGGCCTTTTTTCGTCCAAAATAATTTCATCAAAAATACACTTTAATGGAAGTTGTCTGAATCCTTCCTTTTTAACCGACTCCCCTTCGTCTTCGCTTTTTCTATCCATGCCAGCCGAATAGCGATCCGCCATAGCACAAATCCAAGCCGCTGATGAATTCGGAGAGCTTTCCGGTTTATGATGAAAACTTGCAATTTCAGAAATGATGTCCATTCTTAGATCGCCCGGGAAAACCACAGAGCGATCCTTTAAAAAATCGAAAAATGAATTGCTGAAAATTACATGACGATGGGTATAATTTTGGTATCGCCCCTTAGGGCAAAGGGTTGATTCCATATCAAAAGTGGGCCAATCCAGATTGTCTAACGTACCGTAGGCCCGCTGGATGACCTTACCTATGTCGTGAAGCAGCGTTCCAATGACAACTTCATACATACTTATATTCATAATGCCTCCATCATCTGCTAAAATCGTTTTTGGTTGCAAGTATTCAACAATAACAGCTGATCTTCCCAAGTCCGAAACTCGTCTGCTTGCCTATATGAACATGGCTGCAAAATTCAAGAAGCGGTAGAAATTCGCCCAGCTCCCCCTGGTAGGTTACATCCCCTAACAGTCCGCCAAGCTGCATTGATTTTTCCTGGCGGCTTGAATACCGGCGCCAGTCGAACCATCGCAACCTGGATTCCACCGTTCGAACCGCTCCGGCCCGCCTTACCATCCCCGAATAATCAAGAGGCGGCTCACCGCCACCATAGGCGCTCATCAGCGATGAGACGCGCCGCAACATCAGCCGTACCAGCATATCAAAGGGCAGGCTGTCCCGCAGCCGGCCGTTTGCCTTAAACCGAAGCGGAGTTTCAAGAGACACCCTGATTCGTTGAGATGCTTGATCCTCAGAGGACGGATCGGCGGTAAAGCAATTACCTTTTTTATTTACAGGCACCGTGCAATGCGGCAAAACAGCACCGGCCAGAGAAAGTTCTTTGGTAAAATCGGTGGCTTTCAAAACCTTATCGTTTTCAGAATATATGATTTCATCACCGCAAAGCACCGCTTCGATCGCAAAACGCCCGAGCCTGCCGTCAGCCCGTTTGCCCATCCCTACCAGACCCATCTGCTCAAACGCATAAACGAAATAGGGAAGATTTCGGTTGCACTCGCCAAAGAGCAGAAGAGAGCAGTGCAGCTTTTCTCCCTGATCGTAATGGGTTTTCGATTCGGCAGATGGCTCGATTACAAAGGGATGGGGAGCTGCCGATACTCTGGCGTTTGTACCGGTTTCGCTCAACAATTCGGTTTCAAAAACCCGAACATAAAAACAGCGTTCACGGAGAATACAATCCGGGCACTGCTGTCGCTTAAGCGCACAGACCGTCTTTTTAAGTGCACGGCCGAACAGGCCCCGAAAAGCAGAGCCCTTGTACCGGGGTAAACAGGCTTCGGTCTCAAACCGGCATATAAATCTGTAATTTCCGTATAGCATGGATTCTCCTCTTTGTTTTAACCTTAACGAATCGTTCCTGTTTCCAGGCTTTTTGGCCTTTAGCCCTTTCAAACCCCTGATTTAGATTGATGATTACCGACTTGAAAGTTCATATCTTTTAAACAGGATTTCCGTCTGTTGGTTTTTACGGCTTTAGAAGGCAATTTTTCAAAAAAATTTTTTCAGAAAGGAAATATTATCTTAAACCTTGGCAGTGCGGTTTAAGCGTTCAGGGTTCCGGGATAAAACCCCCCGAATGCCATTTATTATCTGACCGCCCATTCACTTCATTCATTCAAGACAGTAGAGTTCACAGAGGATGTTTTTCTTATTTCTATATCGAATCTGTGGACTGATATCAATGATTAGATTGCATTTTTCCAGCCAAAGTATGTCACTAATCGAACGTCTCGGAAATTCTACAACTTATCGAGAATAAAAAGATTTTAGGAGATTTGCATTTTCCACCTCGCAACCGGAATTTTCTCACAAAATTTCTTCCCCATTTTCCCAAAAACTCAATATAGCGCTAATGCTTCACTTCGTGCCCGTCATTTTCGAGTAGACAGGAGACTTCCATGACTCCAGGACAATGTTTGTTTTCTCTGTTTCCGCCTGCTTTCGCGACGGTGCCACAATATCTTGTCCATATCACAGTTGAGCTCC
>JAFDFZ010000264.1 GCA_019309565.1 Deltaproteobacteria bacterium
ACGGTGGTTGTAAAAGAAAAACCAGTCCACATCGATCAGGGCAACCGCAAAACCGGTGCCATATCGCTCGTATCGCTTGATTTCACGATCGAGATAAATCTGAAAAAAGCCGTGATTGAAAAGACCTGTCAGGCCGTCTGTAAAAGATGCATCCGTGGCTTTCTGATAATCAACCTCAAAGGATTTATCATCCATCTCATAACTGTTGCTTTGGTCGCTTAATTTTTCCATGGTTCAACACCGTCAGAAATTTGGATTGTCCGATGATGACACCTTTAAGCCCCCCCCGCATTCTGGTTCGCAGACATAACAAACCCTGTTTTTTCCTTCGCGCTTAGCCCTATAGAGCTGACGGTCTGCGTTTTGGATGAGCCGCTGCACTGTATCTGCCTCCGACGGATAAACCGAAAGCCCGATGCTGACACTCAAGCGTATGTTCTTCTCAACGCAATCGGGCATCAGAGGATGATCATAAACGAGGGTGCAGATTCTGCTTGCAACGGTGATGGCTCCCTGCTTGTCCGTATTCGGCAAAACAATGGAAAATTCTTCCCCCCCGTAACGGGCCGCCATATCAATTTCTCTGATATTCTCACGAATCAGTCTGCCCAGAGTTTTGAGTATCTCATCCCCGGCCAGATGCCCAAACGTATCGTTACACTGCTTGAAATTATCGATATCCAGCATTATTAAAGCAACCTGTCCTTTTTGACGATCGGCTCGTTTGATTTCCAGTTTCAAAAAATGTTCGAAGTAAGCACGATTGTAAAGCCCGGTAAGTTTATCCGTAATGGCAGAATATACTGCGGTTTCGTAATCATCTCGAAGCGTATCAAGGTATGCTTTTTTCCGAATCAAAGCTTTTACGCGCACCTTAAGCTCATGCTTGTTGATCGGTTTTATCAAGTAATCGTCTGCACCAAGCGAGATGCCTTTGACCTTGCTCTCCATATCCTGCAGGCAGGTGATGGCCAAAATCTGTACGTTTCTGGCATCTTCCATTTCCCGGATTCGCCGAACAACTTCAAAGCCGTCCATGCCGGGAAGCAGGATATCCAGGAGTACCAAATCGATATTTTCTCTTAAAAGCCGAGACAGGGTTTCTTCTCCAGTGCTAGCCTGTTTTATCTGGTACGCCTCTGCCTGCAAATAACCCTTGATCAGCCTAATCTCTTTCTCACAATCATCGACAAGCAGAATGGTCGGCAGGTTGACGCGATCGGCCTGTGTTTTTTTCATCTCATCGGGGCTGGCAACCAGAGCCTGGAAGTGAACCCTTGCTTTTAATTGATCCTGATAAAGCTTGAGTCGAAGCAGCGATTTTACCCGCGCAAGCAACTCTGCTGTGTTCACGGGTTTGTTAAGAAACTCATCGGCTCCGGCCTCAAGCCCTTTAATCTTATCATCTGTGCCATCAAGTGCGGTTACCAGGATAATTGGAATATCTTTTGTATTGGGATCTTTCTTTAGAATCTCGGTGACTTCATACCCGCTGAGCCCAGGCATCATAATATCCAGAAGAACGAGATCGGGGCTTTCCGCTCTGGCCTTGGCGATTGCGGTTTCACCATCATAGGCCATAAGAATGTTGTACTGGTGCTGGGAAAGCTTCTTGGCCATAAGCTTCACATTCAATGGATCATCATCCACAATCAGAAGTGTATTCTTCTGCTTCATGAAACCTCCTTGCCAGAATCGATATCTTTGCCCTTATTGTTGCAATACGTTTCAATGGTGGCACAGAACTTGCGGGTATCGATCGGCTTTACAATGTATCCGTCACAGCCTGCCTTCAGCGCCTTTTCCTCATCGCCTTCCATGGCAAAGGCCGTAATAGCGACCACGGGAATCTCCTTTAAATCCGGGTCGTTTTTAATTATACCGGTAGCCTTCAAACCATCCATCCCCGGCAGCTGAATGTCCATTAATATCAGGTCGGGGTGATGTTCTCGGGCCAGCTCTATTCCATTTTCCGCATCCATTGCTTCAATAACCCCGTAGCGGCACACCTTAAGGAGCGTTCTTACCAGTTTAAGATTCATCTCATCGTCCTCGATCACAAGAATGGTTTTCTCTTTCATAAATGATCCTTTAATGAACCGGGTAAACTGGAATAATAAACCGAAAAGTGCTTCCCTTCTCTAGTCCTTCACTTTCAACCCAAATCTTGCCTCCATGAAGTTCCACCAGCTTTTTGGTAAGAGACAATCCAAGGCCGGTGCCCTGGTATCGCCGGCTTACCGAACTGTCGACCTGCTCGAAAGCATTGAAGATACGGCTCTGATCCTCCGGCGCTATACCGATTCCGGTATCTGAAACCGAAATCTCAAGACAATCGCATATATTTTCTTCTGCATCTTTAAAATATCGTTTCTCTTCTACCAGATGTTCGACTATCTTCATTTCCCTTGAGTCTTCCCAGCGCTTGCCAGCACGAACCACCCCTTCTGTG
>JAFDFZ010000109.1 GCA_019309565.1 Deltaproteobacteria bacterium
CTTTAGCTCACTTTAAACTTTAGTTCACTATAAACGCTTATCAAAAGCATGTTATTCAATAACGACAACAAATTGTAGATATGATGTTGTTAAGCGCCTAGCGGCTAAATAATCCCATAACCACAAACAGAGTATCCAGCACTTTAGCGAGGCATAAGATGATCGGCGCAATTGCAGGGGACATGATCGGCTCTCCCTATGAAAACTATCCCATCAAGCACACTGATTTTGATCTGATCGTTTCTGCTTTTACAGACGACACGGTTTTAACCGTAGCAACAGCGTATGCGATCCTGAATGATGCCGACATGGCTTTATCACTAAAAGAGTTCGCTCAGAGATATCCTGATCTGCCCTATGGGGGCGCCTTTCGGCGGTGGGTCTGGTTATGGGATCACAAACCCTATTACAGCTTCGGCAACGGCTCTGCCATGCGAGTCTCCCCGGTAGGGTTTGCTTACGAATCAGTCAAAGAGGTTTTGTATCATGCGCGAAGATCTGCCGGCGTCACCCACAACCATCCGGAAGGGATCAAGGGTGCGCAAGCGGTCGCGCTTGCGATTTACCTGGCAAGAAAAGGAGAGGACAAGTACACAATTCGCAGGGAAATATCAGGAAGATTTGGCTATGATTTGAATCGAAGCGTTGAAGAGATACGACCTGGTTACGTGTTCGATGTATCTTGCCAGGGATCGGTTCCTGAATCCATTATCGCTTTTCTTGATTCGGAAAATTACACGGATGCTGTCAGGAAAGCCATATCCCTGGGCGGTGATGCCGATACAATGGCCTGCATTGCAGGAGGGATCGCCCAGGCCTATTACAAAAAAATACCCTTATGGATTGTTGAAGAGGTTAAAAGCAAACTGCCCCCGGATTTGCTTGAGATTGTAAACGCTTTCAATGCCAAGTATATGTGCCCCTTTTAAAATATAACATCACAGTGGAAAATCTTCTGAAAAGATCAGGCAGGGAAGTAGGAAAACTGCGCCAGGCATTTAGCTCGGCATCGGCTCCAACAGTTCGAAAGAAAGGAATTTTGGCTTTGTGAAATTGTTCTATCAATTTAATAACCAAACTCAAAATTGCGGTTAAATATCTCTGGATCATCAAAATGCTCGCGTCCTACAAGCTTGATCGCGTGGTGGCCCCTCTGGCGCATGCTGCCGATCGCTGGAATCCCCATGGAGAAAAGAATCAGCGGTTCAATGCGGCTGGAATTCTTGGCAATGCCTGCAGCATCAAAAATGCTCGCCGTGGTCGACCCGGTACGCGGCAGCATTTCGATGCTCTCATAAGGTAAAAGCTGGTAAACCTTGTAACTGGAGGGTAAATTTTCTGCTGCCCCATGATTGACAAGATGCCACCCGGAGTTTATCCACAGGCTGAGCGGTTTGTGCGGGAAATCCGCCGGTAACCACCGAGGAACAAACGCGTCCGTGGCCATAGGCTGGGGGATGATCTGTTTGACCCTTTCTCTTTGCGGCAGGAAAAAATGATAGCAACCGCAATTATTCATCACGTCTACCATGAAGGGTGCGCCTGCTGAATCCAGGCTGACCCGCACGGTCAGACCGTCCAGATGCCCTCGTTCGATCCAGGGGGAAGCGGGGCCGGCACGAGAGGCGGGCTTCAAGATCAAGCCTCTGCATCCAGTGCAACCACTGGTTTTGCTGCTGGTTGTTTCCAATCCGATTTTTAATGGCGGCCAGGAAGCGGTTGGTGCGCAGGTATGGGAAACCGGGTACCGGCACGGGGCACGTATTGTCGCCGACGGACTTGGGTATACCAATGAAATACAGCTTGACGACTCGGGCAGCTGGCTTTACGTAAACGAAACCTTCGGACGTCGCCTGAGTCGTTTCCGTGTCGGTAAGCAGGGATCGCTGTCCGGAAAGGAGACGGTAGTCACTTTCGGACATGGGGTCTTTCCCGATGGCCTAACGTTAGACCAGCAGGGCGGCATCTGGATCACCAGTGTGGTGAGCAACCGGGTCATCCGTGTAAGCCCTGAGGGAAAACCGCAAACCATCCTGGAGGATGCGAACCCTGAACATCTAAACGATGTCGAAGAGGCCTTCATTTCAGGGAAGATGGGCCGACCCGATCTGGATCAGATCAAGAGCAAGAAACTTAGAAACATTTCCAGTCTGGCTTTTGGCGGAAGCGATTTACGCACGGTTTACCTGGGCTGTCTGCTGGGGGATTGTCTTATGAGCTTCCGATCACCTGTTGCCGGCCGCCCTCCGGTGCACTGGCTGTTTGAACTATGAAGCAAATCCAGTGAAACCAACCTTATCGGCTCCATACCTGATATTGTATCCACAAAAAACTGCTTTGTTACCGCTTAAACGATTAGGGGTGCGAACCTTGAATTTCTTAATGAAATCGATCCTATGGTCCTCTACCACCGTTCCATTTCAAGCCGTGCCTTAAGCCAGGTTTTCAAACGATCATCAAGCGGTCCCACCCACTTTTCGATTGCCGTGATATCACCGGATGCAAGAGCGGCTTTTTGCTCGGGGCTTAGGTCGAAGGAACTTAGCGCCTGCATTGGGTTTTCGGCAAGAGCGGCGAAAAATGCATTATCCTCGGCTGCCTTTTCCAAAACAGTCAGGATGGCCTTTGCAGAGGATACCTTGAACTCCGGGATTTTTGCCATCGGGTCAAGTGCCGGATTGGTCAAAACATTGGCCGGTGCATCTGTCCAATGAAAGGCCATAAAGACCAGTCCAGGGGCCACACGAGGTGTTTCTTTGGCTTTGGTCTGGACTTTTCCCCTGCGCGAACTTACTGTGACCAGGTCTCCTTCTTGAATGCCCAGTCTGGCTGCATCTACCGGACTGATCTCAACACTGCTAAATGGCGCCAGGGCCTCCAGAACACGGGAACGATGGCTCATGCTGCCGGTATGCCAGTGTTCCAGTATGCGACCGGTGGTAAGCACAAGAGGGTAATCAGTAGAAGGCAATTCGGCGGGTGGTCTGTAGTGCACTTCATGAAATTTACCCCGGCCGCGGGCAAACCGTTCCCTATGAAGAAAGGGGGTGCCCGGATGTCGGTGGTCCAGACATGGCCATTGTAGTCCGCCGTTTTTCTCCAGCCGATCATAGGTGATACCACCGTATATGGGGGTGAGTTCTGCAATCTCAGACATGATATCGGCACTGGTTTCAAAGTTGAAAGAGGATCCCATACGGGCCGCGATATCGGCAATAATCTCCCAGTCTACCCTGGCCTGTCCCGGTGGATTGATGGCCTTACGAACGCGCTGGACCCGCCTTTCCGTGCTGGTAAAGGTTCCGTCTTTTTCCGCAAAGCTGGATGCCGGTAACACGATGTCCGCCATTTGAGCTGTTTCCGTGAGGAATAGATCCTGAACTACAAGAAAATCCAGTTTTGCCATCGCCTCTTTTGCATGTTGAAGATCCGGCTCGCTTAACATGGGATTTTCACCCATAATATACATCGCCTTCAGTCGACCCGAAGAAGCGGCCTGGAACATTTCCGTAAGAGCCAGCCCGGGCTTATCGTCCAGTTTGCAATGCCATGCCTCTTCAAACTTCGCCTTTGCCTTGGGATCGTCCACGCGCTGATATCCCGGGTATACATTTGGAAGCGCTCCCAAATCACAGGCCCCCTGAACATTGTTTTGTCCTCTCAGGGGAGAAAAGCCGGTACCTTCCCGGCCTAAATTGCCGGTAAGCATCAATAAATTGGCAATGGCAAGAACGTTATCCGTCCCGGTAGTATGCTGGGTGATCCCCATGCCGTATAGAATAATCGCGCGGCCGGCCTTTTCAAAAAGCTCTGCAGCATACCGGATCTTATCCATTGGCACCCCGGTGATTTCTGCTACTTTTTCAGGGGGGTACTCTTTCAGCGATTTCAGGAAGGGGTTAAATCCCTCACAGCGTTGTTTGACGAATTTCTTGTCGTATCGATCATCTGTTACGATTTGATGCATGATTCCATTGAGTAATGCTACATCGGTACCGGGTCTGTGATTTAGATGAACCGACGCAATTTCGCTCAGTTCAATGCCACGAGGATCGGCCACGATCAATTTGGCTCCGTTTGACCGAACGGCACGTTTGATCCTTCTTCCGATAATGGGATGGCATTCGGTTGTGTTGGATCCGATGACAAAGAGAAGATCTGCCTTATCGATATCGGCAATGGAATTGCTCATGGCCCCGCTGCCGAAAGCCGCCAGGGCAGCCGTTACGGTGGAAGCATGACAGAGCCGCGCGCAATGATCCACATTGTTGGTTCCCAAAACGGCCCGCGCGAATTTCTGTATGACATAATTATCTTCGTTGGTGCATTTGGCGGAGCTCAATACGCCGATCGCATTGGGTCCATGGGTTTGAAGCGTAGAGGAGAGTTTGTCTTTCACTCGTTCCAATGCTTCATCCCATTGCGCTTCGCGGAAGGCCTCGCGAGGATTTTCGAGAATAGCGTTTTTGGGGGTGTTTCTATTTCGGATCAAGGGTTGTGTTAATCGATCCGGGTGGTTGATGAAATCAAGGCCGTATCGGCCTTTCACACACAGCCCCCCATGGTTTATTTTACTTTCTTTGATACCTCTGACTCGAACGATTTTCTGACCGCGAACACCCAGATAAATGTTGCAGCCGACCCCGCAATAAGGGCAAATAGTTCGAACTTCTTTTTGGGGAGCAATGACCTGTTTCGATGTGAGCGCTCCGGTGGGGCATCTTTCCACACATTCCCCGCAGGTCACGCATGAAGACTGTGCCAGAGGTTTGCCCGCAAAAGGGCTTATTCTGGTTTGAAAGCCGCGGTAAGCGAAATCGATAGCGCCTAATTGTTGAATTTCATGACAGGTGCGTACGCATATGCCGCAGAGGATGCACTTGTTCGGATCAAAATCATAAGCCGGATTGGATGTGTCCAGTGTTTTGTTAATGGACGAACGACGCAGGTGATTTATCTTTTCTTTTTTTACACCCAGGTATTTTGCAACCGCAAGAAGCCTGCAATCATCGGCTTTATCACAAACAAGACATTCATAGGGATGGTTGGCGATGGCAAGTTCAACGACGGATCGCCGAACCTCCTGTATTTCTTCGGTTTCGGTGGTAACAATCATCCCCTGTTTAGCGGGGGTGGTACAGGCGGTGGGAAGCCCTCTTAGCCCTTCGATCTGAACGATACACAGCCGACAGGCTCCAAAAGGTTTCAGGTCCGGATCGTGACAGAGTGTGGGAACATAGATACCTGCATGCTCAATTGCTTCTAATACAGAATTTCCTTTAGGTACCGTTATTTCTTGGCCATCAATGGTAAGCGTTATCCTTTCCACAGGGACTTTCTCCTTTTCAAGTTTTCCACCTTATCGTTTGATGGTTCAACGCGTTTGCAAAAAACATTAAACAATCAATACTGCATCAAACTTACATACCTGATAGCATTCACCACATTTAATACACTTTTGCTGATCAATAACGTGAGGTGCTTTCTTTTTTCCCGTGATAGCTTCACCGGGGCATTTGCGGGCGCACACCATACAGCCAGTGCATTTCTCAATGTCGATATCGTAGTGAAAAAGCGGCTTGCATACGCCCGAAGGACATTTCTTTTTCTTCACGTGGGATTCGTATTCTTCACGGAAATACTTAAGGGTGGTTTGAACCGGATTCGGTGCTGTCTGCCCAAGCCCGCACAGAGAGCCCTTCTTGACGGTCAGGCTTAGGTTTTCCAGCAGCTCCAGGTCCTCGGGTTTTCCTTTGCCCGAACGGATATCTTCAAGAATATCCAACATCTGTTTTGTCCCGAGCCGGCAGGGTATGCATTTGCCGCAAGATTCATTCTGGGTGAAGGATAAGAAGTAATGAGCAATATCGACCATACAGGTATCCTCATCCATGACCACCATACCTCCGGAACCCATGATGGAACCGGCTGAAGTAAGCGATTCATAGTCCACAGAGAGGTGGTTGAGGGTTGCAGGGATGCACCCTCCTGAGGGGCCGCCTGTTTGAACCGCTTTGAGCGTTTTTCCATTAGGAATACCACCTCCGATGTCTTGAATGATCTCTTTTAATGTGATTCCCATTGGAACTTCGATAAGCCCCGTTCGATTCACTTTGCCTGCAAGCGAAAATGTCTTTGTTCCTTTGCTTTTATCGGTACCGAAGCTTGCATACCATTTGGCTCCTCGTTGCAGAATGGCCGAAACATTGCTCAACGTTTCCACGTTATTGATATTGGTTGGTTTTTCCCAGAGCCCTGAATGGGCAGGAAAAGGCGGGCGTGAACGGGGCATTCCACGACCTCCCTGTATTGAAGCAATCAGAGCCGTTTCTTCCCCGCATACAAAGGCCCCCGCACCTTCTTTGATGTGAATATTGAATTGAAAGCCAGATCCCAGAATGTTTTTTCCCAGCAGACCGTATTTCTCCATTTGCTTCAATGCGATCTCAATCCGTTCAATGGCCAGTGGATATTCTGCCCGAATATAAATGAAGCCCTCCTGAGCCCCGATGGCATACGCTGCGATCAGCATTCCCTCCAAAACCGAATGGGGATCTCCTTCCAGAAGGGATCGATCCATAAATGCTCCTGGGTCCCCTTCATCGGCATTGCAGACGATATATTTTGTTTTGCCAAGTGCCTTTTTTGCAAACTCCCATTTTGCCCCCGTAGGAAATCCTGCTCCGCCGCGTCCTTTCAATCCAGAGTTTTTTATTTCCAGTATGACCGCATCGGGTTTTATTGACAGCGCCTTATTAAGGCCGCCATACCCTCCGCGAGCGATATAGTGATCGATATTTTCTGGATCAATCAATCCGCAATTGCGCAATGCAATGCGAACCTGAGGTTTTATCATGGGAAGTTCGGAAAACGCGGGCAGGTCATCGACCTTTCCTTCTCCGAGTGTACAAACGGCCCACTGACTCTTAGGATCATCATCTTCAAGGTAACTTCCAAGAATGGTTTCCGCTTTTTCGGGTGACACATTTCCATAGTATATGAACGGTCGGCCGGGCTTTCGCACGGCGATAAGAGGTTCCAGATAACACATCCCGATGCATCCTACACTTAGGATGCGACCCAACCGATGCATTCTTTTAAGTGTTTGATTTAAGGCATCAGATACTTCCTTAGCGCCTGCTGCCTTTCCACAGGTTCCCATGCCTACGTGGATAAGGGGTTGAGGAAGGTTTTTCAACAATTCCCATTGCCTCTTGGCTTTCTGTTGCATGGAGGTGAAATCCATTGTCTCTCCTTCATTCGCTTTTGTTCGGAGAATCCTTTTCCGGTTTTTCCGCCATCTCTAAGAGGATTCTACGGATATCTGTTGGGCTTATGCGTCCTTTCACCGAATCATCTACAAGCACCACCGGGGCCAGTGCACAGGATCCAAAACAGGCCACTGTCTCAAGAGTAAAAAGACGATCTTCGGTGGTTTCTCCAGGTGCCACCTTAAAATGAGTTTCGATATCGGAAAGTATCCTGTCGGACCCCTTCACGTGACAGGCTGTTCCCCTGCATATTCGAATAGTGTGTTTGCCCGCAGGATGAAATCGAAATTGCGTATAAAACGTGGCCGCCCCATAGACAGTGGCAGGAGGCAGTCCTGTTATGCGGGCAATCTCTAACAGTGCCTTTTCGGGCAGGTAACCCAATTCCAACTGGACCCGTTGTAGCATAGGGATAAGCTCTTCGGGTTTGCTCTTTGAAACTTCTAGAATTCTGGAGATTGCCACCTCTCCATCTCTTGAACTGCACGCGTGTTGGGATTCATATTTTCGATTCTCCATAACAGCCTCCTTTCACCACCGCTCCATCTGCAACCGGCCGAAGATCCACTTAAGCTGCTCGTCGCTGAGCTCACCCACATGTTCAACAATCCAATTTAAATCTCCCGATACTATGGCGGCCTTTGCTTCGGTTGAGAGCACATAGCCCTTTAATGCTTCGGAGCCGCTTTCTGACAATGCTCGCCAGAAACGCTCATCCTGAGAAGCCCTGTCCAGAACCCGAAGGACTTCACGTTTTTGAATCAGTTTTCCCTCCTGTGTATCTAGCTTACCAAGAAGGGCCCGGATCGCAGCTTCCTGTTTTTGCCTTACTGCGCCTTCTACAGCAGTTTTTACTTCTTCATCGGTAAATGGTTTGGCGAGGTAATCAAAAGCGCCCAGTTTCATTGCCTCAACTGCTGAAGATACGGTTGCATATCCAGTAATTACAATGACCTGGACATCAGGCTTTTTTTCCCTGACCTGCTTGATAACTTCCATGCCATCGATATCCGGCAGCTTTATGTCCGCCAGCAAAATGTCGAAACCGTTTCGCGTGACAATATCAAGAGCGGTTTTTCCTGTTGGCGCCAGAACCACTTCATATCCCGCTTCGGCCAGAACCATCTTCAAGCCGTTTGCCAGACTGAGTTCATCTTCCATTAACAGAATATGGGCATGTTTCTCAGATTCAATCCGATCCAATTTTATATCTTCACCACCGGATGTCGCATCCTTTCCAGAAGCCGGAGGCTTTTTCGTAGCCACCCTTTCAAGTACTTTTCTCACGGAATCTATAATCTCGTCATCTGTAAAGGGTTTGGCCAGATAGTCAACGGCTCCCTCTTTCATGGCCTCCACGGCGGATTGAACGGTTGCATATCCAGTGATCACTATCACCGCTGTTTCGGGTCGTATTCGTTTTGCCTGTTTTATTACATCCATACCGTCGATGTCCGGCAATCGCAGGTCGGCCATGAGAAGATCAAAGTCGCCTTGGCGTATTTTATCCAGTGCGCTCTTACCTGTTTGTGCAAGATACACATCATATCCCTCTTCCTGCAAAGCAATTTGAAGCCCCTGTGCCACGGTGGGCTCATCTTCCATCAGAAGAATTCGGGACGATGCGGGTGCTTTGGATGGCTGGGACGCATTCATGAACATACCTCCTTTTGAAAGATTCACTAACAATGGGGGCAACACCTTTTTGAAGAGCAACTTCCATACCATTTCCTGATTTTGCCAGAGAGCAGGAAAAGAATTATTTTGTTGTTTTTTCAATATGTTATATTCAATGGGTACTAGCCCTCTACGCTTTACGCACATCTGTTTGTATAAAGAGATATACATATGTTTTTGGAATGCTGGATAATTTTAGACATGATTTCAGGGGGTTGAAATCTGTATAAAAAAATATTCACAAGTTTGGGTAATCGTGTCGGTGCAAGGACTGGATGGCTTAAAATGCGGCGGTTAAGAGTCCAACCCTGCTGAGCGTGATATTGGAAGATTCCGCTTAAGCAGGGCTGCAGGGTCTTCAATCCTCCAAGGGGTGCGCAAAGCGCAATTCAATAGGGCTCACTGTTTCGGTTCAAGCTGGAGGCCCTGTTTGATTTGCCTTGCTAAGGTGAGTTTTTGGCGGAAATATTGTGTTTTTTCATGAGGGCGTGAAAATTGGAGCGCTGCATTCCCACCTTTTTGGCTGCCCGGGTGACGTTTCCATTAGAGGCTTTGAGTGCTTGAATCAAAAATGCTTTTTCGGTCTGTCCGAAGTCTTCTTCCAGAACCTGTTTTTTTAACGCCTTGAGTTCCTTTAAGGTTTCTGGAATAGCCCCTTTTTTCCCAATTCGTTTTCTGTGAAGATGATCCAGAATGTAAATTAGATCCAGAGTCGTCTGATCTGCCATGATCACAAGTCGCTCGATAACATTTTTCAGTTGTCGGACATTGCCGGGCCAATCATGGTGTACGAGCAATTCCAGGGCATCGTCTGAAAAACCTTTTATTCGCTTTCCGGTTTTTCGGCTAAAGTGTCTGAGAAAGTGGTAGGCGAGCCTTGGAATATCGTCTTTTCGCTCACGAAGCGGAGGAAGAAAAATGGGAAACACATTCAACCGATAAAACAGGTCTTCCCGGAAGGTTCCTTCACCAACCATTTTTTTTAAATCCCGATTGGTGGCCGCGATAACCCGGGCATTGGTTCGCTTCGATTTGCTTGCACCCACTGGTTTGTATTCCTGTGTTTCCAGCACTCGCAGCAGCTTGGCCTGAATTTCCATTGTCAGGTTTGCCACGTCATCCAGAAAGAGGGAGCCCTTGTCGGCCACCTCGAAAATGCCAGCCTTATCCTGAACCGCTCCCGTAAAAGCCCCTTTCACATGACCGAACAGTTCGCTTTCCAACAGGCTCGATACAAGGGTGCTGCAGTCCACCGCAACGAATTGTTGCGCCGATCGCCTGCTGTGGGCATGAATCGCTCTTGCAAAAAGTTCCTTCCCTGTTCCGCTTTCCCCGCACAGCAAAACTGTACTGTCGGTTGGAGCCACTCTTTTGATTTCTTCGAAGATCCGAAGGATTTGAGGATCTTCCCCAACAATGTTACTGAAACCGAACCGATCGATCAGCTCTTTTTTTAAGGAAAGATTTTCTTCCACCAGCCGTTTCTTTTCCGCTGCTCGCCTAACGGCCATCAGAAGCTCATCGTCGGTAAAAGGTTTTGCAATGTAATCAAAAGCACCCAGTTTCATTGCCGTTACGGCGTTTTGAACCGTTGAGTAGCCTGTCATCACAATAATGGGAATACCCGGCTTTTCCGCGTGAACCGCTTTCAGGATTTCCATACCGTCCATATCGGGAAGCTTCATATCAAGCAGCAAAATATCGCAGTGACCCTCTTTTGCTTCCTTGAGACCCTCTTTACCGGTCTGACAACCACTGGCGGTGTAACCGTTGTCGGAGAGCACCAGGCAGCAGCCGCTGCAGATGACCGGCTCATCATCAATTATCAGGATATGAGGTGCATCGGCGTTCATATAGATTTGCCCCTTTGGAGGAATCTTTCCGCAAGATAGGAATTTCTATTGTAAAACACGTCCCCTGGGCACACTGACTGGTTACCGTGATATTTCCCCCATGGTTTCGAATAATTCCATAGCTTACGGCAAGTCCGAGACCGGTTCCCTTCTTTTTGGTGGAGAAAAAGGGTTCGAATATCTTTGACAGGTGTTGCTGCGGGATTCCGCATCCCGTGTCTTCGATGGTTATCACTGCCCGGTTGCGATCCGGACTCAAAAAGCTTTTAATGATAATTTGCCCGTTTTCTTCAATGGCCTGAATGGCGTTAAGCAACAGGTTTACAAATACCTGCTCAATCTGATTTTCATCCAGGAAAGTATTTTCAATTTCATCAGACAATCGCTTTTCAATGCTGATATGCTGGAGTCGAAATTCATTTTCAAGGATTCTTAAAGCCTTTTCGATGATGCTGTTGATGTTGGATAGCGTTTTTCTTGGCTCGCGATCTCTGGAAAATTCAAGGAGCTCTTGAATGATGCTTTTGCATCTTACAGTTTCACGAATAATGACCTCCAGACCTTCCTTCAGCTGACTTTTGTCCGGCACTTTTTTGACCAGGTTTGAAGCATACAACAGGACTCCCGCCAATGGATTGTTAATTTCATGGGCGATTGCAGCCGCCATTCTTCCCAGAGCCGAAAGCTTTTCGGTTTGAATGGCAAGTTGGTCATATCGGGCCTGTTGCGCTTCGATGATACGCGCCTTGTCTATGGCCAAAGCGGATTGCTCGGCGATAGAAACCACAAAGCTTAATTCCTCCTCGGTAAAGGTTCGCTTTTCCGCAAAAAAAATTCTAAGAATCCCCACCACATGGTTTCCGAGCGTAAGCGGCAGATCCAGCATCATACGGATTCCTTCCTGCCAGGCTTCCTGAGGATATTGGACCCGGGAATCCGTAAGAATATCTTCAATTATGATAACCTTGTTTAACCTATATAAATCGGTGATCATTTTTTCTGAAGAAACAGGACCTTTCGACAGGTATCGGTCGCTTAAACCATAGGATGCGCCCAGTTCCAGTTGATGGGTTTCCAGGTTGAGAATTCGAAGAAGGGCTCCCTTGGCGCTCAGGGCTTCAGTGGTCTTTTTGACAACCAGGTCCAATACTTCTTTAACCCGCGTACCGGAGTGCACAGATGTGCTAACGTCTCTGAAAACCCGGTAGAAGGTCTCTATCTTCAAAAATCGGTTCATATTGGAGTCATTCGCTATTTTACGATAAAACAGGGGTGCAAAACACGAGAAATTTATATTATTATATTGAACAAGATGCCTGGCTGTCAATTTTAATAGAGATTTTGTTCAATGGATACGCTCCTGCCTCCATATTTAAGATCCCCGGAGAACACGACAATATTTGACAGTTCCAACCGGCCATGGTAAGTGGGGGGGCCTGCGCTTATCGAACTGGGTGTACCTCCTCTTGCCGCCCATCTGTTTGTATTTTATCTTGCAATCCTTTCAGCGGTGACGCCACCGGTCTGTGGGGCGGTTTTTATTGCATCGGGAATGGCAGAAGCGAATTGGATAGACACCGCAAAAATCGGCCTTAAACTGAGCTTTGCTGCATTTCTCATCCCCTTTTTATTCGTCTATGACCCAAGCCTGGTTCTCATCGGATCACCGGTATCGACAATTCAAACCCTGGCCCGCTCGGCCATGGCGCTTATATGTCTGTCTGCCGGGATTATGGGGTACTTTCGGCTTGTTCTGCGAACCCCCCTCAGGGTGGGGTTGATCATAGCAGGAACCATGCTGTTGATACCGGGTGCGTTAAATAACCTGATAGGACTACTGATGGCAGTGCTTCTTTGGTTTTATACCGGGCGGAAAAAGGAAGTTTTCTTGAACGCCATAAAACCATAATTTCGATCATCCGGCTTCTTCTAAGATTTACCGAAAATGGCTGGCAAAAATGGGAGCAGCTTGACAATGCCAATAGGTTCGCATAAGAAAAATGATTAAAAAACTACGCTTTTTCAGAAATTTTACTCCAAAAAAGAGGTACCTTTAAGCGCAGTTGAAATAAGAACTTAGTTGTAAGTGATCTATGCTTTTCCCGAGAGTTTGCTCGGAAAAAGTGGCCCCTTTGGGGACAGTTGAAATAAGAACCCAGTTGTAAGTGATCTAAAGTGCCTAAAGTGCCTAAAGTTAAGGTATCGCTTCGCTCTTTCATTTTAAAAATAGACCAAATTCCTTAACTTTAGTTCCACTTTAAACTTTAGTTCACTATAAACGCTTATCAAAAGCATGTAATTCAATAACGACAACAAATTGTCGATATGATGTTGTTAAGCGCCTATATCATACACAACTTATGATTCCTGATGAAGTAACAAAATTGGCAAAACAGTTGGTTTCGATTCCATCGGAGACGACTCGCAGCAATGCAGCCATCAGCGATTTTTTACAAAGCTGGCTTCAAGAGCACGGCTTTACGGTGGAACGGTTAAGTTATGTGGATGCTCTGGGTGAGGAAAAAGTAAATCTCATCGCAAAACTAGGCAACGGCAAAGGAGGCCTTGGATTTTTCTCCCACTCCGATACCGTCCATGGAGATCCTTGTGGGTGGAACCCATTCGATCCTGTGATCCAGCAGGACAAGCTGATCGGAAGAGGCTGTTGTGACATGAAAGGTCCGCTGGCCGCTACCTTGATTGCAGCGGCAACCGCAGCACACGGGCAACTTAGCAAACCGGTATACCTGGTGACGACAGCCGATGAAGAAAACGGCCATGTAGGTGCACGATACATAATTGAGCATTCAGCCCTGCTGGAGGATAACTGGCCCGAAAATGCCATCGTGGCTGAACCTACCGGGATGGTACCTGTTTATGCCCACAAGGGAGGAGCACTCATCACGGTGACCGCCCACGGCAAGGCAGCCCATACCAGCACCGAAAAAGGGGTGTCTGCCAATTTTATCATAGCTCCCTTCCTTGCCGATATGGCCGCGCTGGTACCTGTTTTTCGCAACACGGAACGGTTTAAAAACCACGAGTTTAACCCCCCGACCAACGGCTTTAACATGACCATAGACGACGGCAACTGCCGTCCGAATGTCACTGCTGCCAAAACGGTTGTACGGTTAAGCCTGAGGCTTATGCCAAATGACCACCACGATGAACAGATGGCGATGATTGAAGATAAGGCCAAAGCATACGGCCTTGAAGTGGAGCACCGAATCCTCGAGCCCTTCTACATCAGCCCCGATGCAGAAGTGATACAAACGGCCTGCCGTGTCACCGGAATTCCAAAAGCTGTAACCGTATCCTATGGCACAGAGGCCGAAGCTTATCAGAAGTTCACCGAACCGGTGATCCTGGGTCCCGGCAGTATCGAGCAGGCCCATACGAAGGGGGAGTGGATCGATATCGAACAGTTACAGAAGGCTGTAGCTGTGTTTTCAAAGATGATCGAGCTGCTTTGCAAGTAACCACATGCGGGTGAAAACCCATATTGAGGCACCAGGCGATCCAGGGGTAGGGGATGAGATTAAATCGTACCGATTCTTTAGAATGGAGAATTGCAAATGACGACGACTGTTTTCGTTGACGGGCAGGCCGGTACAACCGGCCTTAAGATCCATGAAAGGCTTTCCGGAAGAGATGACATTGAGCTGATCGTGATCGATCCTAACAGGCGTAAAGACATAAAAGCCCGGCAGGAATGTATCAACAGTGCCGATATTGTCTTTTTATGCCTTCCTGATGAGGCAGCCCGCGAGTCGGCGGCTCTTGCCACCAACCCGAAAACGAGAATCATCGATGCCAGTACAGCCCATCGTACCCATCCGGACTGGGTTTACGGCATACCCGAACTGAGCGCCGCCCAGCGGGAGAAGATTTCCTCTGCCAGGCGCGTTGCTGTTCCCGGATGCCATGCCACCGGGTTTAACGTGATCGTCTATCCTCTGGTACAACTGAGAATTGTTCCAAGAGACTATCCGCTCACCTGCCACTCTCTGACAGGGTACAGCGGTGGCGGTACGAAACTGATTGCTGTCTATGAACAGGGGGAGCTTACAGAAGCTATTCGCGGCCCCCGGCCTTATGCACTAACGCTTAATCATAAACATCTGCCAGAAATGCAGGCTATCAACAGCCTGGCTTACCCACCGCTGTTTATGCCTGTTGTAGCCAATATTCACAGCGGTATGATAGTTTCGGTTCCCCTCTTCTCAAGGCTTTTGAACAAAGAGAAAACCCCGCTTGGGATTCACAGAACCCTTGCAGCCTGGTATGAAGGCCAGAGGTTTGTATCGGTGATGCCCTTTCAGGAAGAATCCAATCTCGATGGAGGTTTTCTCGACGCAACCGCATGCAACGGTACCAACCGGCTTGAAATCTTTGTTTTCGGAAACGAAGAGCAGGTTCTCATAAGCTCCCGGTTTGACAACCTGGGAAAAGGCGCGTCGGGTGCTGCCATACAGAATATGAACATCATGCTGGGAGTCGATGAGGGTGTGGGGCTTTAAACCGAAGTCTCTGATGCCTCCGGTTTTTTCGGTTGCCACATGCATAAACAGGGATCCAATTCGCTTCACCAGCAATGATATGCGCTGCTCACCGTCATAGCACTCAAAATACCCATGGCCACCTTGGAAACTTGAATACGAAAATAAAATAGGATAGAAAAAATCCAGGTTAAACTCTTTTTTTGACAGTTCAAACAGGGTTTCATTCTCTTTAAGGGCGCTCTAAAAGGGCTTTCGCCTGTGGGGTATGCAAACAAGACCATATGCTGCACCGGAGAAAAAATGGAAAACGCCTCTGTGGAAAAGAACAATCAAGCCCGTAAATGGAAGCTTTTGGGTTTTTTGACAGTTATTGCAGCCTGCCTCATCGGATATGGTACTTACTGGTTTTTTTACGGACGCTATTGGGTCAGTACGGACAACGCTTATGTGATGGCCGACTCAGCCCGTATCAGCAGTCGCGTGCCGGGAACCGTCCATCGGATGCTTGTAGAAAACGATCAGATGGTAACCAAAGATCAGGTGCTGGTGGAGTTGGATCCAAGGGACTATCAGGCTGCGGTGGACAGGGAAAGGGCTGCGGTAAAAAGGATCCAGGCGAAGATCGAAGCATTGACGGTATCCATCCGGATCACAGATACCCAAACCGCTGCCAAGGTACAGGCGGCGACCAATATTTTTCAGCAGGCCATTGACAAAAAACAGGAAGGGAACTATCGGCTGAAACAACTTGAAAGGCGGAGAATTGAAGCCCGGGCGGATTTGGACAAGGCACGTCGGGACTTCAGGCGTTACGATAAACTTTTCCGCGTAAGGGCCATTTCAGAAGAACGGTTAGATAGCGCCAGAACGGTTATGATCAAGGCCGAAGCGCGGCTCAACGCCATCGATGCCGAGCTGGAAGCGGTGAAGGCTTCACTTGCAGCCATCGAACAGGAAGTACAACGAGCGGCAGCATCCCTTAGGGTGGCAGAAAGCGATCGGTATCGACTCGAAGTACTGCGCCATGAACTTAAGGGCTTAAAAGCGCAGCTCGAGGAGGCCAGGGCTTCCCTTAAGAGGGCCGAGCTTAATCTTTCCTACTGTAGAATAGCGGCTCCGATATCCGGGTATATCGCAGAAAAGCACATCCAGTTAGGGGATCGCATCCAGCCGGGCCAGGCGCTTATGGCGGTGGTTCCACTTCAAGACGTCTATGTGGAAGCGAACTTCAAAGAAACCCAACTTGAAAACATTCGCCTTGGACAACCGGTTACGATTAAAGCGGATATATATTCCGGGTACGAATACCCCGGCAGGGTGGTGGGTATCCGTGCCGGTACAGGCGCTGCATTTTCACTCCTGCCGCCTGAGAATGCCACCGGAAACTGGATTAAGGTGGTACAGCGAATACCTGTTAAAATAAGACTGGATTCACCACCCCCTGCGAACTACCCCTTGAGAGTAGGCGCATCGCTTGATGTAACCGTGGATACACGAAACCGCAGTGGAGCGGTGCTGGTTTTTCCCATGCCGAAACCCTGAACCGATGAAAGCCATCACAAGCGATTCGTTAAGCCAGCCCCGGGTAAACAAATGGCTCGTTGCCATCGCCGTAATGGTGCCCACGTTTATCGAGGTGATGGATATAAGTGTGGTGAACGTGTCTCTTCCCCATATCCAGGGAAGTCTCAACGCCGGGCTGGACGAGGTCACCTGGGTACTTACCTCCTATCTTGTCTCCAACGCCATCATTATCCCTATTACCGGCTGGCTTGGCGGTATTTTCGGCAGAAAACGGTATCTTCTGATTTCGATCATTGTCTTTACCATCAGCTCGCTGGCCTGCGGGGCTGCCCCCACACTGCAGGTTCTCATTGTTGCACGAATCTTTCAGGGGCTTGGCGGAGGAGGGTTACAGCCGCTTTCCCAGGCGATCTTGCTGGAAACATTTCCGGTAGCCGAACACGGCATGGCAATGGCGGTGTTCGGCATGGGCGTGGTGTTAGCGCCGATCCTGGGCCCTGTGATCGGCGGATGGATCACAGACACCCTGAGCTGGAGATGGGTTTTTTATATCAACCTTCCCGTGGGATTTCTGGCGATCTGCCTGGTCACACTTTTTGTGCACGACCCTGAATACATTCGCCACAGAAAAATTTATTTCGACAAATGGGGACTCTTTTTTCTGGTGGTAGGAATTGGATGTTTGCAGATCGTTCTTGACAAAGGGCAGCGGGAGGACTGGTTCAGCTCACATTTCATCGTAACACTGAGCATGATGGCATCCATTTCGCTATTTCTTTTTATCATGACAGAGATGCGTACCCCGCATCCGGTGGTCAACCTTCGCGTTTTCCAGAATCGAAACTTCTTTGTTGGTAATCTGAATATCTTTACCGGGTTCGGGTGTATGTTCGGCAGCATTGTGCTGCTTCCTTTGTATCTGCAAAAGTTGATGAACTATACGGCGTTCTGGGCGGGTTTGGTTCTGGGCCCAGGTGGGATAGCCAGTTTTTTCATCATGCCTGTAACAGGTATGATGTTGAAAAAAGGCGTAAATCCAAGAAACCTGCTTGTGCTGGGGCTGATGATTATGGCCTTTTCCATCTTTCTTATGTCCGGGTTTAATCTTAAAGCGGGATTTATGGAAATTGCAATACCGCGGCTTATCCAGGGTCTGGGCCTTGGGCTATTTTTCGTTCCTCTTGCAGCAGCCACATTTGTCAGCATCCCCAAAGAGCAGATGGGCAATGCATCGGGTATTTTCAATCTTCTTAGAAACCTGGGCGGCAGTTTCGGGGTGGCCCTGAGCACGACGGTGCTATCTCAGCGCGCACAATTCCACCAGAATTTCCTGGTTGAAAACGTAAACCCGTATCGACCCGCATTCCAGATCCGTTCGGAGCAAATTCTGGGATGGCTTGAAACCCATCACGCAGAGCTCGCAAACCCTACAACGGTTCTGGCGATCATTTATCGGGAACTGCTCCGCCAGGCAAACATGCTGGCCTTCAACGACACCTTCTATCTGCTGGCATGTTTAACTGCACTGCTGGTTCCTTTAGCCCTGTTTCTACGAAAAGAAAGGAATACCGGGCGCAGCGAGTAATTGAAGGGTCAACCTTTACGATGACGACGGGCTCTTTTTTTCGCTCGTTTGACTGCTGCGCGCAGCTCGCCAATTCTGAAAGGCTTTGCTATAAAGTCGTAGGCCCCCTTGATCAATGCTTCTCTTGCACTTTCCATCGTTCCATAGCCGGTGATGACGATAACTTCACTGCCGGGGCATTTCTCTTTTACCTTTTCAAGAAAACCCATACCATCAACCCCTTCCATCTTTAGATCCGTGATAAAGACATCAAAACAGGTTTCGTTTATCCTCTTTAATGCACTGGCACTGTCGGTAAAAACTTCAACAGTATAACCATCATCCTCCAGCTCCGGCTTCAAGCGATCCCCGACAATGGGTTCGTCATCCAGTATGCATACGGTTGTGTTTTTCATCTCTATCCTTCCTTCTGTTTTATGTTTGGTTGATTCGAGGTTTCAGCCTGGGCAATGAATGCTTTAAAGTACCGATCGACATCCTCGTCGGTCTTTAAAAGAACGTCGAGTTGTCGAGTAAATCCAATTAATTTTCCAATAAGATGAAGATTCTTTTCGATTTGATCTTTCGTCATCTGGGTGGCCCGAGCGATCACCAGATCTCCATTTATGTCGAGTTTAAAGCCGAATTTTTCCAATATGGCAGCCAAAAGGGCTGCTCGCCGTGATCGACGAGTGATGTCGGTAACACCTCCAGCGAATCGAAAAGAAACATAATTGTTTTCCGGCGCTTCCCCTATGCTTGCTTCAATTGCAGTAAAATGATACCCCAGCGGCAAGCTCAAATTAACATAGTTGGCACTGATAACCCCTAAATTTACTGCCGGTAAAGTATTTCCCAGGTATTCCACACCCTGGGTTCGGCTGAGGCTGGAGATGAGGCCTTTGAGGTCCACTGAAATCGGATCCATGCTCCATGTTTGGGGGCAGCTCAATCCTTCCCAGATGGCTTTCATGGGCAATGACCGTATCTGATCCGGGTCCACGTAGATGTTCTTGTCTGAAACTTCGCTTATGCCGCCACCTATATCAATGAGAATAAGGTCTAGCGGAATGGAGGATCGCAACCTTCTGCCGCCCTGGCGCAACAATGTGCGAGGATCTTTTCCGACCTGCACCAGCGCCTGAAAAGCCTTTTCGTGAATAAATCGCATGATGTCATGAAATGTTCGACATCCTTTAATGGTAAAGTTGGCATCCTCCGGGTTAGTTAAGGTTAAAGGGGCGATTTTTTTCAACAATCGCCGCAACAATCTGAACTCGCTCGTAATTTCAAATGCTGGTTCATCAAGCAGTTGATGGTGGATCAGCTCTTCGATACGATCTTCATAAATTATATTTCTTTCGGCATCCACCGTGATTATCTGCTCGGAAGTGAGCGTTTTCGTTGCGATGTCTGTACCTACGATCGTAGGCACTCTGAATTCACGTGCAACCGTTGCCATATGCCCGGTAATGCTTCCGATATCGGTAATGACGGCACTGGCCCGTGGGATTACTTTCGCAAGCAGAGGTGTGGCATAATGAGACACCAGAACGGCGCCTGCGGGAAACCCACTGAGATCTCTGCCATCTTCAAATATCCAGACCGGTCCGGCACCGATCCCTCGATAAGCGATCACCCCGCGACCCTTGAGCAGAATCTTGTGACCTTGAAGCGCTTTGCGCCGCTGTGGATAGGAAGAGGGTTTTGTTCGACGAATTTTCATTGGGCGCGCCTGCAGTATCCATAGTCGTCCTTCCTCATCCATACTCCATTCCACATCAAGAGGCCTTTTAAAATATCTTTCCAGTGTCAGGCCTGTCTCAACGATCGCCTCTGCTTCCTTCTGTGTCAAACAGGGTTCTTTTTGAAGCTCTTCAGGCACGCTGCTAAGAGGTCCCTTCTCATAGGGAGCCATCATCAATGGTTTTCTTTGTATGGTTTGCTCTATGATCCGATAAGGGGAATTTCGCGATATGCGGAAGGTATCTGCAGCCCCCTGACCTTCGACGATAACCTGGCCCAACCCCCAGCTGCCACTCACAATACTTTCCCGTCTTTCCGGTTCGTTGGGATCGAGAGTGTACAATACACCTGCTACACGACTGCGGACCATCGTCTGATAAAGCACTGCCATGGCCAATTCCATGGAAAAAAGATTCATCCGCAGCCGATACTCCAAGCTGGCTTGATTGAACAGGCTGGCCAGTACTCTTTTAAACATGGAGAGCAGCTCGCCGTGTTGAATATTCAAAAAAGAATCATGAAGGCCGGCAAAGCTCAAATCACCATCTTCTCCCAACGCACTGCTTCGAACGCAAAAAAAGGTGCTTTCCACATTCCCATTGGAGATTTGACTGGCGGCATTCAGGATCTCGCGTCTGAGATCGGGTGGGATTTCCCCTCCAAGTATCATGAGCCGGGCGGCATTGGATACGGACTCAACGGATTTTTCTTCCCGGGCACACGCCTCGATAATATTGGTGATCTTCTCATAAAGATTATTATATGCCAGATAATCTCTGAAGGCCCCGATGGCCACCACAAAGCCAGGGGGAATATTTATATGGGGCAGGTGAGCGATTCGGGACAGGCGGTAAGCCTTGTATCCGACAACATCTTCCGTTCCTTCTTCCAGCTCTTCCAGATAATAGATCCTTTTGCCATCAAGAGCCGCAGCCTTTCCGGCCAGCACTCTATAGAGTTCTTTGGCAAAGTTCTCAATAACCTCGTATATTTCCAGGTATTTGTTGCCAGTAATAAAATTAAGATCATATGCACTGCTTAAAATGTACCCTTTTAGATCGTTGACGCTGTCCTCCAGATATTTCCTGTCAAATACAAAATCTCCTCCTGCTTTGCCTCCCATATCGGCAATGAGCTTCATGGCGGCGTTGTTTTTCTGAAGAATACCTTGAAACCGCATAAACAGGTCGGAAAAAGGAATATGTTCTTTCTTTTCCCTGTCGAAAAGTCGCCTGACTGAAAGAAATGCCTTCCTAAAATATTGCATTAATGAGTCTCTGCACGTTTAAAAACGATCCCGATAAGAGCTCCCATAGACAATGCGATGAACACGCAAAAAATGCCATAAAGAAGCTCCCTGTTAAGCGCCCACTGGCGAATCATCTTTATAACGCCCACTTCCTTAACCCGATAATCATGGACAGAAGTTCCCTCCGGATCGTCGTCATTTAAAATGGTTGCCACGATCTGATAGTTCCCTGGAGCAGTTGAAGAGGGAAAGGAAAAGCTCGCCTTAAACGATTTTTTTCCATCTGTTTGCGGTGAATACCGGATGGCCCCCTTTAGTTCCTGGTAAAGTTCTTCAGAACTCTTAAGTTGTACAAACAGATCGAATACTTTATCGAAATCAAGATGTTTGGGTTTCATTATGATTCGGCGTTTTATATTTCTGATTCCAACGGGCAATGAAGATAACCGATCCGACCCGTTTTGCTTTTCGGGTAACAGCAGCTTGTAAAGAAAAGGCGCATGTTCCAATTCCACTTTCTCTCGGTTCATCCAGAAAGGTCCAACTTTTGCCTTCATGTTAAATTTACTTTTTTCATCCGGTCCGATAATTTCAATGACAATTTCCTGATTCGTTAATATACGGCCGGAAATGTTCACCATGGTGCCGGAAAAAAACATCCCGATTTCAAGACTTTTGGGTTCAATTTTTAAGACAAACGACTCTGCAGCCAAACATATGGAAGCATATGAAAAAACCAGTGCAAATCCAAGTACCCGTGCCAAGATGTTCTTGTTCTCCATGGACTAATCCCCCCCGTAATAAGATAAAAGAATGTGGGGTTGAAACGAAATGCTAATAAGCATCTTGATCATAACCAGAAGGATGAGAGATGCCAGGAGGATCTTAAGCTGGTCCCTCTTCAATCGAACACTTACCTTTGAGCCTAATTGAGCTCCGATCGTAGAACCTATCAGTAATAGCAGCGCCAAAATAAAATCAACGGTTCGATTAGAATATGCCTGCATGATGGTAATATTAATACATGTGAAAATCTCCTGAAATAAATTTGTTCCCACAACAACATGCATCGGCATTCTGAGAAGATAAACCATAACGGGAATCATAATAAAGCCGCCGCCTACCCCCATGATTGCCGCTAGCAGGCCAACAAACCCGCCTAGAAAGAGCGGGACGATTGGTGAAAGCACGATTCCCGATCGATCAAAACGCATCTGGAAGGGAAGTTTTTGGATAAACCTGGCGTATGTCGATGGCTTTTTTTCCACCGGTCCTCTGGGGTCGCGTCGCGCAGCACTAATGCTCTGGAGGCTTTCTAAAAACATATATCCGCCAACAGTGCCGAGCATCACCACATAGGTTATTTTTATGAGAAAATCGGCGTTTCCGATTTGGCGTAAAACCTTGATGACCTGAACGCCTCCCGTCCCGCCGAGAATGCCTCCGATCAGTAAAAAAAGACCTATTTTAAAATCGACATTTCCCAATCGATAATGAGCATACGTTCCGGAAGCGGCAGCGGCTACGATCTGGTTAGAATCGGAGGCGGCCGCAACAGTGGGGGGAATACCGATCATAATAAGCAGGGGCGTCAACAGAAAGCCGCCGCCCACCCCAAAGAGCCCGGAAAGCAATCCGACCAGAAAACCTGAACCGATAATTACCGGCAAAAGCACGCTGTGCTGTGCGATAGGTAAATATATGTGCCACCACATATCCACTCCTTTCCTTCAGCTCAAAGCGGCGGAGCCGCTCAGGGATCAATTATAGAACGTTATTGATGACACGTTGATATCTTCTTCAGCTTCATTCCGATATCAGCTCCTGACAGAGCGCCTGCTTTGGTTACCCTGTTTATCCTTGTTGCTATCATGTACGGGTAAGATCACGGTAAACGTTGTTCCTTTACCCTGTTCACTTTTAACGCTAATCTGACCGCCATGTTTCTTGATGATGCCAAAACTGACCGAAAGGCCCAATCCGGTTCCCTTACCCACATCTTTGGTGGTAAAGAACGGATCAAAAATATGCGGCAGGTGTTCGGGCGAAATGCCGGTACCGGTGTCCTGAACCTGTATTTTGATTTTTCGGTTATCTTCAAGATCGGTTCGAATAATAAGGTCTCCTCCATCTGGCATGGCCTGAACGGCATTTGTAATCAGATTCAAAAAGACCTGTTGTAATCCCTGCAGGTTTCCATTGACCATCGGCAAATCATCTTTGATTTCATCATGAAGCCTCACATGGGACAGCGTTATATGGTTTTCGGCAATGTGAATGGTTCCTCTTAACACACTTGCAAGATTCAGATCTGTATAACTGGAGATTTCCGCCCGTGAGAACTCAAGCAGGTTCTTGACGATATCGCTGGCTCTCAATGCCTGGTTAAGGATATCCTTTATCAAAGCCTCTCGCCTTTCCGGTGATATTTCTTTTTTCCCGTCTAAAACATCAGCGGTCAAAACGATATTGTTGATAGGATTATTTAATTCGTGGGCCACACCGGAAACCAGAGTGCCAAGAGAGGCAATTTTCCTGGAATGGATAATTTGTTCTTCCCTGGCCTCCAGCTCCTGGGCCATGCGATTAAATGCAACCACCAGATGGTCCACCTGGCTTTCACCCTTTCCATCATAAGGTATGGGGCTAAAATCACCACCGGCAACCTTCTCGGTTGCCTTTTCGATCATGGCAAGCGGTCGAACCACCTTGCTTATAATAATTCTTGCGCCGAACAGAAACGAAAAAAACATGAAACCCATGAAAACAAGAGGCCATTTTAAGGCATTTTTTGCCGCTCTTCTCACATTAGCTCTTTCTTTCTCCAACAGCGCTTTGGCGGCATCTACCACCTGGCTGCCGGTCGTGCGAATATTTCTTTCTATATTTTCATCGGGACTGATCCAAATTCCTGCATTTTCAAACGGCCCCAATGTTCCATATGCCTTAAGCGCTTCATTCAGTTGGTCTAACTCCAACATCTCGGCAGGGTTTTCAAATTGAATCATTATAGTGGAGAATAATCTCCTTGCGCGATCAAAATAATACTTGGTTGAATCAATGCTCTCTTTGTCGTGGTATAGCAAAAAATTTTTTTCATATCTTCTTACCTCTAAGATCGTGTTGAAGAGATCTTCGGCAAGTTCAAGACTCGATATTCGCTCGTTCATGTTCTTGGCTTCAAAATAGACAAGGGGGAAATTTAAAAGCAAAATAAATATTCCCAGATATATAAACAGGTTCAGTTTGTTTCGTAAATTAAGATCGAATTCAAACCTGGGCATTATGGTTTTCCGGAAATAAGGTAAAATTAGCTCGTTGCATTAGGTGTGACACTCGCTCTGTTCGATTTCGATGAAAAACTTAGCGATCAGTGGCTGATCGTTCCAACCCGATACCCGCTACATTCGGTATCGGACCATTAAAGGTATCTTACAAAGTCGTGAAGCAGAAGCTTAATCTACTAAAGCCATTAACAATACATAGCATGTTCACACTATTCTCGGAAAGATGCCTCAAAGCAGAACCTCTTGCTACAAATCATCTTTAGCTATGATGGAAAAATATGATAAAATCTTAAGCCATCCAGTATCAGATTGCAAGTTTTGGGAAGGTTCTGCAGCAATTCTCGATGAGCAGGAAACGGATCTCGATTCTCTGATATTGACCACACGGATTCACGTATTCTTCGATTAGAAGGCTCTCATCCGCTTAGGTCACAAGCTCAATTCGGTTTAACAGAAACGGTATCAACCGCGATAGAATACTGTCAACAGCGGTCACCCCAGTCGCCATGGAGCTTTACTCTCCCAAACGCAGTTCCATTGCCAGCGCACTCACGGGACAAACCGACGTAAACTCAACGGAATTCTGGACGTCAGGCGGCACCTTTGACCGATCGATGGGCCGGAAACCGAACCTGGAAAAATGCCGGACGGCTGTTTCCGTCAGCAAATAGGCACGGGTAATCCCAGCCTCTTTCGCCCCATCCAATATGGTTTGCACCAAGCGGCCGCCCAATCCCTGGCTGCGATATCCCTCCGCCACGGCCACGAAACGAAGCAGTGCCGCTTTGCCGTAAATTTCCAGTGCGGCACAACCAATTGTCGTTTTACCGGCTCGAGCCACAAATGCTGTTCTTAT
>JAFDFZ010000030.1 GCA_019309565.1 Deltaproteobacteria bacterium
GCTCCTTTCTGATAGCTATCATTTTTATTATACCTCTATTATAGCCTATTTAGACAGGCATTTCGAGTACTTCTAATAAAATATTTGATATTTTTACACTTGATTTGGGTCTAGACGAAGGGCAGCCCGTATCCGCTCAAAAATATCGAAAGCTTTTTCATATAGCTCACTTGCTTCGATTATTAAAGGATCACTAAGATAATTTTCAAGCTTACTGGAAAAAGTGAAGAATGCTTTCGGTAAATTCTTCTTAGCAGTCTCACTGGAAAGTAAACGTTGTGAAGCATCATAAACTATGACAACTCTTCGATGGAAATAAAGATGATAGGGATCAAAAGGAAAACCCTGCCTATTGCCATCGCTGGGATAGTCAAGCATCCAGCCATGTAAGGCTAACAAAACTTCGCGCCCCAGACCCTTAGTCCATCCATTGTCTATTTCTTTCCCATTCAACAAATCCTTGAGAATTAAGGGCATTTCTTTTTCTTTGACCGCCTTTTGCAGCCACTGGGTTTGGTTGCTCCGTTGATCTTTGAGATTATGTTGCAATTTCATTGCCCTAAGACGTTTGTTGAGCATCTCCTGGGGAACCTCATAGAGATCTTCTCCTATATCTCTAACCAAATGATAGTGACATACACGGTGGGGTTTTCCCGGAAAAGCTGTTTCACAAGCATTGAACATTCTCTCACTTAAGTCGTGAAGGGTTTCATCTGGTACACCATAAGATTTAGCTACTTCAATCAAACAATTTGCAATGTCCCTATCATTTTCGGTGGGGATTTTCCCCCCACCAAGGAATACTCCTTCATAAGCCTCTTTCACCCCTAAAAATACGGGTGTCCCCGGTTCAATAGTTCCATCGATCAACCATGTGTTGTTCCCGCGTTCTTGAAGATAGTCCTTAAGCCGAGGTGCAGCTTGTCGGTGAACTTCTCCCAGATAAAAAAGAAATTTACGTTGAAGATCATAGAGGCTACTGAACGGAATATATGGCAACCCATACCGGTTGCTTATCTCCTCTTGTATTGATTTGAGTTTGCAGCCTTCTAGATAACTTTTGATTCCAACGAAAGCAATCAAATCATAAGCATATCGAGCCCCAGAAGGGACTATAGACAGTAATTTCGGTGAATGAAATGTTAACGTTTTGCCATCTTCTTTTCTTTCACGTATCACTTCTCTGGCTTGAAATTTGGAAAAATTCAGGCTTACTACGGTGCGATTTCCGGTTTTCTGTACAAACAATTTCTTACCCTTGAACTCCAACAGGCTCTCAAATGTATATTCAGCTTGAGAGGGTAATTGAGAGACTGTTTTGAGTTGCATATTGACGCTTTCTCGTAATTCATTAACCAACATCGCCACACTCAATTTTCCGTTTTTTTTACAAGCGAGTAAAATTCTATGACTCCTCGCACTTGTTCTGCTGTTATGTGCAAGCCCTGGCGTTGGAACCTCTGTGAAAGTGAAGCTGCTGTGGCATCGGGCTCTTGGATCATCTCTACGAGCAGTCGGATCACTGTTAGCGCCTCTAACCCTTGGGGAACTTGAATCGTGGTAATCGCTTTTGGTTTCTTAATCTGCTCTTTCCGCTTGGCTTCTTGAGATGCTTGAAGCTTAGGTTCCACCGAAATATATACACAATTGCGACCGACATAGAATCTGGTTAGCATCCTTTTCCGACAAAGCAAACTTAGTTGGTTATGGACTTTCGTTCCTAACAGCTTTTGCAATTCTACTACCGTGTACCCTTTTTCAGAATGGTCTATTATAGCCTTGATGGTTTGAGTTAACGTTCCATAGCGAGAAAAACCAACCTCCCCATGAAACCATAGACCATCCTTATCAAAATGAGGGATATCCTTAAGGGTAAAATACGACGAATTGAAATTGAAACTGGAGAAATATCCATAACTTTTCAATGCACGCAGTACAGTAATGCGTGACTTTGAGAGCTTGTTACAAAGAACATCTATGGTGGCCACCATCAATTCACGTAAAAGATTGATGACCTTACTTTCATCTTGTGAAGAGGTCATTCGGCCCTCCTGACATAGTATGTAATACAATAGTAAAAGTAGAATCCTTATATTACATACTATGTCATTAAAGGGAGGCCATTTCAACAAAAAAATATATAAAAAGCAAGCAAAAGTTAGTTAAATAGTTCAAAAAAATTGACCATCGACACCTAGCGATGATACTTTATGTAAAATGCAAATGCGAAATTCCTTCTAACTACTTCATATATATAAAGAAAAATTCATCCAACTAAATTTCGGAACGATTGGCCAAAGGCCGTGGGTTACTTAGTTTAATGAATCGGATCTTCCAAAATGTTTCTAATCGGAAATCATCTTAACTTGCTGTAATTATATTGCTATCCGCTCGGAAACCAATTTTTTTCTCGTGGCTACATGGAATCTTCTCGCGGGTAATACCGAGGGTAGTTTTACGTTTGCGGCATCTAATAGTTTTTTGCTAAGCCCTGTCGGTGCCAGTACTTTTTGACACCTAGCATTGCCTATGATTATCTCAATTTAGTTACTTATTTGACATTCTGCCGTGCCGGTGGGATTAGTATAAACAGGATAATTCCAATGGCGGGAATTGCTGATAAAATAAGGAAAGCCAGCCGATAACTTCCGGTGACATCACAAATCCATCCGGCAAAGGGGGGGCCGGTCATAGAGCTTACGGTACTTATGGAAAGTAAAAGCCCCTGAATGGTACCGAATTGTTTTCGTCCAAAGTATTCCCCCTGAATCGCCGGCCGAAGCGGAATCGGCCCCCCGTAACCCGGGCTGAAGGTTATCAGGAAAATAACGATATGCCAAAGCGCCCGGATATTGGCGAAAAAAAGCAAGCCGATTGCCTGAAGCGCAAGAGCGATGCAAAACACATATCTCTTGTCCATATAATCAGATAACCACCCAAAACCAACACGTCCCATCACGCTTAGCAATATGGTGAAGGTTACTACAAAACCAGCTCTTTCACGGCTGATTCCGATACTCTCCAAAAACGGCATAATATGGACAAAAACCGCGCTCATCGCCATAAAGGAAATGCTCAGCCCCACGGCCAGCAGCCAGAAGCTCCTGGTTTTTATGGCTTCCCTGGCCGTAAGCCCCATCTCTTCCGGCATTCTTTGGGCGGAAACGCTGGAAGGGGAAGTCTCTTCATCATTGCCTGCCGTGTCTTCAGGGGGCTCTCGGTTTTTTCTTACAATGGAATCTCCATCAGGCAGCATTCCGTACTGCTCCGGTCTATGCCTGAATACAAGCGAAAGCGGTATACCGAGTACCCACATCCCGACTCCGGTAATCACCAAAGATCGTCTCCAGCCATATAAGTTGATCAACCATACCAAAAGCGGCACAATAGTGCCGGCCAGGCAGACGCCACCGGTTAAAAAACCCATGGCCCTGCCGCGCTTCCGGACGAACCAGTTTGCAACCGTAACTGCGCCGACGGAATAAAACCCGGCGCTATGGCCGGCGGATATGACCAAAAACGCGATGTAGAAAGAAACCAGTGAGTCCACCCGGCTGAGCATAAGAAAACCGAAGCCGAATATGGTTACAGCAAAAAGGCTCATCTTGCGGGGCCCCAGTTTATCAATGAAGTAGCCGACGATGGGAGCCGCTATTCCCCCCTCAAGTCGCTGCAATGAGAATGCAAAGGATGTTGCGGCTCTTGACCATCCAAACTCATTGAGAATGGGGTTAAAGAAGGCGGTAAATCCATAATACAGGATTCCGCCGTTGTATGTGGTCAAAGCGGAGGAGGCAAGTATGATCCACCACCCGTAGAAGATCTTCGCCATGGGTCACACCCTTTCAAACAACCCCGCCCGCTTCAAGTACTCTATTATCGCATTTTGCGATGCAACGCCATAGTCTTTTTAAAAACCTGTAAATGAGGCAGGGGACTTAACTAAACCCTTAAAAAGGCTTCCTGCGATTCCTCTAAAATAAAATTCTTCTAAATTTTGTGAACATCGACGGGTTTTCAGCGGGGTAGATCCACTTTTACAATCTTTCCCCCATATCCATGGACAGAGTCGTGGGCACGGAATTCTATGCTCTCAAGCCCGGCCGGCACCTCAACTCCTGCAAGGCCGCGTGTAAAAGGCTGTTCCCCCACATGCGGATGCAGCAGGGTGCGGGTTCCCAGAACGGTTCCATTTGATTTTCAGGTCGATCATCGGTGCTCTTTGGGCCGGTGTTTATTTGGGAGGGCTAGGAGCACGAATTCGAAGGGGCGCTGGAAATCTGCGTATCGTTGAAGGGCCTGATGAATTCGATGGGATTCACTTTCGATTCGAGGGTGCAGGCAAAGTCCGATGGATGGAATTTATGGAAAAAAATTTAAACCGAATTCGATCCATATTTTTAGACCTGGCCCATTTGGTTGGCTTTCCGCCAGAAGAAAAAAAATATGAAGCGCCTCCGATGATGTTGCTCAGCCCTTCAACCTGTTCGATTTATGTGGGTGAAGAAACAGCCGACTGGAAGGCCGCGCTGGAAAAATGTGCCATCACCGTTTCCGGGGATCGGTGTGATAGCCTTTTTTGTGGCCCTTTACTGGGTGACGAAAGTTGAGCGCCTGCCGGGCCAGAAAGTCAGCCCAATGGAGATATGGAATGACGGTTCAGATAAGGCAACCTGAGTATTTAGTACAACTACCATTTTTGTTTTAGGTTCCTTTTGGAAGCCGCAAAGCCAAAAGCCGGGGGCACTTGGCCCCGGCTTTTCCAACTCCATGAGAATATCGGCTTAAGTATAAATCAGGTTTGTCTCAATCAGCTGGAAATCATCTCGGCCATTGCCTTAAGGGCCATGACATATCCCCGGGGGCCGAAGCCAGCAATTCGGGCGGTTGCAATATCTGCAATCATAGATGTCCTGCGAAAGGCTTCCCGGCTGTCGATGTTGGATAAGTGGATTTCTATGATGGGAGCTTTAAGTAAAAGCAATGCATCCCTTATTGCAATACTGCTGTGAGTATAGGCTGCAGGGTTAATTATGATTCCATTGCAGGTATCTGCGGCTTGCTGAATTTTTTCCACGATCTCTCCCTCGTGGTTGGACTGAAACGTTTCTATCATAAGACCAAGTGTTTTGGCTGTCCGTTTCAGATCTGCATTGATTTCATCCAGGCTGGTAGTTCCGTAGATCGCCGGTTGTCTTTTACCCAGCATGTTTAAGTTTGGTCCATGGATGACAAGTACCTGCTTAGGGGAATCTTGTGATTTCATTTCAGCTCCGTATCATGAATAGATTTCCGCAATCTTTGTATCGTTCTTCCATAATCCCTGCTCCCAAAGATAGCAGAGCCTGCCACAAACACATCTGCTCCGGCACCTGCGACTTCGGATATGGTGCTGTCATTGATCCCGCCATCTACCTCAATGAGCGTGGTCAGCTTCATGGCATCAATCATCTGCCGCATATTGCGAATCTTTTCCACGGTCTTCGGAATGAAGCTCTGCCCTTCGAATCCGGGATTTACGCTCATAATCAACACGAAATCAACATCATCCAGCACCCATTGCAATTGATCCACCGGTGTTGATGGGTTCAAAACCGCTCCTGCCTGAAGCCCGGTTTCTTTCACCAATCGAATTGTTCGACTCAGATGCAAACAGGCTTCCACATGAACGGAAATCAAAGAGGCTCCTGCTTCAACGAAGTTTTTAATATAGCATTCAGGGTTTTCGATCATCAAGTGAACATCGATAGGCAGCGCGGTTACCTGCCTTACGGCTTTTACTATCAAGGGGCCCATGGTGATATTCGGCACAAAATGACCGTCCATCACATCCACATGAATCCAGTCCGCACCGGCTGCTTCCACAGAACGGATCTCATCGGCCAGCTTTGTAAAATCAGCGGACAAAATAGAAGGAGCGATCAGCTTCATGTATAGACCTCCGGTGATGTCGTTAGACTCGCCCAAACATATTGAAATTTGGTTCAACTTTGAACCACGTTGTTTATTGCTTCATGACCGCAGTTTATTCGAGTGTTGATTGCAATACTTAATCGAAATTGCACGCCTCATTCAGTCAAACAATCGGGATATAAGGAGCTAAAATATTTCTGTCTTCACCAATTCACCATCCACATATAACAACACCATTGCATTGTTGTGCTTTGGAACCAGATGCCAGATTTCCTCACCTGGATCCAGGAACCCGTCGAAAAGATCGGTTGAACCTCCGTAGCCGTTCAAAAGAACCCGCACTCTCCGTTTAAGAAACCCTTCATCAAGGCGATACCTAAAAAGCCCCACACCACCGACGCTGCCGACCGATGCTCTCTGAGCTAGGCTGGATCGCCTGTTTACGGACAGCCGAATCCGCATGCCCTGCAAAACACGATGGCCCGGCATCGGGTCGTGATCGATGATGATATTACGGGGTTTGCCTTTTCGGAAAACGCTGGTGATCTCTCCCATCTTAAAGCCGCTTTCCTCCAGGACCAGCAAAGCCTCATCAAGAGACCGCCCTCGCAAATCAGGCATCTTATATGCTTTTGGCGGCAATCCCATGCTCACTAAGAGATCGACACACTGACCTCTGTCGATTCTACTTCCCGCCGGGGGATGGTGAGCGATGATCTCATTTCTTGGAGTCACCGAACTGTAAGAGAGGGTTTGCTCACCGGAACATAATGCATTTTCCTCCAAAATGATTCTCGCCTGAGGCATGGAAAGCCCTTTTAGATTGGGCATCAAAAGGCTGCGCGTACCCTTTGAGATAATGATGTGAACATCCCGGTCTCTTTTTATTTCCTGTCCCGCTGAAGGTTTCTGAAAGATAACATGGTTGGCCGGAATTTCCGCGCTGTACTCGGCTCCCTTCACCTTGGTGTTAAGCCCTAAATCTGTCAGTGTTTGAAGAACGTAAACCACATCCTTTCCCACAAGCTCGGGCACGATGACGGTATCTTCAAGCTTTATGTAAAACGTAAGAGCGAAATAGGTGATCGCTCCTGCGAGCAGAGTTGCGCCAAAAAACAAGAGCAGTAATTTCAAAATACGATATATCATGCCCCGCTATGTGTCTGTGACTCTCAAGATTTCCTCTAAAGAGGTCATCCCTTTTAGGACTTTATGGATTCCATCTTCTCGAAGGGTGACCATGCGGTGTCGCAGTGCTTCGTGCTTGATTCTATTCGAATCGAACGTTTTTAATACAAGCCGTTTTATGTCATCGTTTAACACCATGATTTCAAAAATGCCGATTCTTCCCTTATATCCTGTCTGCAGACACCGCTCACATCCTTTGGCCCGGTAAATGGTATGTTTCCTGATATGTTCCGAAGCGAAACCCGCGCGTTCTAGGATCACATCATCCGGAACAAAGGGCTGTTTACATTCACCGCAGAGCACCCGCACCAGTCGCTGTGCAATCACTGCAATCACGGATGAAGAGATCAGAAAGGGCTCAACCCCGATATCCACTAACCGGGTGATAGCGCTGGCCGAATCATTCGTATGAAGGGTTGAAAAAACCAGATGACCTGTCAGCGCGGATTGAACCGCAATGTCGGCTGTTTCCCGATCCCTTATCTCTCCGATCAGCAACACGTCCGGATCCTGACGCACGATGGATCTAAGCCCGCGGGCAAATGTAAGGTTTATTTTTGGATTTACCTGTATCTGATTGATCCCTTCCAGTTGATATTCAATTGGGTCTTCAATGGTGATGATATTGATATCAGGTGTATTGATGGCAGATAAGATAGCGTACAAAGTGGTTGTTTTTCCGCTTCCGGTTGGGCCTGTAACTAGAATAATGCCATTTGACGTCCGGATGAGTTGTTCAATAAGTCTGAGTTTATCGGGAAATAATCCAAGATCCGGGAGGTTCATCAACGTACTGGTTTTGTTGAGCAGACGCAATACAGCGCGTTCTCCCATGGAGGTAGGAATGGTTGATACTCTCACATCAATGCTCTGATCGCCAATTTTCACCTCGAATCTGCCGTCTTGCGGGAGGCGTTTTTCAGCAATATTCATCTGCGCCATGACTTTTATCCTGGAAATCAGCGCCGGTAAGATCCATTTAGGGGGCGTAAGCAAATCGTATAAAATACCATCGATGCGATATCGGACCTTAAAGGAGTTTTGATATGGTTCCACATGAATGTCACTGGCGCGTGCCTTTATGGATTGGGAGATGATGTGGTTGACCAGTTTTATGATCGGTGCATCGCTGATGTCATCTAAAAGATCCGATGTATCTTCAATTTGGCTGAGGATCTCCTTCCCGTTTTCTTCCATATCCTGAACAAGTTGTTCAGCAGAGTCTCGGCTAAAATCGTAAGTGAGATTGATTAGAGAAAGAATAGACTCCTTTGTAGATAAAACAATTTGATATTCGTCTTCGCTCAACAGGCGGATTAAATCATCCAGTTGTTGAAAACAGGTTGGATCACGCATGGCAATCACGCATTTCACAGGTTCCTGGTTTTGCCCGCCGCCCTGTTGATTTGATTTTTTTGAGGTCTGATGATGCCCTTCATTATAATCGTTGCAATACACGGGAACCATAACATGAGCTTTTAAGAATTGAATCGGTACGATGTGAGTAAAATCCTCGCGGATATGGCCAAGGGGAAGCTCAGGCCAGAATGGAATATCGTATTGAACACTCAGTGCTTCCAGTAATTGAACTTCCGAAACCATTTTGTTCTCAATCAGAATATCTGATAACCTGCCCCCCTTTTCCGCTTGTAACTGCTGTGTTTTACGAATGGCTTCTTCAGAAATCTTGCCGGTTTCTTTCAATATTTCTATCAGGGTATTGTTTTGATTCATCATTACTTCCTGGTCATTTCATGATCTCTTCCAGTGGGATTCCCACTTCGGGAAAGTACCAGCTTTTTTCGTACATTTTTATTTTGCCCTCTTTGATTTCGCTCATCTCTTCCTTTTTCTTGAGGTAAACATCCGCTGCTTCTGTTTTATTTTTTATCACACGCGGTGATAAAAACACAAACAGGTTGGTCTTCTCTGCGGCCTGGGTGCGTTGACGGAAAAGCCAACCCAGCCCCGGTATGTTTCCGAGACAGGGAACGGCAGAATCTCTCTGTGTGAAGGTTTCGTCGATCAATCCGCCGATCACCACCGTGCTTCCGTCTTCAACTACAACGGTGGTATCGATGGAACGTTTTAAGGTGGTGGGTCGAAAATCTGTCTCCTGAAGCTCTCTGGGGTCGGCCAGAGCGGTGAGCTCCTGGGAAATATTGAGGCGAACCTGTCGATCCTTGCTGATCTGCGGGGTGATTTTCAGCGTAAGCCCCACGTCTCTGTATTCAAATGAGGCAAACGTTTGGGCTGTGCCTTCAATCTGAGTGGATCGGGTTCGAAAGGGAACGTTTCTTCCGACGACAATCCGTGCCTCTTCATTGTCTGTGGTGAGAATTTGTGGAGTGGACAGGATGTGAACGTCTCTGTCCGATTCAAAAGCCGATGCGATCGCAGCCACATTCGGTACCGTGATTGTTCCACCGGAAGTTACAATATCGATGGCACCGCTTATAACCCCCAACGCAAAGCCCCCGCCTCCCGGTTCTAATATCGTATTTTCGTCTATGTTATCGGAACCTCCGGAGAAAGCACCACCGCCTGTGGTCGTCGCATCTTGGATATTTGTCTGCCCCAGAGCTCGCCATCGAACACCGATCTGAAACCCTTTTTCAACGCTCACTTCCATGATCAACGATTCGATGTATACCATTGCTCTGGGAATATCCAGCTGTTTGATAATATCCTCTAGAACCTGGTAATCATCTTTTCCTGCCATGATGATCAGGCTGTTGGTGGCCTTATCTGCTGTAATGCTAACCTCGCCGGCAACAACTGACGGTTTTTTTCCTTTACCCCTTTCAACAGTTTTGGTCGGCAAACTTTGCAACACTTTTGCCAGTTCTTCGGCATTTGCATGTTCAAGATAATAGACCCGGATTTTCTCTTTACCGCGCGGGGTCTTTCTGTCCAGTAAACCAATTAACCGCTTTACCCGATGAGTATCCTGTTCGCTGGCAAGCAGTATGATCGTGTTGGTACGCTCATCGGCCACAAATCGGAGCGCTATATCCGGTTCTCCTTTTCGCGGTGTTCGTCTTTGCCTGAAAATATCGCTCATTAGCTTCGCAAATTTCGTAGCGTCCGCATATTCCAGGGGGATCACGGAAAGTTCAAGCCCGATTTTCGCTACATCAATAATCTCAATGATCCTGAGCAGTCGTTGAACGTTTGAATAAACATCTGTTAGAATCAACATATTCGTCGGCGGATAAGATAAGATGACGCTGTTTTTTGAGACCAGTGGAGCAAACAGCCGCTTGATTTCGTTGGGATTGGCATATCTTAAGGGAATGAGCTGAGTGACGACCCTGTCTTCGCCCGAAATCGCCTCTTTACGCAACTTCGTCTCTATGCTTTTCGTTCGAGCATCCGGTGCAGGCACGATTTTGGTGACTTTCCCGGCCTCAACCGTGGTGTATCCATGAACCTCAAGAACCGATTCAAAAACCTTATAAGCCTCTTCGAGGGAAATTTTGGATGGAGAAATAATGGTGACTTTTCCCCTCACACGCTGGTCGATAATGAAATTCCTACCCGTCAATTCACTAATAAACTTAATGAAAACAACAATATCAACATTGTTGAAATCAATCGTAATATACCGCTCCGACTTCAGATTTCTTAAAGAAGAACGCTTTATTCTCTCTTTTGCCTGTGATTCCTGTGCCGATACCATCTGCCCTATGAGAAATATTGCAAGCAGCAGGGCGAGGCTAAAAAACTTGATACAGGGGGCTGTTCCGGGGTAACCGCATCGTTTCATTCGTCTTTTGCGTTTTGTCAATGAAAAAAATGCTAAGGGATTACCAACACTATTCAATTGTGTAATTAATTGTTTGAACACGACCTCTCCGTTTAATTTGAATAGTTGTTGAAGTAGCAGATTCCAGGTTCTTGTAAAATTCAAAGGCTTCATCCACGGATTGAATATCCTTCTCATCGACTCCAATAAGAATATCTCCATTTCTAAGACCCATTTTGCGAAAAATGGAATTTGGCCGAATACCGGTTAAGAGAAGACCGTTAGGCCTTCCGGCTCTGAGGAAAGGGCGAATATTGACCTGTTTCATAAGGGCGTCTCTGTCCCTTAATGCTTCTATAATATCACCTCGTTTTAGAATGATATTTCGTGGGGGAAGCGATTGTGGTCTCCTGGGTGCTGAAGCCGCTCGCTTAGGTGTGATGCTACGACTTTGTATTTTTTCCATTTCAAGGATTTCGTCTTTGCCCCCCACATCCAATATGACCTTTTCCCTTAATATCATCTTTACCATCGCATTTTGAATGGTATCCCCTTCGCGGTACAGATTTTGCTTCCTTCCCCTTGCTTCTTCAATAACTGCAAACGATTCCCCGTCAGCACCTGTCACGGTTCCCCAAAGTTTTACTTTCAAGTTTGTCTGCTTCAAGCTCTCAATGGCAACGGATCCTGGTTTAGAAGGTATTTCAACCTTCAAGTTAAAAAGATTCCGATCCGTAATCGGTCGATAATGAGAACGCGGTGGTATCGTCTTTATTTCAAAAGAGATGTTTTTTTGAGGAGATGTCCATAATCTCGTACCAGGATTTAATTTTGTGGAAGCGACCTTATAGAATGCCTCTACGCTTAAATATATAAACGATGTAATCAGTACGGTATTTAGGATGAAAAATAATCGTCTCATATCTTTTTAATGTTCAATTAAATACCACATTGGGGCTTTTTAAAGCTCCATCTATCCTGAAGAAAAGATCCATTCTGTCTGAGCCCTTTTTAGAAAATCGACTATTTCCATATTCCTTTTCAAGAACCGCAAGAAACTCACTGCTCGGATTAAGGGTTCCGGTTAGATTTAAGGTACTGGCCTGTGGTGGATAACGCAGAGTAATGATGCCCGATAGTCTTCCACTACCCTGTGGTCCTTTCAACATGCAATTTTTAATCTGAAATCGATTGTTATCGATCACAACCTCAGCAGTAATTTGGTTGATTACTAAGATCTCTGAGCCGAGAAAGGGGGTTGTAGATTTCAGTTTGCAACCGGATACAGAAAACTTTGTGTTGAAACGCCCTCTGCGACCAACCCTATCTCGATAAATCACGCGACCGTCACAAGTCCCTGATATATCGGCCTCAAATAGCGACTGCACAATCGGTATTTTTTCCAACTGTATGCCAAACAGATTTGCATCAATATAGATCTGGTGTGCGGGTTTGTTTTCGGAAAGAGATAGAGTACCTTTTAACTTGCCTCCGTATGTGATGCCAGATAAATTGTAGATGGTTTTCTGTCCAAAAAACGACTTAAGTTGTGGAACAGCTTTGAGTTTTTGAGCAAAGAACAAAGTCCGGTCACCATGATGCAAGCGAATATCAATTTGAATTCCCGGAGGAAATACTGGCTTTATGTGATCCATTGTAATCCGAAGATCAGGATGAACCCTATTTGCATGTGTAACCAGGTATGTTTTAACTGCCTCAGAAGGAAAGTTCCAATAAAGGAAAAACACCGTAGCAGACAGCACATAGATTAAATAAAAAAATCGTATTCCTGTTCTGTTCATGCGTCGAAGGTTATCCTCACCATCGGCTGCTAAATTTCAAGGGTCTCAACCTGAAGAGTAGCGTCGATGGAGCCTTGTTTTTTGCCCTTTTTTACAAACAATGCCCTTTTTATGATTACCATGTTTTCAGAGGTTTCAACTCGATAAAGATAGTCGGTCAGTTTGGATAGCGCCACCGACTGAAGTTTCATCTCTATGGTAGATATCTTAAATCCGCCATTTTTTTGAACTGTGTTAGAGGGTTTCATATAAGCGATATTATCTTTAACCCCGGTATCTCTTGCAAGTTTGTCAAGGAAAGAGAAAAGGGTAAACCCCTTTTCTCTGCGCTTAAATCTTTGCTTCAGGTATTCGGATTGTCCTGTAATCCGTTGGTATTCGGATTGAAGAAGCTGCATGTCAGAAAGTATCTTTATTTTGACCTGCAGAGCTCTTTTCAGATGCGCTCTTTTATCCAGAACCGGAAACAGAACAAATTGAATAAAAACAAACAGGCACACCGCTCCGCATGCTGAGTAAATACCGTATCTTTCTCTTCTATTTAGCTTTCTTAGCATCAGTAACGACACTTACACCACCATTATCGATCTGCTTTTATCAGATCCACCTTTATTTTGAACCGGACACGATTCTCGGCTCTATCCACATTAGCGGAACTGATAGTTACCTTTTCAAAGACGCTAACCTTTTTAAGCCTGTTTTTTACATCATCCACAGTATTAAACGTATCAGTTGTTCCTGAAATCAGCAAAGTCTCGGGATTAATAACAAGCTGTGTAAACTCAACATCCGTGGTCTTTGGAATCTGCCTGCTGATGTGGTTCAAGACGTCAATCACAAGTGGCTTTTTTACAAACAATTCAGGGAACATCGCAGTCGCTTCGAATGCCTTCATTTTTTCACGCATCTGATGCAGGGGATCTACAACTCTTTTAACATCTGGAAATGTCGAACGAAATAGATCGGTTGTTTGCTGATCAATTTGGTTTACCTGTTTTTGCAAGGCATGTGTTTCAAAAAAGATATTAAACAAAGCTAACATCATGACCAGACCTGCAATAATACCCGCTTGAAGTATGGGTTTACCATGTTCTATCCAGTATTGTTTTGCATCAAAGCGTGCTTTTTGAAAATTAAACGCATCACCGCCCATTATTTCCATATGAGCCAGCGCCATCGCATTGTCCATTTTGGATGGTAGCCAGGCTCTTTTCATATGGTTTTTAAGCCGGAATCCTGAGCCTTTTACTAGATCGGATGGTTTTACAGGAATGCCAAGGATTCTGGACATCTCGGTTGTAATATCCTTGCCTATCAGGTTGTTTCCCGTAATCAGCATTTTTTCCGGCTGGTAATCGAGTTTGAAGATTTCTTTAAAAGATAAAAGCGTCTGCAGGATACTTCTGCAGAGGCATTTCACAGTCGAATCACCTGTATTCATTATTAACAATGGTCGAATCAGGCAAATATGGCGATTTGCGACGATAAACAGTGTGCTTTTCTTGCCTATGTTCAGGATGAGACCATTGCCCGGAAAATCATCCATTTTGGAAAGATAGTTTGCAGCGGGAAAGCCTCCGACAGTTATGAGTTCAGGACGAATGTTAAAATCGCCTAACATTTCAAGATAGTTTTCAAGACGTTTCTTTTCGATACATGCCGCAATAATATCGGTATGTTCAGCGTTTTCCGACAATCTGACCGTAATGAAATCGATGCTCAGATTTTCAATGGACACCGGCAAGGTGGTTTCAAGCTCAAATGGAAGAACTTGCCGGATCTTCTTGAGGTTCTTAAAGGGGACAGTAATATTCCGAAATGACATCTGTTCAGCAGGAAAAGATACTACACATGTTGATCCTTCTATTTTTATTTCTTGAATAATTGTTTCAAATGCACTCCTGATACTGTCTGGCGAGCCGGTTATCGGAACATGGAGATACGCCTCGATGCTGTTTCCTTTAAAGCTGCTGGTTGCTAAAACTGCAGACACGGCATCTTCCCGGATATCCAGTGCAAATATTTTCCTGCCCATGATAATATCCTTTATTAAACGCTCACCACATCCTTAACATTACACATGATATACTGGGTATATGATACCTTTCTTATCTTTTTACCCCGTAGTTGCATAAAACGATGATGCAAATCTATCATTTTGCCATGAATTATCGGCGTTTATCTCTGTTATTCCTTTCATTCTTGAATTCACAAATGGCAAAATCCAAAAATAATTTCAATTATAGCCTACTCCGATTCCGATTCCCAGCTCAATACGCGACATATCCATTTGCCGGTTTCTTTATGTTGTGTTCTTAGCACGACTGCGGTTACTTTCATTTTCATATCGTTTAAGGTTGCAGAGGCGACAATCCTGAATATGTCGCTGCTAAGAGTGATAAGTGCCGGGTCTATCTCGATATCACCTAAACCGGGCACATTCCGGTACCACGTAGGACTGGACAGATCATGGCTATAGCTGTCACCATCCTTTTCATTTCTAAAGTCGACCATAGCCTGAGCAAGGTCATCGGCACCGTAAGGTAAAAGCGCAATGAGCACAGGAAGCTCAGCTGTGTTAATATTGATCTTTCCCAACCATCGGATATTGTCCGAGTCAGCGGAAGGCTGGATCCCATAAACGGTAATATGCTCAATAAGTCCTGATCTGCCTTTGTCGCCATACAGAAGCTCAGGGGTGATGCCCTTTATGCGGGTTAGCTCGCCCGGATGTTTAATTGGGCCGTTTCTGCTGGAATAGGGTGGAGCCAAATCCTGATAATATTCTGATTCGGCTCCGCTTAATCCTGTGATAGCATCGTCATCTCCGGAATCTATCCAGTCTTTCAGAGAGTTGATAATCGTAGGCGGATCGATTTCATTCAGCGTTTCATACCGGGTTTTGTACCACTCCAGTAATCGTTCCCACATCAGCCGCTGGGGTTCATTAAACTGGCGGCCCCCCTCCCCTGTTACCAATGCATTTACCTGAATGCGCATAAGTTCATCCTTTATGCGCAAGGAGATATTTCCATCTTCAAAGGGTATTCCTTTCAGCAGTTCATCTATTTTTTCTGGGTTCGCCCAGTCTTCCTGAATAGAGTCTATGGTAGATATCTCTTTATCGTGTACCAGCATTGCCATGGCAGCATTGATGCCGGCAGCAGTCATCTGTGTCAAGGTGACCTGATCACGGGTATATGCAGTAGCAACCACTGCAGAACGCACTTGGCGATTTAGTTCCAAGCACACAGCAATGGAAAGAGTTGTAATCGTCACCGTAAGCAGAAGTGCAATACCCCGGTTGTTTTTCAACATTTTGCTATTCAACCACACGCTTTAAGAAATTTTCTCTCGAAAAACAGGTAACAACACCTTGGTTTCAAAATATAGTGGCGATTCCGCATCCCCAAAAGTCAGCTGAATACCGATAACCCTGGGAGTTGAATAATGATATCGACTATCCTCGGAGTCCCAGGTGTCGAATTCCTCTCCCTCAGCATCATAATATTTAAAGCGAAGGGATAGAACGTTTCTGCACAACACGGGATCTTCTCCGTTTTCTTTGAAAGCAGGATAAGGATACAAATTGTCCCGACGCCTCAACACATGATCTTGATCTTTAGTTGTCTGGACATAATAGACAATCTCAGCAATCCCGTCATGCGAATCTTTGTTCAAGGGAAGATGAGAAAGTGATGTGAATCGAATTCTGCCAAAGATTCTATCGCCTGCCTCACTGGTGTCTCCCACGACCCGATAGGGATCCGGTGGATCATCAATATCCGGCGGTCTGTATTCCGGAAGGTGGGTAACATAAATATTATGGAAGTCAAGCCCCATACGATAAAGACAGTTCTTGCCCATTTCATATGCCACTGTACTCTTACTGATGGCTTCGGCATTTGAAAATATCGAATTATAAGAACCAAACACAATGGTGACGACAATTGAAAATATAAAGATCGCAACCAGAATTTCCAGCAATGTAAAACCCAGGGGGTTTTTCAATTTGTAAATGGCCATTTTCGATTTATGCATTTAATGTTCCTGGTTACGTAGTTTTTGAAATTTTCAAGACCATTTTTCATTGATTCCGCAATTTCTGATTCCCACTTTCCAGCCCACTGGATCCTCAATTCCTCTATCTTCAACCTAATACCATATCACTCATCAATCCTGATAAATCGGTACGTTCGAAGAAGGTAGAGGTTTTCATTATTTCCATCGGACACAGTGATATCGATTTTTTTTAAATCCTTCGCCGTCTCCCCGAGTATATCCGATTCGACATCTTCAACAGAAATCCGCCACCTGTACCCTGTAAAACCATCTCTGAAATCTCCCGAGTCCGATATCAGGTCCTCCGAAGATTTGGCCTCCGCCTCTGCCAGTACTTTCTGGGCCAGTAGCGGAGCAGATGTGAAAAATCGCACGCTATGACTCATGGATAAGGTCTGTGAATGCATCCTGAAGATGCTCACAAACACGATGGCAATAATCGAAACCGCTACCATGATTTCAAGAAGGGTGAATCCTGAATTGCCAAGGTCTTTTCTAGTCATCAAATCCTGCGTATTTGTTGAAAATCCTTACATCTGAAAGAAACGGTTCAATTAAAAAAGTAATTAGACGGCCTTCTTCACCCTGCATGTGGATCAACGCTTTATCAGAGTAGCCTTGCGGATAGAAATAGATATCGGCCCGGGAAACCGATACTTTACCTTTCCATGGAAATTCAACATCTAATACCTTGAGATCGTCCGGGAGCCTGAAACCATTTTTTTCTGCCTCAAGCATCATCTCTTCAGTCATAGATTCATTGGTAGCCCATAGTGTGTTGGTGTCAAAGCTCACATGCAAGGTATAAACTTTATGGTCACGAAGCGAGTTTTCTTTCAATGCCCTCACATACCCGACTATCCTGCGAGAGGTCTTTTTTATATTGTCAGTCAGCAGCGTGTTTGCGAATCGGGGGATAGAGAAAAAAAACATGATACTGATTAATGAGATAACGACAATCAGCTCGATGAGTGTGAATCCATTGTTTGATTTATAACGATTCAAGCTTCAATTACCTCATTAGCTGAGGTTCTTTGTAGCCGACAATTATTCAATTTCCCAGCTATTAATATCCTTATTTTTGCCTTCACCCCCTGGGACACCATCTGCCCCATAAGAGATAATATCGTATTCTGCATGAATACCTGGTGAAAGGTAGACAAAATCGTTACCCCATGGATCCTTGGGAATTTTTCCTTTTTCTAAATATCCCTCTTTACGCCATTTCTTTGGAATAATTCCAACCTCTGGCTTCTCAACCAATGCTTGAAGGCCTTGTTCAGTATCCGGATACATGCCGTTGTCAAGTTTATATAACTTAAGAGCTGTTTCCAGGGACTCGATTTGCATCTTTGCCTTTAGCCGTTTGGCCTCCTCCGGTCGGCCCATGATCCGCGGCACAATAAGACCGGCAAGTATTCCAAGGATAACGATGACCACCATCAATTCGATCAACGTAAACCCACTGCAGTTTAATTTTCTATACACAAACCCTATTTGCATAATTCCCCCGTTTTCCCTGTTTCCTCTGCTGCGCAGTGATTCACCCATAGGTTTTTCTTTTCAATCAAAAGGGTGAGCTTTAGATACCGGATAAAAACAGTTACGAATTTCAGCCGGGCTCTAACGCTATAATTGATAATATACTGATTATTTAAATACCTGTTTTGGCGTTTCAAATCAAGCGAAAGCTACGGATTGCAGTTACCCAAAAACATGAATGGAAACCGGGTATAAGGCAGGCGGTTTCTTAATCTTGAATCTGTCACCTGCCAAGATTTTGTATTTGACAAACATGCTGATTCTTCCCTATGCTTATTTAAAAGAATTCTGTGTTAAATTTCTAGTACGAATAACGAACTTTAAAATTCTCATTTTTCTGTTGAAGCCCGATTTTGAGCTGTTCCAGTCCAGCCTTGATCTCTTTTTAATGTACGTAATAACCATATTCGCATTGGGCGTTTAGAGACTTAATACTGTTTCATATGTACAGGTATGATCAAACTAACCTTCGAAAATAAATGTCCAAAATGCGGTGGTATTAACTATTTGAGGATCAGGCGAAAATGGTGGATGCGTTTACTACCTTGGACCAAATACTATACTTGCAGAGAGTGCAATAGGCGGTTTATGTCTTTGTTTAAAAAGGTTAGATGGTGATTTGAACACATCAATTCCTCTGGGGTATCACAGGAAATAAACAACGTACCGGCTGAAAGCCGGCAGCTTTCGAATCAGCATTCTACTACCCCATAATTTCCTGTCTTCGTGCGGACACGCAAAGGCAGGCATTATTCCATGTACTTGGCATTGCCGAAGATTTCATTAAAAGTTATACAATTTCAATTAATTATACAAATTACGAGACGTTAAATCGGATCGATAAACTATCTTGGCCTGAATGTGAGCATTTTCGTCGTTTCCCCCTGGCGGATTATTACGGCATCTTTTTCAATTCCGGCAATGGTAAAGCCTTCAACCCTCTCACCCTCTCTGAGAATTTGACCATTTATTACCGTAATACGCTGTTTGGGGTTTTTGGACCAGGCTATTGCCTGCAGCGTCAAGCCAGAATCTTCGCTTAAAGGAATGGATATCGGTGATTTTCGTTTCAACCGTATGCGTTTCGATTTTGATTGAACCTTAGGATCAAGTATGTTGTCCGAAACACCTGATGGATGCTTTGATGGATGGAGTGGATGTTTTAACTTTTCGACTGCCCTCTTCTCGATAAACCTATTTAAAGGCGGATTCTCCTGAACAGACAATCGCTTTGATGAATCATATGAAAGAATCGATTGTTTCTTCTTGTTGTCGAGTAGTACAAGCTTTGGCACTTTTTGCGATGATTCTTTCAGCCTAAATCCTTTTAAAGGCAAGGCATCCTGGCTTTTGCCCGGAAGCCTCGGCTGTATAAGATTTGCAATGATATGAGGATACCGAAAATTAATATAAGCTCCGGCGGATATAAGCACAGCCCCTGGTATCAGAAGCGAGATATATTTAAAGGATCGTGTAAACCAGCTGCCAATATTGACCATGTTTCGATGGCGCCTTTGCATCCAGTGCGTGGCATTACTCGAATAGTGGGTGACGGGTTCAAGTTTTCGCAATGCTTTCAGTATCGAACTCACGGGCCCTCCATTCGGTTGGTTCGGATATGCGGTATTTTAAAGGATTGGTATTCATTATAAAGGATGATCTTTGTAAAGGGCCCTACAATACCGTCGTCAAGCAGCCCATGTTTTCTCTGCACCGCTTTAACGGCTTCCCGGGTCGGTTCATCATAAGTCGGATCCAAGGTGATGTGGTGGAATCCGATTTCCTTCATTATCATCTTTAATGTAATGATCGATTCTCGAGAAGCGTATTCCGGGATTTCTCCCCAACAATTCAAAAAATTTTTCCATAGTATATAGGCAACTCCCGTCCAGTGAGATTTTACTTCATCCCTTGTTGTGGTCACCCTGTTGCCTGTGCCATCAATAAAGGTCATGTTTTGGTCATCAAGCCTGCATAAGGTAAGGTATGCTGAAGATAGGCTGCTTGGAACAATAAATTCCAAAATTGCCGGAAGATTCAGTTTCTCCAGCAAGCTTAAGTCGCCGAAAATGCGCTGGTTTATCAAACCGTTTTGCCTTGCGGCTAACTTGAAAAACATTTCATTATCCTCAATCACTGCCAGAGGCGATCTTATTTTGCCACGAATATTCCACAAGCCTATCACTGCCTTCATCGCCGTTTCTCTGGAAGTGAGAGGATTCAACCGACGCAAGATATCTCCTAGGTCCTGAACCCTGCTTTCAGCAGCGGGTTCAGGGGCACTGCTCACTCCTGTCTGTTCTGTGATATCTTCCGTGGAAGGAGCCGGCCCGACAGCTTCCATGTCTACCGGTGGTGGATTCTGAGCAACGCGAGGCGCTCCATCCGGCCCTGGAAGTGATGGGGCTTTGATTTCCATGGGTTTAATTTTTTCAGTTTTTGACTGAGAAGCAGCGGATATGAAGGCTTCGGTTTGGGGGGGTATAGAGCGAGTGATTTTCGATGATTTATTTTCTTTTAACCTCGACACCAAAAGAGTATCGATAATATTCGGTGGGTATAGCATAACAAGAAGAAACAAAACACAGAGGCCTGCAAAAATCTTCAGCCCGCGGTGGCCTTCCAGAAGCCAGGTTCCGAAATTCTGGCCTTTTCCCGTAAGCTCCCTAATTGCTGCTTTGGCGGTTTTACGATCGATTTGTTGCTGATTCGTGCAATAAGCGGCAAGAAGTGCCCGGTCGCATGCAATATTTATTAGACGAGGAATTCCCCTGGAGTACTTGTAGATTTCCTGAACGGCGGGCTTTGAAAATTTTACCCCGGATTTCTGAGATGCAATATTGATCCGGTGTTGAATGTACTCTCTGGTTTCTGAGTAACTTAAAGGCCTTAGCGCACAGGAGAGCGTAATTCTTTGCCCAAGTTGCCTGAGTTTGCGAGAGGTTAACATTTCAGCCAATTCTGGTTGCCCGACAAGAATAATTTGCAGCAGCTTTGATCGAGTGGTTTCAAGATTTGAAAGCAGCCGGATTTGTTCGAGAACCGATTGGTCTAAATTTTGAGCCTCATCGATGAGCAATACAATATTTTTGCCTTTGGCTTTTTCAGCTATCAAATAAGAGTTCAACGTATCAATTAGATCTTTTGTGTTATCGGCATCGGAGGGGATTCCAAATTCATCGTTGATCGCTTTTAGCAGCTGAATAGAGTTCAGTTTTGGGTTAAAAATGTAAGCAGCCTCGGCATTGTCATTTAGATTTTCCAAAAATGCCCGGCACAGGGTTGTTTTACCGGTTCCCACCTCGCCGGTTATCTCTACAAAACCGTCTCCCTGGATGACAGCATAGGTGAGATGTGCCATCGCCTCTTCGTGAGTACTGCTGAGAAAAAGATACGCCGGATTGGGAACAAGTTTAAAAGGGTTTTCCTTAAAGCCAAAATAATTTTGATACATCTTTTGCCCCTCTTAAATAAACGTATCGAAACCTGTACAACTCATTGAACCGAAACAGCGAGCCCTATTGAATTGCACTTTGCCGCACCCCTTCTGGGATTCAACAGGGTGAGCGAATCTAATATTAGATCGTTTCCTCAACGGAGAAAGATTCCCTGCAGCCTGTCGAAGCGCAGCGAAGATCCCGTATTTTCGGTGCTGCAGGGTCTTCAATTTATGAAGCTTAAATGGCATCGTTCTTGATGCAATTGTCCGCGGAAAAATGGGCACAAAAATAAGCTTTAAGGGCCCCCTTCATCCTCCGGTATGTAAGCTCCTGGGGGCTTTAAGCAGAGCTGCAGGTCAATTGTAAGCGAAGCAAACCGCTTTTTAAATAATTATGGTCAATATTCAGCGTAGTGTCAATAAATTATAGAAGTCGATATCAAAAGGTCGAACAATACCTTCAGCTTTTTATTGCAATGCTAAATTTTTTGGAGAATAGCACAAAAAAGTAAACTATTATCCCGTGAAACGGGATAGCTTTAGGGGTCAAGGGGCCGAGGATTCAAGGGGTCAAGCGCAAAAGCCTTACAAAGAATTTCCTTGAACCCTTGAGCCCTCGAATCCTTGAAACCTTTGGGGATACTAAAAATTAAACTGAAGTCTTCGCCAAACCCCGTTGTTGAATCACAACTCTCGTCTGAAACCTGTAAACTGGGTTTGATCGTGTGCCAGTGGCATTTTGCAAAGTATTTTATGCAACTACGGGGTAAAGGCGAGGGTTTTTCTCACATTCCCCGATGGTGACAATAATCTGTCAAGGCCTTATTAAAACTTTGCACTTGACTGTGTCCTATTTTTTTAGGAAAATCCAAAGTGAAAATTTAACTGGAAAATTTGAATTTGAGATTAATTGCATCTGGCGTTTAGTTCAATGTTTGTTAGGAGAGTCAGGTGAGAACAAGAAAGCCTATCCTGGTTTTTTTCTGTATGATTGCTTTTTATGCTACCGATTATCCGGTCTTAGCTCAAAACAGTTGGAAAAAAATCAAAGTATCTCTTATGGTTCCTCATCCTGGATACTCTGTTAAGATTGAATCCGTTCACATTTTATCCGATAAAACCCTGGTTCTTGCTTCCATTAAATCTCCTGATCCTGCCAGGGCTTATCCAATGGTTATTACGACTGTAAGTGATACTGTAAGAGTACCAAGGATTGTAGGTGACATTGAAATCTTCGTTATCGGCAAAACCTGGAAATGGAAAAACGAGGAAAAATTGGAATTTATCGAAAATCGAGAAGAATTCTATCAAAAGATCATCAAGTACACTAAGCTTAAGATTCTGCGCTTTCCCCGAGACTAAGCCTGGAAAAAATGGTCTCCTAAACATTCCCCCTAACAGCCTATCTGTAATCCCGTCAGAATTAAACATCCATCCATAAAATGCCGATCCTATAAACAGTAAATTCGCCTTAAAACCCTGGTTTCCTTGTATGGGACATAATCCGATAAATCTAATACAGCCAAGGGGAAGAAAATATGATATGGATTACTATCGGCATTATTATTTATGTATTATTATTTCTGCTTATTTATTCACTCTGTCATATAAGTGCAAAGGCAGATGAAGATCTGCAATTGTCTCTGATGCAGGATGAATCATCGGATTGCGATACAACGGAAAAAATATTGATGACGGATCTATCCGAATCTGATGCTTTCCAAAGTACTGGCACCGGCAAATCGTCAATTTAGCTTTTGCCTTATGTAGTGTTTCCTTAGAAACGGACCGATTTCGAAACCGATTCTACATTTGACACATTGCTTGTAATTTAATTTTATCGATCACATAGAGAGGGTATTCATCGATTTACAAAATGGGTTGTATTTTTAGGCGCTATCTAATGAGTTGGTTCATCTCAAAAATCGGCAGGCAGATAGAGAGAACAATAAAACCGACAATAACCCCCATGACCAAGATCATCACCGGTTCCAGCAAAGCGGTCAGGCGCATAATCGTTGATTCCACTTCATTTTCAAATACGGTTGCGGATTTGTACAACAATTTTTCAAGCTCACCACTTTGTTCGCCCACTTGAATCATCTGGATGCACAGGCTCGGAAAAAGATCCGATGCAGCAAGGGATCGGCCTAATCCCTGGCCTTTACCAACTTCCCTTGCGGCTGCTTCAACCGCATCCGCGATCAACACATTTCCAACAATATTTTTTACGATATCCAAAGATGGCAGCAGGGAGACACCATTTTCGAGAAGGGATCCGAGGGTACGGGAAAACCGTGCAGCAGCCACTTTTTTCGACAATGGACCTACTGCCGGCAAAAAAAGAATTATCTTATCAATAAACCGACGACCTTTTACAGTTCTTCTAACGCTGCGAAGGGTTACAGCGAAGGCAACAAGGACAAACAGAAAGACCCACCAGTATAATTTTATAAAGTCACTTACGTGAATTAAAAACAGCGTTGGCGCTGGAAGTGCTTGATTCATATCAGTAAAAATAACGGTGATATTGGGCACGATGTAAGCCAATAACAAAAATAAGACCAACACCCCGATCAGAGACATCAATAATGGGTAGGCCAAAGCGGTTCTTATGCGATTTTTAAAGGCTTCCTGCTTTTCGGTGATATCGGCAAGGCGTTCTAAAACGATTTCCAACGTGCCGGAGGTTTCGCTGGCATGGACCATATTAACGTAGAGAGATGAGAAGATTCCAGGATAAGGAGACAGAGAATCCGCAAACGTATTTCCTTCTACAACGGACTCTTTTATATGAGCCAATATTTTCCTGAAGGTTTGAGATTTTGTTTGCGGAATCAGGGAGTCGATGGCAGATACCAGGGGAAACCCGGCGCCCACAAGCGTAGCTAGTTGACGGGTCATCATGGCCACCTCGGCAGGCCTGACACGGGTGAATAGATTCCCTATCGAAAATTTACCAATATCCCTTTTTACACTTGCTTTAACAACTTCGGATACAGATATGGGGTAGATACCAGAGCCTCGAAGCTTCTGTCGCGCTGCCACCACACCCTCTGCATCGATGATCCCCGAAACCTTTTTGCCTTTTGGATTCAATGCCTTGTACTCAAATACCGGCATATCAGTCGCACCTGTTTCCCTAATACCTTTTAGCAGTAAAGCCGCACATGAAGCGCTGGAAAAGAAATCGTTTTTTGGCTTCGTTAAGCAGCCCGACTATTCTGTTTGAGGTGAATAACTGTAAATTAACTTAATTTTACCCTTAATTTGTATCAGATGCGAGGATTGTGTTCAAGCTAAATTAACTATCTGATTTCCTTGATTATTAACCTCACTATATTATTTTATCCGTCTCATGCGGAGCGCAAAAAATCCATCCATATGGTTTCGATGTGGAAATGTTATGAAATGACCGTTCTGATCTATCAGTGAGCCGGCCGATTGCAAAAGCCTTGCTTTGCCTCTGTCAATACAAAATTCCGGGTGGTGCTTTAAAAATTCTCTGACAACCCACAGGGTTTCCTCCGGTTCGGTGCTGCAGACGGCATAGACCAGAACCCCGGAGGGCTTAACACATTCGGCCAGGTTCTGTAAAAGGAGCAATTGCCTGTGTGAGTGTATCATTAAACCTTCTTCGTAAACAAACCATTTCGCATCCGGGTTTCGTCGCAAAACACCCAGACCACTGCATGGTGCGTCCAGCAGTATTCGATCAAACCGATCCCTGTGTGCCTTTTTCAAGGCAGTGCTAAGATCATGCTGCAGCGTCGAGACAATAGATATGCCTAAGCGTGACATTTCCGAGGCCAGCCGGCACAGTTTTTCCTTTTCTTTATCCATTGCCACCAGTTGACCTTTGTTTTTCATCAACTGTGCAATATGACCCGTTTTCCCTCCCATACCGGCGCAAGCGTCTAAAATCGATTCTCCCGGCTTCGGGTCGAGCAGAATCGAAACGATTTGAGCAGCTTCATCTTGCACCTGAAACCATCCTTTTCTGTAAACATCAGAGTCGAAAATCGATGAAGTGAAATTCCAAAGGCAGATGCCATCCGGGGCGATTCGAGTCCTTTCAATTCTTTTCACAAAACGCTTAAGCTCACCAAAAAGCACCTCCCGATTGACCTTAAGGGTATTGGTACGAATGGTTACAGGAGGGATCGCATTAATGGCATCACAGAGGCGTTCGGTCTCTTTTTCTCCGTACCGAGCAACCCACCGTTTGATGAGCCATGCAGGGAAGGATTTTTGGCAGGAAAGGGCGGCAACGAAGTCCTTTGCGGGATCGGGAAAAGGAACGGATGAATAATCTCTTGCGACGGCTCTCAGCAGGCCGTTTACATACCCCACCACCCATTGCCGTGCAAAAGCCTTTGCCATTTGCACGCAAGTATTTACGGCTGCTGAAGCCGGCACCCGGCTAAGGAACATAATCTGAAAGGCCCCCAGCCGTAAAATATTCAACACGGTTGGATCGATTTTTCCCAAAGGCACCCTTGAAAAATGCTCAAGCACCCAGTCCAATCGACTCCGCCATCTTAAAACCCCGTAAACAAGGGTGTTGGCAAAAGCCCGGTCGCGTCTGTCCATTGCATCGATATCGCGTGAAAATCCATCCAGTACACGATCCAGTGTCATACGATCCTTTTCAACACGATCCAGGATGGACAGGGCGATTTTCCGTGGGATATCGATCACTGTTAAATATCTCTTCCGGCTTAATCCAATACTGCCCCTTCAGGAATTTTACATCCGCGGAGAAATTCGGCTACAGGCAGCCGCCTGCCGGATTCGCTTTGAATCTCTGAAATCGATAATTGATATTTACCGGCAGCAACGTGCAGTTGATCTGCAGCTCCTTTGATCACCGTTCCGGGCGGCTGGCCAGGATCCCTTTCCACCACTTCGGCTTTGAAGATCTTAAGTCGCTTTTTATTAAAAAACGTAAATGCGCCTGGCCAGGGGTTCATCCCCCGGATAAAGGCTTCTATTTTTGCGGCAGGCTGGTGCCAGTCGATACGACCATCGCTTTTTTTGAGCATCGGTGCATAGGTTGCCTTTGAGTGATCTTGGGGTATCGGCCGGATATCCCCCTTTTCAATCTTTCTTAAGGTATTCACCAGCAGATCGGCCCCCATTACGGCCAGCCGCTGTTGAAGCGTCTCGCAGGTATCATCCGGTTTGATGGGAACCCTTTCTGACAGGAGAATATCGCCGGTATCCATTTTCTCGTCCATGAGCATGGTGGTAATCCCTGTTTCCCTTTCCCCATTGATGATCGCCCACTGGACAGGAGCCGGCCCCCTGTATTTGGGTAAAAGAGATGCGTGAAGGTTTATGGCTCCTTTTCTTGGAAGCTTAAGCAGGCTTGCGGGCAGAATTTGTCCGAAGGCCACCACCACAATCACATCTGGAGCCAGGTGTTTCATGTGCTCGATTACGCATTGAGCTCGAATGGTTTCCGGTTGCAGAATATTCAAACCAAGCGATTCAGCAACTCGTTTGACAGGCGATGGCATGACTTTACGGCCCCTGCCCCTAACCCTATCGGGCTGTGTAACCACCAAAACAATGTCAAAATACGCTTCATAGAGGGCAGTCAGTGAGGGTACGGAGAATTGAGGTGTGCCCATAAATATCGTTTTCAAGACACCATCACTTTCTTTTTAGCTGTTTTAGAATCCGTTTTTTATAAAGCTCCCTTTTCAGCCTGCTGATCCGGTCTATGAACAGCTTTCCATTGAGGTGATCGATCTCGTGTTGAAGCACAACAGCCAGAAAATCTTCCGCGTCAATGCGAAGTGGATTTCCATCCCGGTCAAAACCTTCAACCAGAACGGATTTGGCGCGTTTTACATCCGCTCGATAATCGGGGACACTGAGGCATCCCTCGTTTTCCGAGATGGTTTCCCCTTCACAGGAAAGGATTTTAGGATTGATGATAACATGTAGATCGCGTTTTTCCTCCCGGGCTGTAACATCGTACACCATAATGCTCTTGTCGATGCCAACCTGTATCGCTGCCAGGCCCACCCCAGGTGCCTGGTACATGGTAAAGGCCATTCTGTCTATGATCTCCTGGAGGGCCCCATCGATATTGTCCACCGGTTTTGCTCTTTGTTTGAGGCGCTTATCCGGATATGTATATATCTGAAATGGTGTCACCTGTTACTCTCTATCCGATTTGAAACATCATATCTTCAATTTGTTTCGTTTCTTCAATTTGTTTCGTTATTGAATTACATGCTGTTAGCTGGCACATTGAACTAAACCCCGTAGTGTTAAAACAACCCAAAAGGCACTGTTGTCTGTTACCGATTAATCATCCGTACAAGCCATTCTACTATGTAATTTGGGCAACTCGGGGTGAGTTTAAGTGAACTAAAGTTAAGGAATTTGATCTATTTTTAAAATGAACGAGCGAAGCGACACCTCAACTTTAGGCACTTTGCACTTTAGATCACTTACAACTGAATTCTTATTTCAACTGCCCTTAAAGGACCATTTCTTCCGAGTTAAGTCTCGGAAAAAACTAGCATCTTAGTGCTATCTGTTTTCAAATCACATAACATAATTTAAGTAAGCCGTTCTTCAAATGCAACCCTCCAAACGTTAATACCTGTAATCACTGCTGAAACAAATCCAATAAGGATTACGGGAATTACTTGAATTGCATGGTTCGCAAGAGTGAATCCTGCTGCATCCTTTGTTGCAACACCAAACAATGAAAGAGCAAATACCCCGCCAGCTTCCCAAATTCCCCAGAAACCCGGAACCGATGGCAGAGCAATGAAAAAGCAAATAATGATCATAACTGCCGTAATCTCAAGAAAGGACAAATCAATCCCCGGACACCCAAGTGCCATAATGTATATTGATAACGCTACAAGATACCAGACCAAAAGGGAAAGCCCGATACAGGCAACAATCTTCTTGGGGTGTTTCACAAGAGAAAGCCCGCGGGCGAAATTGTCAACAATACGAATCACAGGCTCGCTGATCGTCTTGTGAACCTTGGCCTTTGTGGAAGGAGTCGCGAAAAAAAACAGCGATGGGATCTTGATGATCAATGCGTCCATAACCGCTTTGGTGCGTTCGATGGTGAAAAGAAAAATAGCGGCAATCAGTACCACGCAAAGTTTCAACATGCCGCTGCTTATCAACTCCAGTGTATGCCGGTTGAGCTGATAGCCCCCGAATGCGATGTTAAGCTCCGGATTGATCTTTACTGTGGCAAGCACTACCGTAAATAGGGCGATCAGAAGACTGATATCAAACACCCGCTCAGCGGCTACTGTGGCAAGACCTGTGGAAACAGGAAAATCCTCCAGTTTTCGTAAGATGACCGGTCTGGCCACCTCACCCAACCTGCCAGGCAGGATACAATTTACCATAAAACCGATCATCAACGGATGAAACGCCCGCCAGAAGCTGACCCGTTGCGAGGAGGCCAGAATGAGCTGCCATCGGAAAACCCGCAGCACAAAACTAAGAAGCGCCACCGCAATGGAAGGAATTGCCAAAAAATAATTTATTGAAACAAGGTAGCGGATAAGCTCCGATATCGGAACATTTCGGAAGGCAAGATAAAGGGCCACAGCCGAGACGATGATTCCCAGCAGCAATGAGATGGTAATGTTTCGCTTCATTTATTCAGCAGAAGAGGTGACTGAAATCCTAGGCCCAGGATAATTAAGGTGATAGAATTTCGACTGCCTCCTTGACATCCTTTCTGATTTGTTCTGACAACGCATCAATATCACGAAACGTCCGTTCATCACGGATTCGTTTTATGAAGTTAACTCGAATTTTCTTTCCGTAAATGTCCCCGTTTAAATCCAGGATATGAACCTCCACCGTAAATTGATGATCTGCAAAAGTGGGACTGTATCCGATGTTTGCGACCCCATTGTAAGTTTTACCTTCTAATTCGACGGTTACAGCGTATACGCCACTTTTAGGGCATAGTTCGTCCTCTAAGTTGATGTTCGCTGTGGGGAAGTCCAGCAGCCTCCCTCCTCTGTTTCGCCCCTTGACCACTTTGCCGCGAATTTGGTAAGGTCGGCCAAGTAATTTTCTGGCATCCGTTACTCTTCCATCCTCTACCAGTTCACGTATCAGAGTGCTGCTGGTACGAGCTTTCAGGCTATTTTCCACCTTAATCCAATCCGCTACAATCACCTCAAAGCCGAGACGATTTCCGTCAGCCTTTAACCTCTCAAGATTTCCTTCCCTGTTTTTCCCGTAAGAATAATCCTTACCAACAACGATGGCTTTCATACCGATTCGTTTTACCAGCAGGTTTTCGACAAAATCCTTTGCGGAAATAGCGGCAAACTCCGGGGTAAAAGACACACAGATAAGAATGTCCAGACCTGCGCGTTCGATTAATTCTATCTTCTGCTCATACATCGTGATAAGGGGGGGGTGATCTTTGCCCTTTAAAATCCTGACAGGGTGCGGCTCGAAGGTCATGGCAATGGCGGTGCCGTAAATCTCCCGTGCCTTTCGGATAACCTCACGAAATAAGGCCTGATGCCCCAGATGAACCCCGTCGAAATTACCAATGGTAATTACAGCATTGGAATAAGGTTTTCTTATTTTTTCGATATCAGTTACCAATTTCATCGGATTCAACTTCCAATAACGAAGTGTGCTCTTGACATATGGAGTAAAAAATGTTTATAAAAAAATCTAAATTTTAAATCAAGATTTTCCTTTTGCCGAAGTGGCGGAACTGGTAGACGCGCTAGGTTCAGGGTCTAGTGGGGGTATCTCCGTGGGAGTTCGAGTCTCCCCTTCGGCACCAAAAACAGAATATAATACCGCTAAGCGCAATCTCAATATTGCGCTTTTGTTTTAAATCGAGCTGGGACATAAAATGAAATACGCCGTCGGCAACCGGACAGCCATTCTGGGTGAATGTGAAACGGTTTGTACGCCGAATAATAACATTGCTTCAGGCTGACGGCGACAGGACTGTATCCAATGGGCTGGATGGGAAAAGTTATTGGAGGCGCCATCGGATTTGCACTGGCAGGGCCTTTAGGGGCCGTTGCAGGGGCCGTGTTCGGACATGCATTTGATCGCGAGGAGAGTCTGGAGGAAGAAAGACATCTCACATCGGGGGAAACCGCTCAATTGACTTTCTTTGTGGCAGCGTTCTCCATGCTGGCTAAGCTTGTTAGAGCCGATGGTCGCATTGAAAAGGAGGAGATCGATACTATTGAAAGGTTCATGGCAGAGGATCTGAATCTGGATCCGGAAAGCAGACGATATGCCCGCAATATTTTTCAAACAGCCCTTAAGTCTCAAGAATCGTTTGAGGACTTTGCGTTTCAGTTTTACAATCAGTTCCGCTATCAACCCCAGTTTCTCGAACTGATGATCGACATTTTATTTCGAGTGGCGGTATCAGATGCTGCATTGAGCGAGAATGAAGAAAGAATTATCCGGTCTGCAGCCGACATATTCCACATTTCTGAAGAAAGGTATCAAACGTTTCGATCTAAATATGTCAGCGATGTGGAGAAGTATTACGCTGTTCTGAATTCTAAAATAACCGATTCCGATGAGCACATCAAACAGCAGTATCGAAAACTGGTTCAGGATTACCATCCAGACAAAATCGTTTCCAAAGGACTGCCCGAAGAATTTGTTAAATTCGCCCATCAAAAATTCAGGGAGATACAAGAAGCCTATGATGCCATCAAAAGGCAAAGAGGCATGAAATAAAAGACTCAATTTTCCTAATATACCGTAGTCGATATTTTTTCCAAAATTATCACTTCATGAATCATCAGCGAATGTTAAACCAGCCCCTGATCCAGCATCGCTTCCACAACCTTGACAAAACCGGCAATATTGGCGCCAATTAGATAGTTTCCGGGGGTTCCGTAATCTTCTGCCGCATCAAGGCAAGTTTTGTGGATGCTTTTCATGATGATTTGCAGCCTGTGTTCCACCTCTTGACGCGGCCAGTTAAGTCGCATGCTGTTTTGCGACATCTCCAGGCCCGAAACCGCTACTCCACCGGCATTGGCCGCTTTGCCGGGCGCATAAAGAATGTTGCTATCCTGAAACACGTTTATGCCCTCTATAGTTGTCGGCATATTGGCTCCCTCGCATACCAGCTGAACGTTGTTGTTTACAAGGTTTTGCGCGTCATTTTCATTGATTTCATTCTGAGTGGCGCATGGAAAAGCGCAATCTGCCTGGTGGTTCCACAGTGGGTTGAACGCTGCTCCAGGATCTGTCGGCGTGTATACGGCCTCTGAAAATTTCTCGGCATACTCTTTGATTCTTCCGCGCTTGATATTTTTTAGCGTTTTCACGTATTCGAGCTTCTCTTTATCGATACCGCGTTCATCAAAGATATATCCGGAAGAGTCGGACAATGTAACGACTTTTGCTCCCATTTCTATTAGCTTTTCGGTGGTGTATTGGGCTACATTTCCGGAACCCGACACCAGACAAACTTTCTTTTCAAGAGTTGAATTTCGCGTGGCAAGCATTTCAGCAGCAAAATATACACAACCGTAGCCTGTCGCTTCCGGACGGATTAGGCTTCCTCCCCAGTTGACACTTTTCCCGGTGAGAACCCCGGTAAACTCATTTTTCAGCTTCTTATACATCCCGAATAAATAACCGATCTCCCTGGCACCTACTCCGATATCTCCGGCCGGCACATCGGTGTCCGGACCGATATGGCGAAACAGCTCACTCATAAAGCTCTGGCAAAACCGCATAACTTCACTGTCCGATTTCCCCTTTGGATCAAAATCAGATCCTCCCTTTCCACCACCGAGAGAAAGCGTGGTCAGTGCATTTTTGAAAACCTGTTCAAACGCCAGAAATTTCAATATGGACAGGTTCACGGAGGGATGGAAACGAAGCCCTCCTTTGTATGGCCCCAGGGCGCTGTTCATTTCCACCCGAAAACCCCGGTTGACATGAATCTCTCCCCTGTCGTCCATCCATGGCACCCGGAAAATGATAACCCGCTCGGGCTCCACGATCCTTTCTAACACTTTTTCATGACGATATTCGGGATTTTTGTCCAGCACTGGTTTTACGGATTCAAGCACCTCTGTCACAGCCTGGTGAAATTCTTTTTGCTCCGGATCCCTGGAAAGGATGATTTCCATGATCGGCTCCATTTAGACACTCCTTTCTTGCTGATATGAAAAAACAAAAATACGGCTTCTGTCAACGATGCAGACATCTTATCAAGTAGCTCATTATTATTCAATTGTCTATTTGAAGGAGCAAGGGATTTTTTAAAATCAATTGCTTCATGAATCATCAGTCCCGCGCTTTATTGCGTGCGGGATGCAATCTCATGCAGACAGCACAAGATTGCGCCTATGAAACGGGTATCACCAACAATTGCTGGGATTTTGCATTTTAATTTGCCAAAACATAAATTATATAGTATATACAAATGCATATAAAATTTGATCCAAGAACCCGTTCTTCTGAAAACCGCTTAAGGGAAAAAATCCATGAAACGTAAGCAAACCGCTCCAGAGAGAAGATCCGAGGCCCGGACACTGATCGATAAATATTTCAGTGTCGAATTTTCCAAAAAGGGGCTGGATTCGATTTATCAGTTCAAAATCTGGAATATCTCTTCTAAAGGAATGTGTATTATAGTTAGAGAAGATTCCGATATAATCAACCATTTAATTGTCGGCGATGTTCTGGACATGAAATACTACCCGGTGGAAGAGTCGAGCCCTGCGGAATTCTCGAAGACCGAAATCACCCACATCACAAAAGACGACCATGGAAGGTTCAAAGGTCATTACCTCGTTGGGTTGGCCATTTTAGAATCCAATTCCCGATAAGCTCTTTCTTCGACACCTTCCATTCTTTGCTTTTTATCCCCTGAACCTTGCATTAAAATTTAGAAATCAACGAATTTCGCTGTTGAACTTTGCCTCGTTGTTGCAAAAGGACTCAAAAAGTGCAACTATCAGGTACTGATGAACCATGCGCTAAGACTATCTTGCTGTATGATTTTTGCAACTTACGCGGTTTGTCCCAATATGCATAATGATCGGTACAGCCTTACAGCAAAACACATCTCAAGAATGAAAAAGCCATCTGGAAAGGGTTCGGTTCTCCCATGAGGGGCAAAAAGGCTATCGGTTTGGGTTTCCTGCTGTTTTGCCTTGTCCTGGCAGCTTATTTCGTAATAACCTTCTATTTTGAGCGGGCTGTAAAAAAGCAGCTCGACGATAAAATAAATGAACTTGCTGACTTTGTAACCGTCGAATATGAAAAACTACGTGTTGACATCCTCAAACGGAAAATCTTTTTGAACGAAATCACATTAAAGCCAAGATTCTTGGATGCGCGGATAAAAATAGGCGAACTTATGTTCTTCAGCCGCGAGAATAAAAAAGACGGCCTGTCGGATATCCGGTTTTACCTAAGAGGGATGCAGTTTGATCCCGGCAGCTATCTTGGAGAGTATATGAGGAAAATAGGGTACGATTCATTCCATGCGTATTTTGAGTTTGAGCATCTATATGACCACAGAAATCACAGGCTGAACGTGCACAAACTAAAGATCTCAGCCGACCAAATGGGAGAGGCTGCAGTGAGTCTTCGGTTAAATAACATTGACCTGAATCGCTTTGAAACGACCCCCGGCAACATCGTCGTCATCCTGGCGATGATATCTGGAATACAAATTGTAGAGGGACAAATAACTTACAAAGACAACTCTCTCGTAACGAGGCTGTTCGAAACCCGGGCACGTGAATCAAGACAACCCGTCCAAAAATTCGTCGACGGGCTCTCAGATAAGCTTAACGCTGAGCTTGTGGGAGTAAAAGACCCAGACACAAGACACTTGCTGGGCGAAATCCGAAAGTTTATCGTTTCACCTGACCGTATCGAGATTAGGATCAAACCCCAAAAACCTCTTCCCTTAAGCCGTCTGTATTTTCTTCGAACCCCCGAGCAGGCAATTGAGATATTGGGTATACAGATTGAATCGAAGTAACGACAGTAATGAAATCCTCTGAAAAAGACTACCGTATCCATCTTTTTGTCTTCTTTCTGGCCATCGTTTTTCGTCTCTTTTTCTTGATCTATATTGATGAACCCGTTCTTTTCAATAAATATCCTTATTTCGCCGAAAAACTGGCCCAGGGTGAAGATATCGGCAAAAGGCTTGTTGATCTAAGCCCGTTTTACCTGCACCTTCTGGCGATCTTGAAAAAAATTTTCAACCTACCATGGCCCGCGGTTAAATATCTGCAGTCTTTTATCGGTGCCCTTAACTGTCTGTTGATCATTGAACTTGCCGCCCATACATTTCGTCGGGAAATAGGCGTATTGGCCGCTTTATTGTGCGCTGCATACGGTAATCTGATCATACTGGAATCCACCCTGGAGCCAACGGTTTTTGTGATAATGTTCAACCTGCTGTCCATATACTTCCTTAGCACCTCCATAAACCAGAATACCTTATCAATCCCCATCACGGTAAAGCTTTTGCTTGCAGGCGCCTTCATAGGGCTTTCGATTATAACAAAGCCCAACTTTATGTTGTTTTTGCCTGTGGCAGGAGCCTGGGTGCTGTTTGTGAATCATCGTCGGCAACCATTCAAGAAAAGAATCCTGCAGGTTGGTATCCTTTTCTGTTCCGCATTCATCGTGGTGCTGCCGGTTACGATTCGCAACTATGTTAAGCTTAAGGAGTTTGTGCTGGTAACCGCCGATGCGGGGAAAGTCTTCTATCACGGCAATGCAAAAGGCGCCTCTGCACTTGAGGGCATCGCCCTTAAAGATGAAGGCTTTGCTGAGGAGGCGGCAAGGGAGCCTGATTATGCACATGTTCTTTTCCGGATTACGGCCTCTAGACTGAGCGGCAAAGAGCTTTCTGCTTCGCAATCCTCGCGCTTTTGGGCCCGAAAAGCATTGAACGATATCTTAAGCGAACCAACCGCCTATTTGATACGACAATTGAAAAAAATGTTCTATTTCTTTAACGACTATGAGATGCATTATATTGCATCCGCCTACAAAGAATATAAAACCACTCTGGGCTTCCCTTATATCAGATATGGCGTCATTGCTTCATTGAGCCTGCTGGGAATGGCACTTTCGCTACGAAGCGATAGAAGCCTCGATAGGCTGTTCCTGATATACGGGATAATATTCGTTTATGTGGTTTCTGGATTGCTGTTTTTGGTTCAGTCCCGATACCGAACACCCGTTGTGCCATACCTGAGCCTTTTTGGGGGGTATGGCGTATTTCGGATAAAAAAAATGATTGAAGCTAAAAACTACAAACCGGCCGCACTGTCCATCATTGTGATCGGTATGCTTTTTGTTATTACCCGATTTGTCTACAGGGCGGAGATTCTCAAAATGGAACACTGGCAGACGGCAACGAAAATCAACTATCAACTGGGGGCAAGAGTGTTCTATCAGAGGGGGCGATATCAAGATGCGATTGCAGAGCTCAACAAGTGTGTTGCAATGGCCCCTTACTTTGCCCCGGCCTACAACCTGAGAGGAAAAAGCTATGCCATGTTAAGCGATTTGGATTCGGCAGAAAAGGACTTCCATAGAGTAATTCAATTAAGCCCGAAAATTGCAGAAGGGTATAAAAATTTAGGCTTTCTTTTTTTGCTTAAAAAAAATCCATCAAAGGCAAAATCCTATTTGCTAAAGGCGTTAAGCCTATCACCAGCGGATATCAAGATAAAGGATGCCCTAGATAGCATGCATTAACAGCAATTCTCGGTCAACGCGGAAAGTATTTTAATTCGCTGAACTTTAGTCGAATAAAATTTTTGAAGGCAAAATAATTACACCGAAGCTCTTAGGAGGCAGCCCATACGAAACATCGAGCTTAAGGCACAAGGAAAGTGGTGCTAAGTCGCGGAAGATCTTGGTACCTCTGCTTTAAACGCTTTGTTGACCCCGTTGTTGCAAAACGAGCTACAAGGGATAATCATAGGATACAGATAAACAATGTGTACAGACAGTTTTACTATTTGATTTATTCAACTACGGGGTTGACTTCTATTGTGCCGTTATCGAAGGATGGTAAAGTGTATTTTGCCTTCCAAAAATTTCATTCGACGCCATCACATAGGCTTTTCAGAGGGATTATACGCTTATGGAAGATCATCTCATTCACTTTATTACAACCCTCACCTATCTTGGCGGGTTTGTTCTGATTTCCACCGGCGCAGGAAATCTTATGCTCCCCAAATCCATCTTTATCCCGTCACCGCTTAGCTGCAGGATTGTCTTTTCTTGCGCTGTGGGCTTTGCTGCACTTAGCTTCGCCATATTTTTCCTGGCAGCATTCCAACACTTAAACCGAATGTCTGTATCCGTTTTATTGATGGGTTTTGCGGCTCTGTCCGTCCTCGGTTGGCAGGTATTGCTTCGCGGTTGCGGAAAAAATTCCTTTTCTGTAACAAATTTTGTAGCGAACCCGACCGCATCTACCAGATATGTCTTTTTCCTTTTGGCGGGGCTTCTTGTATTAGGCATGTGTTTTGTCCTAACCCCCGCGACAGGCAGAGACGCTTTATCTTACCATCTTGAGGTGCCCAGATTGTATATCAAGCATCAGGGGTTGTATTTCATTCCGGGAAATTTTTTTTCCAATTATCCTTTAAATGCGGAGATGCTATTTTTAGCTGCCCTTATGGTTCAGGGGGATATGCTGGCAAAAGGAATTCATTATACTGCGCTTCTTTTGCTTCTTGCTGCCATGTGGAATTACATAAAACAACACGTGCCGGAAGTTTCCCCCGGATTCCTGCCGCTTCTTATCTTTGCATCGATCCCCTCGGTATTTACAACCGCTTACATGGCCTATACGGATTTGCTGCTCACCCTGTATGGGTTTTTGGCTCTTTTCGCATTTACCAACTGGTTTAATCGGCCCGGCTTCGGCTGGCTGGTTTTGGTTGCAATATTTACGGGGGTTGCCGCAGCAACAAAATATGGTGGGCTTATTTTGCTGCCTCTTGGAGTCATTGGCATTTTGTTTGCAGCTCGTTTGCATGGGATGTCGTTCTCTCGTGTTCTGCCGCCTCTTGCAGTGTATCTAGGAATCGCGATTATGGTGGCTTCTCCGTATTACATTAAGAACTGGATATTGACGGGCAATCCATTTTATCCCCTTTTTTACGAAATATTCGGCGGCAGAGGATGGGACGAAAACCTGGCGCGGGCTCATCATATTTTTCTTAAGAATCTTGGAATGGGAAGAGGCTTTTGGGATTACATGCTGCTGCCTTTTAACCTGAGCTTTCGTGCCGAGATGAACAGTTTGCGGTTTGACGGCGTTTTAGGCCCGGTATTTATCTTGACGCTACCCTTTGTGTTTCTTATCAAACGAATCTCCCCCGCTATCAGGATAGGACTTGTCTTTTCCGAGGTGTTATTTGTTTTCTGGGCCGTCTCTGCCCAGCAGGTTCGATACTTGATCCCGATATTCCCGTTTCTTGCTATCACAACAGGCTATATTCTCGGCCGCTTCCATCGTAAAAAGACCGTCTTTAGCATTTTGACACTATTTGTTTTCACAGCTCTTATGGTAAACGGACTGCATATTTTCAGGCAATTTAAAAGAATAAAACCTTTAAATTATATCACTGGACAAGAGGACAGACACGCCTTTTTATCTCGAATAATTCCATCTTACGATATGTTTCGCTACCTTAATACTCACCTTGAAAAAGATGCAAAGATATTTCTTATTTACATGAAAAATTTCGGGTTTCTCTGTGATCGTGCTTATTTCTCCGATTCTCTGTTTGAATCTTATACCATACAAAAAATCCTCAAACACTCTGTGAGTCCACAACAGGTTTATACCGCACTTAAAAGAAAAGGGTTTACCCATATCCTTTATGATATTCAGTATGTATTAGGGGAATCAAGCCCTCTTTCATACCAGGAAAAAACCCTTTTCCATGCCTTCCAGAAAGGTTTTCTTGATTTTGTCAAATGCGATAAAGGCAGATATTTTTTGTATCGACTTAAGATTTAACAGCTTTTTTTAAAGACCAATCGATTGCTGATCATGGCTGGAATTTAAATCGAAACTGTTTCCGCTGTCCTGCTTGTAGTTGCCAAATCTGGTTTTTTATGTTATGGAAAGCTTAACAATGGCTTGAAATCACTGTTTCTTTTAGAATTTGAAAAGATAGACGGGTCCAGTTTAAATTTATGCGATTTAAAAACCCAGGGGGTGTTAAAAGCTTTCTACCGATACTGTTTATTTTTTTTCTGACGATTGTTTTTTTTTATCCGGTTATTTTTAAGGGAAAAACGTTTTATGCTTTTGACGTGCTGTCATTATTTCTACCCTGGTCATCCATTGTTCAACAGGGCTATCCGAACAACACACTTATTACAGACCCGGTTTCTGCTCACTTCCCGCTCCAAAAACAAATAAGAGAAAATCTCTTTAAAGGAGCCTCACCTCTGTGGAACGATAAAACCTTCTGTGGTATACCGCTTTATCCAGGAACCGTGTCACGATACATAAACCCGAGTGTGGTCTTTATTTTTGCTATCTTCTCCCTGCCCCTGGCTCACGATTTGATTCTTTGGCTCCATATGTTCGGTGCCGGAGTCTTCATGTTCCTGTTTCTTAAAAAAATCGACCTTGACACCCTGCCGGCACTTGTCGGGTCAATCGCATGGATGTTCAACGGCTATGTCATGGTATGGTTTGAGTTTGAGGTAGTTCAGATTCTGGCACTCGCCCTGCCCGCTGCCCTTTACTATTTTGAACTGTGGTTAAGCCAAAAAACAAGGCTATATCTTTTACTCTTTGCCTTTTTTGTCGGAATTACTATTTCAAGTGGATTTGCACACGTGTTGATCTACCAACTGCTGTTTATCGCCTCCTATGTAGGATACCGTTGCCTGTTTTCAAAAAGAAATCTTTCAGCGATAAGAAAATTAAAAAGAAAAGAGCTTTTATCACTGGCATTGGTCATTTTACTGGGAATATTCATATCGGCTGATTTTCTTGTAAGCCACCTTGCTTCGACTCACGACATTCAGAGAGGAGGGTATTCATTTCAAGAACTCTACAGGAAAACCGGGATACTCATACCAAAGTATCTGCTGACCCTTTTATTTCCTGATTTTTTTGGAAATCCAGCCCGGGCCGTGGCATTTACACCCGATATGGAGGGAAATCAACCCTATAACAACTACAACGAATTATGTATTTACGCGGGCATCTTAGCACTCTTTCTGTCTTCGAGCTGCCTGCCCTATCTTTTTAGAAGAAAACATGTTCCTTTTTTTCTCTTTATTGCACTGATCACCCTGACCATGGCAATGGGAAGCATCCTTTATTTTCCTTTGGCAAGGTTTTTGCCGGGGCTTAATCTTTCTACCCCTACACGGATTCTTTTTATTTTCGGATTCTCAATATCGGTACTTGCCGCGATGGGGGCTCAGGTGCTGACAGAGGTGTCATATCAAAAAAAATGGGCCGTCTTTTCGCTCTGGCTGCTGCTTTTCTTTATTGCGGTGATCTTGTTCCATTATATGCAGACCGATGAGGGGGTCATGTGGGCTACGGCACATCTTGATCCGGTGAAGTATCAGAATTATTATTATTTTTTTAAGATTCACTTCGCATCGTTCTCACCGATTATGTTAAAGCCGATGGTTCTGATCCTGATTACTTTCTTATTGCTGGTGCTTGTTTTGTTTTCAAAAAAATCTGGTTCAAGAAAGATATTATTGTTTCTGGCATTGCTTGTGCTTACTTTTGATCTAATGAGCTTCGGCCGTCTTTACAACACCGTTTGTACCCGTAATATGATCTATCCGTCCACCAATGCCATTAGGTTTTTACAAATGGATAAATCAAAATACCGGATTGCCACCTATGGCAATTTTCTTCATAATTCTTTTTCTGTGTTCGGCATTTCAGACATCGGAGGATACTCTTCGGTTTACTCTAAACGATACGGCGAATTTTTACACCTAAGCCAGTATGGCCTGAAAGTTCCCATGCCCGAGCAGTTCAGCCGATGGACTAACCTCCGCCGATTCGACTCTTCACTGTTTGATCTTATCAACACAAAGTATTTTCTTTTTCCACCCAACGTAACGATCAAATCTGCGAATCTCAACCTGGTGTATGACGGAGAAATAAAGATTTTCGAAAATAAAAACGTATTTCCAAGAGTCTTCATCACACCCTCCTATAGGGTCTTTAAGGAAATCTTATCTCTGCGCAGCGCACTGGCAGGGGCGACTGGAGATGATTTAAGAAAAAAGGTTCTGCTGGAAACAGAACCCCCTGCCGCATTCCGGCAGAGTGTTCCTGCAGCCGGAAACAACATGGAATCTAAAATAGATATCCTCTCTTATACGCCGAGTTACATAGAGCTGATCGTTGCCACAGATAAGAAGGGATTCCTTGTCATCAGCGACAACTATCATCCCGGATGGAAGGCAAAAGTGGATGACGAAGATACACCCATTATGCGTGCAAACTACATCATGAGGGCGATTCCTATCAACCCCGGCACCCATAAAATCATATTCATCTATAAGCCCAAATGGATTATACTGTCGATTATCATTACCATCGTGGGATGGCTGGTGTTGATTTCTTTGATACTCCATGACCTTATCAGCAAGCGCACCCTTGGCTTTGCCCCGTCACAAGGAGCAGGGAGTAGATGAAAAAGAAATTGTTGGTAACCGGAGGGGCCGGGTTTATCGGCAGCAACTTTGTCCATTACATGGTAAAGCGGCATCCTGAATATTCAATAAACGTATATGACAAATTGACCTATGCCGGCAATAGAAAAAACCTTCCGGACTGTTTTTTCAATGCCTCCGACAACCGCTATGTTTTAACCGAAGCATGCGTTATGGATAGAAAAAGGGTAGCCGAAGCAATTATTGAATCAGATCTTATCCTGCATTTTGCAGGAGAGTCTCATGTGACCAACTCACTTGCCCAGGCCGATGAGTTTGTCAATACCAATATCTTAGGCACCGTTGTCGTGTGTGAAGAGATTCTTAAATATCCGGTTGAAAAATTTATTCTTATCTCCTCTTCAGAAGTATACGGCACCGCAATCGATAAGCCGATGGGGGAAGACCACCCGTTAAATCCAGCAAGTCCCTATGCAGGTTCCAAGGCTGGCCAGGATCGTATGGCATATTCTTATTTCTGCAGCTTCGGTCTTCCGGTCATAATCTTAAGACCGTTTAATCAGTACGGTCCCCGGCAGCATACAGAGAAGGTTATCCCGAAGTTTATCACCCGCTTGCTTCAAAAAAAGAAAATATACACAGAAAACCGGGGGCTTCAAACAAGAGACTGGCTTTTTGTAGAAGACTTATGCCGGGCAATCGATATCGTAATACATACAGAGGACAAAAACCTTATTGGTGAAATCATCAACATCGGCAGCGGAAAGGAGACCCCTATTAAGACCGTGGCAACAAGGATTGCCGAGTTGCTTGATCTGGATCCTGAAAAATACGTTCTGGAGGGGAAAAATCGAAAGGGCCAGGTAATGTCCCACATCGCTTCACAGAAAAAGGCAAAAGAACTTTTGTGCTGGGAGCCGTCTGTCTGTATGGAAGATGGCTTAAGGCGCACGATTGAATGGTATAAGAGAAATCAATCCTGGTGGCGGCAGTTAAAGTTTCCTGTATTAAAGATCGCGGAGCTCGGTGATTAGATGCGCGGTTGTATCTTACAGCCGGGGTATCTTCCCTGGCTAGGATTCTTTGAGCAGTTTGTCTTTTCAGAAGTGTTTGTTTTTCTAGATGACGTGCAATACACAAAACAGGATTGGCGGAATCGAAACCGTATTAGGACGAATTCAGACAGGGGATGGTCATGGATTACCGTACCGGTAAAAGTTAAAGGTACTCATACAAAAATTTGCGAAGTAAAAATCGATTATTCGCGAAACTGGATAAAGAAACACCTAAACATGATACGAGCGAATTATCAAAAGGCTCCTTTTTTTAACAGCATCTTTTCAATCATAAGAGAGGGGCTTTACGGGAGATTTGAAACTCTTGTGGATTTAAATATTCACCTCATATTGGGTTTTGCAAGCTATCTGGATCTACACCGGCAGACAATTCGGTCTTCAAGTTTGACCGTTAAAGAAAAAGATAAAAATTTGCGCCTGGTGGCAATCTGCAAACAGACGGGTATCCACCACCTTTATGATGGGAAAAAAGCAGAAGCCTTTCTGGATCTATCCCTGTTTGCCAAACATGATATAAGGGTTGAATTTCAAAACTACGACCACCCGGTCTATGAACAATGCTATGATCCCTTTATACCCTATTTGTCCATTGTAGATCTATTGTTTAACCATGGAAAAAACAGCCTGGACATTCTTTTGCAATAGTTATGAAGCAGATCGCTTAATGCTTCTGCCAGGGAGAGCGGATAAAACAAGTTGAACATTTTACTTATTTCAGCGGGTAGCAGCAGTTTCAAAGGTGCGCTTTGGGGCGCTTATGATTTCGACCTGCCGCTTAATGTGGCCTATGTTGCTGCCTACCTTGAAGCGAACGGCCTTTCTGTAACGGTTTGTGATCTTCAACTCCCGGGTGTGGACATAAACTGTTTGCTTGAGCAAAAAGACATACATCGGTTTTCATTTATCGGCATAAGCGCCAATCTGTCTTCTTACAGGCAGGCCTATCAGACGGCCTTATTTCTTCGAAACCGCCATTATGCCGGATTTATCTTTATTTTCGGCCCCCTTGGCCTGTATTTACAGGAAATGATATTCGACGAATGTCCGGGCATCGATTTTGTCATATACGGAGAAGAAGAACCCACCATCCTGGACTTAATCCGCAACTATGCTGCTCCCCAAGGAGTAAAAGGGATTTGCTATCTTAAAGATGATCAGATAAAAAAATCCCCGTCCCGCCGATACTTATCGGATCTCGATACCCTGCCGTTTCCGGCAAGGGGAAAATTCAACATCAACAGATACTTCCCGAGCCCAGGAAAATACTATGTGCTGCCTCAGATTACCATGCTCTCCAGCCGTGGATGTAACTATGTGAAAAAACCGGCGGAAGCGAATTAAGATTCCGGAGGGCCGAAAATATTTTTTTGGAAATCGAAGAAGTGGTCAGTCGCTATGGCGCGAGAGAGATCTGTTTTGTTGATGAGATCTTCGGCAGCAACAAAGAAGAGACCTTAAAGCTGTGCGAATTGCTGATAAAGAAAAATTTCGGCATCTACCTTCGCATCTCAACCAGGGTAGATTTCATCGACAGGGAGATTTTAACAGCCCTTAAGAGAGCCGGGCTTTACAGTGTGGGAGTCGGCATAGAATCAGGTTCGGATCAGATTCTTAAGTATAACAACAAACAGATAACCACCTCGCAGGTAAGACAGACAATAAAGCTTATTAAATCTCTTGATCTGGAAACAAGAGGCTATTTTATGATCAACATGCCGGGCGAGACAAAAGAAAGCATCAAGCAAACAAAAGACTTTATCGATGAGCTCAAGCTAGATCTTGTCAATGTTCAGATTGCCTATCCATATCCAAACACAGCCTTCAGAAAACTTGCTGAGCGAAAATACCGTATCATAGAGGATAAATGGAACAGGTGGGAGTTAAGCGATGGAGATGATGTTGTGTTTACACAATCTGATTTAACTGAAGCTTACCTCAAAATGGAATATCGAAATATAATAAGAAGGAATTTTTTGAACCCCAGATTTATTGCTCGCTGGCTTAAGAGGATCAAAACATTTCACGATTTTAAATATTCATTCTTACAGTTTTTGAATCTGCTGAGCATGTAACCATAATGAAAGCAGGAAAAATACTCATCATTATCCCCTATGAAGATGTGGACAGGAAATTAAATGTGCTCCGTAAGGTGATCTATCCCCTTGAACCGGCCATCGTGGTCTCCATTCTAAGGGAACATGGGTTTCTTGTCGAGGGAGTGGATTTAAATCTGAACTTTCAAAATGAAGACCAGATCCTCACCTTGCTGCAAAAGACGATTTTGAGGTCGAATTCTGATATCGTTCTTATCATGTCCCAGCATCTGACCTTTTTAATAAAGGATCAATACGAAATTCTTACAAAAATAATAGCATCGATTCGGCGCATCAGTGCAGCACTGCCGATTATCCTTGCCGGCACGACCCCTTCACTTTATCCTGAAAAATTTTTTAAGCAAAGATTTCAACCGGATATCCTGTTTAGGGGAGAGATTGAAAATAGAATAATTCCCATAATTAATTCCCTTGAGGATACAAACATGCTCAAGACCATCAAGGGGGTCTGCATCAGAGATAAGGGCAGGATACATATTTCTGGGGAAAGCAATTTTGTAGAAGATATTAATTCTTTGCCGATAGCCGACCGGCAGATATTTCCGCTTGATCAGTATTTCAAACATCCTGAAACAGGCAATTTGCGCTACCCTGAAAAAAGCAGAAAATTTACCCAGATAGCTGCCACCCGAGGGTGTAATACCGGATGCAGCTTCTGCAAAGTCAAGTACCTTAGAGCCAGGTATCGTAGGCGGGAGCTCAACCATATAATAGAAGAAATTAAATTTCTGATTAATAAAAAAGGAATCGAAGAAATCCATTTTCTTGATGAAAACCTGTTACTGAACAAACCGAAGGCCGTTAAGCTGTTTCAGCGAATTATTGATGAACCTATAAAATTCCACTGGTTTTGCGGAGGCGGTATGGCCGTATACATGCTGGACAGAGACATCTTGAAACTGATGAAACTCTCCGGATGCTACCGGCTGCATCTTGCCATCGAATCAGGCAGCCAGCGGATACTAGATAAAATAATGAAAAAACCGATAAAACTTACGGAGGTTTTACAATTACTTAACTATGCTAAGGAGCTTGATTTTGAAATAATAGGCTATTTTATGATCGGGCTTCCCACCGAAACAAGAGCCGAGGTATTGAAAACCGTTGCTCTGGCAAAAAACAAAGCCTTCGATTATGTTGTTTTCTCGATCTATACCCCGGAGAAAAACACAGAACTATACAACTATTGCATCAATAACAATTTGCTGGATAACGACAAACCTCTATACAGGTTAAGCAAACGGGCAGCGTCGAATCTTCGGTTTAAAGACTATGATGAAAAATTTCTTATCAGCATACGAAATGATGTCTGGAAGCAGATAAATTTCGCAGAGCCGAAAAGAAAAGAAAAGATCAAGCGGATGTTTGGGGGAATTGCGGATGGTTGAAAAAAAGATAACTCTCTCGATGATCACTTTTTTTTATAACGAAAGCAGGGATATACTCGATTATCTCAAAATTGTTACAGAAAAATTTACTCTGGCAGCGGCCGAATATGATTTTGATTTTGAAATCATTCTTGTTGATGACGGCAGTACGGATAATTCGCGGAATATTGTCTCCGACTTCATTTCCTCCCATCCTCATATAAATATGAAACTGCATTCCTATGCGCAAAACAAAGGCATCGGCCATGCGCTCATCCAGGGGCTAAACCTGTGCGGCAAGGACTATATCTTCTGGAACGATATCGATATGCATTTTGACATTTCCGATATCGAAAAGATTTTACCTCTTTTGAACCCGGATACCATTGTTGTTGGTCATAAAAACAACTTGCGCTATAAGCAGTTTTTCCCATGGCTGGTATCCCGCACAAACTACTATTTGCTTAAAACCATATTTTTCTGGAAAATAAAAGATTTTCAGTTTGTCCAATTCTATCCGGCACACTATATTAAAAACGTCGATATCATCTCCAGGAGCTCTTTGATCCCCTGTGAACTGTTGACGAGATCAAAACAAAAAAATCTAAAGGTCATACAGGTGCCATTGCATTATTATTCCCCCGGCAATGGTCGTGAGAGCAAGTGTATGAATATTAAAAATATCTATTTTGCGCTGCGGGATATCGTGAAATTGAAACTGGGGTTGATGCAATGAGACACAGTGCAAAGATTTTCGGTTTTAGAAACAAAGATGCGGAACGGTTCCCGCAGATGGTTGTGGTGGCCATGAGTTTTATCTGCAACGCCAGGTGTATCCACTGCCCTAATGCGGCCACAGGTTTTGAGGCAACACTTAAAGGCAGAGATCGATTCATGTCCTGGGAGGTATTAAAGCAGATAACAGCACAGTGTGCAGAGCATCCCACACTGATGCGAATATCTTCCTTTGGTGAAATCCTGATGCATCCTGAAGCAATTGATATGATATGTTACATTCTGGACAACAAAAAGGACAAGAACGTGGCACTGACTACAAACGGATCCCTGCTTACAGCCGAAAAGGCCCGGCAAATCATGGAAAACGGGATCAGATCTATTGAATTCAGCGTAGATGCCGCATCTAGAGATATTTACGAAAAAATAAGAGTCGGCCTCAGCTGGCGGGATACCTTGGAGAATATCATCGAATGTGTTGAGGTTCGAAATCAAAATAATTACAGAACAAAAATCATGGTAAGCGTAATCGAACAGCCTGCAAATGAAAGGATGATAGAAGATATCCTTTCGTTCTGGAATGAAAGGGTGGATAAGGTTCTTTTACGGAAAATGCTGAGTTTCAAAGGCATTATCAAAAGACCCGATCACTATCAGGGGTATATGCAGGCCGCTACCCCCTGCCCGTTTCTCTGGGAGCGGCTGGTAGTGGATCCGCTGGGAGATGTCCGCGGATGCGTATCGGATCTTAAAGCCGAGCTGAATATAGGCAATATTATTAAAACCGGACTCGATAAGATCTGGCATGCGCCATTGATGGAATTTTACAGGAAAAAACACCTGTCAGGAAAAATAACCGACTGTCCGCTGTGTAAGGATTGCGTCGACCTGCCATACAGGTCCTGGAATTATAATTATTTTTCCGCCCTTGATGAAGACATTTAAGCCAGGAAGCTCCTACGCTTTTCCCGAGACTTTACTCGGAAAAAGTGGCCCCTTTGGGGCAGTTGAAATAAGAACCCAGTTGTAAGTGATCTAAAGTGCCTAAAGTGCCTAAAGCTAAGGTATCGCTTCGCTCTTTCATTTTAAAAATAGACCAAATTCCTTAACTTTAGTTCACTTTAGCTCACTTTAAACTTTAGTTCACTATAAACGCTTATCAAAAGCATGTAAT
>JAFDFZ010000265.1 GCA_019309565.1 Deltaproteobacteria bacterium
CCCATGCCCGAATCAGGATTCGGCAGACGGGGTGTCCGATTTTGAAATCGGTATTTTTTTCCAAGTTGACACGTAAGTTCCGGCCTTGTTAAATGATATCAACAGCGGCCAGTTAATGGACGGAAGAAATAATGCTCCGGATCGTCTGAAAAGAAAGGAACGACGGAAACGATGATACATAAGCTGTCTTCTGAAGTAAAGGAACTGCTGTCCATTCCCGAGATAAGCCAGGTCGGCATCGTGGTCAGGGACTTGAACCGGTCCTTGGAAGCCTACCGGGAATTTTTCCGGGTCGGCCCGTTCACGGTCTTTGAACCGGAGTACACCGACAAGATGTATCGTGGAAAGCCGGAGGATTTCAAAATGCGCCTGGCCATTGCGCCCTGGGGACCCGTCGACCTTGAACTGATCCAACCTTTGCAGGGCAAGACCATCTATGACGAGTTGCTGGCCGCCAGAGGCGAAGGCCTGCACCATATCGGCTGTGTAATCCAAAACCTCTCCGGGCGCATTGAAATCTTCCAAACCCTCGGCCTCCAGGTGCTGCAGAGCGGAAGACGCGAGGGCGCGTCATGGGCCTACATGGATACCGAGCCTCTCGCCGGCATCGTCATCGAACTCATCGAGCGTCACAAAGTATAGCATTCGCGCTTTTTCACACGGTTTGCCGGCCCTGTGAGCCCTCAATTTCCAGTAAAAACCGGCGTCGCATAAACAGAAGCGGCGGCTTTTTTGAGCTTGGTTTATTTGCCCGCTAAATTGCATACAATAATTAGAACATTGATAAAATATATTATTGAACAATTCCGGTAAATCATAGCGAGATCCCTTTGGTATGTGGTTTAAATGCTTTAAATATTGTTTTTAAAGGGCATTCAGAACATCACGGCCGAACTCTTCGAAGCGTCCAATCAACATTTTTTGTTCTTTACATTGTATTGAAAAAATGATTAAGTGATTCTCAATCGATTCTTTTTTCACTGCAAAAGGGGAAAGGAGGGTACGACATGTATGCCAAAAGCATCGCAAAATGGGTCGGAATCTGGATCGCTGTGTTGGGCGTTTGCTCTGCCAACGCATCGGAACGAAAAGTATTCACCATCGGGGCCACCGGAAAGGCGTCTTCTTACTATGCTTACCACGTCGGTGTTTCCCAGCTCCTGCAGAATAAAATCGGCTACCAGGCCACCGTACAGGAAACCGGTGCCGCCATCGACAACAAGCGCCTCCTGGAGCGGGGCCAGGTGGACTGGGCGCAATTTGCGGAACCGGATTTTTTTGAATTCTACAAAGGCCTCGGAAAATGGGAGGGCAAAGGGCAACCCCAGTTCAGGGTCTTCTGGGCGGTCAATCCGATCGTTTACTTCATTGTCGTCAACAAGAATTCAGGCATCAAATCCGTTGAGGATCTCGACGGAAAGAAATTTTGTCCGGGAGGACGCGGCAGCAACACCGAACGGATGACCATGGAATTCTTCGAGATGCTCGGCGTCAAACCCGATTGGTTCCGCGGCGGTTACAGCGATGCGGTGGCGGCCATGAAAGACCGAAGAATCGTCGGCTATATGAAATCCGGCTCAATCTCCGCTCCTGATGCCACTATTCTGGATGTCCAGACGGCGGTTCCGGTCGATCTGATCAGTTTCTCCGAAGCGAACATCGCCACCATCAAGAAAAAGTATCCTTACTACGATTTTCTGACCATGGAAAAAACACCTTACGGCATCGCTCCGGTGACGGTCCGGTCCGTCTTTTTCATCATGGGAACCACCAAGGAGATGCCGGAAGACTCCGCCTATAAAATCGTAAAGGTTATCAGTGAAAACGTTGAATTCCAGGCCGGAACCTATCCGGCCATCAAAGGCGCCGATGTGCCGGCGTTGACCCTGAAGGCGGCTCAGGCGCCCCTGCATACGGGTGTGATCCGATATCTTCGTGAACTCGGCCACGAGGTGCCGGACCGCCTGGTTCCACCCGAAGCGCGTTAAGACAACCCCTTCCGACGCGGGCGCCGATACACCAGGTGCCTGCGTTTTCCAGCAAAGGATTCGGTAATGGATACCAATTCCCCGGAATCCACCGTTGCCCCTTCCATAAAGGAGGAGGGGAAAAAAATCTCCCTTTCCGGATGGAGCCTGACGCTGGTGACCGTACTCGGCACCGGCTTGAGCCTGTTCCACTTGTACACCGGCTTCTTCGGGTCCTTTCCGAACATCCTGCAACGCGCGCCCCACGTCGGCATCAGTCTGGCTCTGGCATTTGCCCTGTTCGATGTCCACGGCCACTGGCGACGCACCCCCCGGATACCGCTCTACGACCTCGCCTTGATGGCCGTCACACTGGTGACCAGCGCCTTCATCGTCATCAGCTACAACCGCATCATGGACCTGGACTACCGCCCGTCCCATCTCGACCTTTGGATGGGCGG
>JAFDFZ010000110.1 GCA_019309565.1 Deltaproteobacteria bacterium
GGGGCTTGCGGAAACGTTAGCCATGGTGGAACTAGGAACCCACTGCACAAGCCGAAAGGGTGCACGATGGTAACTCTCCGCCTAAAGCTGAGCGCGCCGTATTTCTACCCGACTATAAACTTCCCTCCATTCCCCCCATTCCCCTTGTTGGATGGATAAGAGCCGAAAGCCAATTGTTGGCATCTTGTTAATAGATGTGAAGTCAAAGCAAATAAGATCAAGTACAGTCTGAGTAATGCTGTAGAAAATACGCCATTAGAACGTTTGGTCTACATGCAAGCTCAGCTCCATTGGATAGAACGTTCATTTCAAGACTCCAAAATGCAATGCGGCCTAGGTGAGTATCAAGTTAGAAAATGGCGAAGCTGGCAGCATCACCTGGCAATGGTTATGGTGGCAATGTTGTTTATATTAGAGCAGAGGCTGCTTAGCAAAGAATTCGATCCATTGATAAGCTGTTCTAATATTGTTCAGATCCTTTCTTTCTTGCTACCAAAACGAGCTGTTACAATCGATGAAGTTTTTAGACAAATGAAGGTACAGCATAAAAGAAGGCAAGCTTCAATTGAAGCAGCGTATCGAAAACAGTTTAGAGAAGAATTGGTTAGCGTTGGGGTAGCGCCTTCATAATGTGACAAAGTAGAATTAATCAATCTTTTCGTAATGCTTTTCCATTAAGGGGCGATATTTCTCCATGGTTTCACGATTTACTTCAATGGGGGCATCGAATTCTGCGGGAATGAGCGGTCGATACTTCTTGCCGGCCAGGCGCTCTGAGAGTTCTTCCTTGGCTTCTGCAATGATCCGGGGATTCAAGATCAGTTCAACCGCCGAGGCCGCCAGTACCTGAGCGGCCTTGACCATGGTTTTTCTTCCCGCCTCGTATGCCAGTGACGCCACCTGCCAGTTGTGCCAGCCGACATCTGTGGGCCCGCTGGTGAGCCATACCATCGCAAAGGGCGCAAACCAACTGTATTCGGAATTGTCGGATACCCCAGAAGATCCTCCTATAAATTCTGTTATGTCTTCATTAAGACCGGACTCTTCGACTCCAAGGTCTTTTTGCATCTTCTTTGCCATCGACTGTTCTTCCCGGGAAAATTTGGGCGGACCAATCACGGTTAAATTTTTGAAAAGAACGGAAGATAGCGTTTTGTTGGGAATTTTTTCGTGGGTCGCCGTGATGAACTCCTTTTTCAAGGTGGTCCCTGTGGCCATGCTCGCGCCTTCAGCACACTTGTGGATCCGCTCGATAATTTTTTCCATCTCCTTGGAAGTCGTGATTCTTCCGATCACCCATATGGTGGCCCGGTCCGGCACCACATTCGGGTATTCGGGACCCACATCGGAAAACGTGTAGTTAATGGTATTGGCAGCATCTTGATTGCCCGGGGGAATATGCTCTCTGAGAAGTTCCAGAGCGTGGCCCATAAGGATGGCGCTGTCCAGGGCGCTGCGTCCCTCCCAGGGGGAGTTGCCATGGGACGTCCGTCCGTAAAAGTGATATTTCAGGTTGAAATACGCATTGCATGTATCATAGTTAGCTCCGTTCGCAACATGTGGGTGCCAGTCTATTATGGCGTCGATCCCATCAAAGAGCCCGGCCCGGGCCATATACGGTTTTCCGATGCACAGCTCCTCGGCCGGGGTACCGAATACCACGACGGTACCTTCGCATTTCGCTTTCAAAAGCCATTCTTTAATGGCCACGGCAGCCATCACCGAACCGACTCCCAGGAGGTTGTGCCCGCATCCGTGTCCTGGAGCATCTTCCACCACCGGGTTTTTATCGGCTATTGTCGCATGTTGGGAAAGCCCGGCTAGGGCATCGTATTCACAGTTGATGCCGATGACCGCCCCCCCGCTGCCCCAGCGCGCAACAAACGCCGTCGGCATCCCAGCAACTCCCTCGTCTACCTCAAATCCACGGTCTTTTAAAAGTTGCACGAGAAGGGTCGCGGACTGGTGCTCTTCGCACCCCAGCTCGGCAAAGGACCATATGGCATTGGAATACGGATAAAATTCTTTACAGTGTTCTTCGATCCAGGATACAACAGCTTTCTTTTCGGTGTCGATGTTGTTCATGAATCCACTCCTCTGCCTTGGCTGAGCGTTACCGTTCAATGTTGTCTTTTTTTTAATATCGGTCGTCTCCCTGCGGAATCTTACTCCACGATCTTTCTATCGCGGAAAATACTCTTTGTAATACCCTGCGGCATGAATAAAACCACCAACACAATCAGGATCCCGTATGTGATAAAACGATATTCCCCCAGGAAGCGCAGATACTCCAACCCAACCGTGAGGATAAAAGCGCCCAGTACGGGCCCCAGAAAAGTCCCGAACCCCCCAATAAAGGTCATCGCCAGAATCTCGATCATGATCCCCACGGGAAAAACCGATGTGGGTGTAAGAATCAGGATGTAGTGCGCATAAAAACTACCCACAACCCCGGCAAAAAAAGCACTCAGCACAAACGCCAGAAGCTTGTAATAGATAACGTTTGTCCCCAGGCTCTCGGCTGCATCCTGTGAGTCACGGATCGCCCTGAATGCCAGGCCGATATGTGAATTGAAGGTAAAGTGAAAGACCAGCATCGCAATGATAAAAATAATCAGAATCAAATAATAATAAGGTATTCTGACGCCGCCTGCGAAGGTGATGGTACCGATCAGCGGCACATGCACATCCGGGAAATTGGGAATGCCCCATAATCCCATTTCCCCTCTGGTAAGATCCACAAGATTCATGCACGTAATTCGTGCAATTTCCGAAAATGCTAGCGTCATGATGGCAATGTAAGGCGCAGCTCGCAGTCTAAGCGTGGGCAAGCCGATCAAAAAACTTAAAAGTGCTGCAACAACACCTCCGATAATCAAGCCAAACCATGGCGAAATTCCGACTTTCATCGCCAGAAGGGAGGAGACATAACCCCCGATGCCGAAAAACGCCTGATGTCCGAATGTAAAAATCCCGGTATAACCGCAGATGAGGTTCCAGCTTGCGGCCAGTACTGCGAAGATCAAAGAGATGATCAAAACATTCAGGATGTAAGCGTCCCGGATAAAGATAGGAATAATAGCCAGAATTATTGTCCCTGCGATGAAGACACGATCACTTCTGAAACTGACCATTTGCATGATACCGCTTAGACCTTTTGCCTTCTCCGACATTTTACCATTCCTTTGTTCCGAACAGCCCCGACGGCCTGATTATCAGCACAATAATAAAGAGGGCAAAGGCCACAACGTCCTTCCATTCAGAGGAGAGAACCAGCACTGCAATGCTTTCTGCCGTGCCCAGAATGATCCCCCCCAGAATGGCCCCTTCGAAGCTTCCCAGCCCTCCAAGGACGACCGTAATAAAACCCTTCAACAACGCAGCGTGCCCCATCCATGGATTAATCGAAAAGATCGGTGCCAGCAGCGCAGCTGCAAGAGCCGCCATGGAACAACTCAGCCCGAAGGTGATTGTGTAAATCCGCTTGACATTGACCCCCATCAGTATGGCTGCATCCCGATCCTGCGCCGTCGCTCTAAGGCCGATACCAAATCTGGCTTTCTTGATGTATATCCAGAAACCCAGCATGAACGCTGCCGTAATGACTAAAATAATGATTCGCTGGTTCGCCATACGGAAGCCAAAAAACTCCTGTGTGCCTTCCACAAAATAGGGAATGTTTTTAAACCGCTCCCCCCATATCTTCAATGCAAGATTCTGCAGAAAAATGGACATGCCCACCGTCACGATGAGAGGACTCAACTCCCAGCCGGGTCTGTCGAGAAGGGGTTGGATGACTGCCTTTTGAGTCAAAGACCCCAGGAAAAAAACAATCACAACGGCAAGGATTAAGCTGATGAAGGAAGGAATACCGAAGGTGGTAAAGGCGAAATACAGGACATATCCTCCCAGCATGTAAAACTCGCCGTGAGCGAAGTTCAGCATCTTCATGGTACCCCATATGAGGGTCAGCCCGCTGGCAACCGCCGCATACATACAGCCTAACACCAATCCGTTTAAGAGCTGTTCAATGATTAATGTGCCCGTTATCATCCGTTTGATCCTTTCGGAAAATGTGACTCGATCATTTTAGCTGCCTTGAAAAGCTCGCTTTTACAATCCAAGATAGGCTTTTCTGACGTGTTCGTTCTGGATGAGATCGGATGCTTCACCTTCCAGGGAAATCCGACCGGTTTCCATCACATAGGCCCGGTGGGCAATCTGCAATGCCAATTGCGCATTTTGCTCAATGAGCAGGATGGTGGTTCCCTTTTTGCTGATGTTCACCAATATTTGGAAGATCATCTCAACTATTTTCGGAGCAAGTCCCAAAGACGGTTCATCCAGCATCAGAAGGGACGGATCAGACATGAGCCCGCGGCCGATGGCCACCATTTGCTGCTCACCACCACTAAGGGTGCCGGCCAGCTGGCCTTTTCTTTCACTCAACACCGGAAATATCTCGTAAATTGTCTCGATGGTTTTGTTGCGATCCGGCCATGCATGGGTGTTGTATGCACCCACTATTAGATTTTCTGCAACCGTCATGTTGGGAAATAATCTTCTGCCCTCCGGTACATGGGCAATCCCATGCCGCACGATGCTGGATGGCTCGACCTGGTCTAACCTGATATCACCCAGCCGTACCTCACCTTTTCTGGGGTGCAGCAGCCCCGATATTGTTTTGAGTGTGGTTGTCTTACCAGCGCCATTGGAACCCAGGAGTGTCACGATCTCTCCCTTGTGCACCTCTAAGCTCACATTCCACAATGCTTGCGCATCTCCATAGAAGACATCCAGATTATCCAGAAACAACATCTGCCTTACCTCCCAAATATGCCTCAATGACCTCTTGATTGGAGACGATCTCCTCCGGCGTGCCTTCCGCAATTTTTCGACCGTAATTAAGTGCGATAACTCTATCGGAAACCCCCATGATCGCTTTCATCACGTGCTCGATCATCAAGATGGTGATTCCTTCAGCGCGAATTTTTTTTATGAGCTCCACCATCTCCAGGATTTCGGTTGGATTAAGGCCCGCAACGACTTCATCCAACAAAACAATAGATGGTTTCGTAGATAGGACACGGGCAAGCTCCAGCCGCTTGCGCTCAACTAGAGTCAGATGGGAAGCCGTTACATGGTCCTTTCCTGCAAGCCCTGCAAGCAGGAGAATATTTTCCGCCGGTTTTTGACATTCTTTAAGAGAGCGCCTCCCATGGGATCCAAAATACGAACCCACCATTACATTTTCCAGCGTGCTCATTTCCAAAAAGGGTTTGGTGATTTGAAAGGTTCTGGCAATGCCCTTTTTGCAAATTACGTCCGGCCGCAAACCACTGATCTGCTCTCCTCTCAGATGGATGTTTCCCTTGTCGGGTTTGTATACGCCGGCAATCAGGTGAAACAGGGTGGTTTTACCCGCACCGTTAGGTCCGATAAGGCCGAGGATCTCATGTTCATAAAGCTCAAAACTCACGTCGCCTAACGCCGTGAGACCGCCGAAATACTTTGTGACATGTTTGACCGAAAGGATTACTGATCGATTGTCTGCCTCTTTGGGAGAATGCGTGCTATTCATACCCATCGCCCTTCTGCTGCACGTTATCGGGGGGCGGTGAGCCGGCTTCATGCCGGCTCACCTTTTATTACGGCATCCAGCAGGCTACTTAAGCCATGCAGGAGCGTGGTACTTACTGGTCGCCATGGAAGCCGGCCAGATCACCTTGCTTTTTCCATCTTTAATCTGTGCGGCGGGAACGGGAAGAAAATCCTCCCCGTCTTTTATAGTGTGGGTTTTCTGGTCGAAAACATATCTTCCCAGAACGCCTTTATTATCCAGCTTGGAGAGGGCCTCGACAATGGCTTTCGGATCCAAAGATCCTGCTCTCTGGATTGCATCGAGGGCATTGTTGACGCCGTCGTATCCGGATCCGTGGTCGTTGGTGAGGGTTACTTTCCAGCGCTTCTTGATTTTGTCTCCAAAAGCCTTATGCTCCGGGTTGTTGATGGGGTCTACAATTAGCGGGCTCCACAAAAGGGATTCGCCTGCCTTCCCGGCTTGCTCAATAAACTCGGGGCGCAGGGGATAGTAAATTGCAAAATGAGAACACTTCATGCCGACTTCATGAAATTGTTTGGCGTATGCCACGCCGGATGACAGCGGCGTAAAAACGGTCACCAGGATATCCGGGTCCAGGCTCTTGAACTTGGTCAATTGCGGATAGAAATCCGTGTAGCCCAAAGCCACGGTTTCGATCGCGAGCGTCTCCCAGCCGATTCCTTTAAAAAGCTCGCTGGCATTTTCCGCGTTAGATCGACCATAGTCGGTATCTTCTACGATGAACGCAACGGTTTTGTTCCTGGGCTTGAGAAGATTGTTATCGATCAAATATTTATAGGTCGAAAATATTGTATTGGCATAGGCCGTGCTGTTCCAGTCTCCCTTCCAGAAGCTCCAGTACCGCTTGGGATTGTTGGCGATTTTTTTAGCAATCTCGACACTCACCGGCTCTACACTCATGACCGGCAGCCCGTACTTCGGCGCCAGCTCCATTACAGCCATGGTTACCGAGCTGTGAAAAGCGTCTCCCAAAAGCATGTGCACCTTATCCCTTGTAATCAGCTTTTCGCCGACACTGACCCCGATCTCCGGCTTCGACTGGCAGTCTTCTATCAAAATCTTAACGGGCAGCTTCTTTCCGGCTTCTTTAACCTGAATACCGCCCTTTGCATTCCACTCCTCCACCGCCATAATCATTCCTTGCTTTAAGGCAACTCCGGCCTCTGCCGCAGGTCCAGTTAAAGGAGCGGTGACTCCGATTCGAATTTCTTTCGGTGCACCGGCCAGACAGATGTTAGTGCTAAGCATAAATAAACCTGTGATGGCCAACAGAAGAATTCCCATCAAACCGATTCTTTTCATGACATTCCCTCCTTTTTTAGGTTTTTTCCAATATTACTCATGCTTTTCTCGCTGTTATTCGTAACATGCTTACCCTTTTCCTATGTTGATAAGAAATAAAAAAGCCTCCACACGGATGTTAGAATCCTCAGGAGGCTTTATTTTCCCACCTTCAACAAACCCTCTCGCATGGCTTTCTCCAGTATATTGAGTCAGCTTGCAATTGAAAAGAGTATGGAGACAGAAAGTCTGTTACTATTCTTTTTATCAACAGCTGAATAGGGCACACCGCTATTTCTTTGTCAACAAAAAATTTGGTAATTTCCTTAAGTTTTCGGAAAAAAGTACGGAACATTTCCATCAAAATGCGTAATAATATATTGGCGTAGTGTATAACCTGCTGAAATATAAAGGAAAACAGATGAAGATCCCTTGCGCCAACTATATTTCCTTCATTGTATGTGGATTATCTTTTCTTAAACCGGCACTTACAGATATTCAATTTCAGAATTTGACGTTAATTGCAACCGCGTTGGTGCTTGGAGCGAAATTCAACCTTACAGAAATCAGTCGTATGTGGTTGAAGGAAAAAAGTGTTAGTGCCTTATCAGAGTTTTGGCAGTGTATAATATTTTGTGTGAATTTTAAGAGGGTGGAAAAAAGGGCGCTTTTCCTTTAATAAGGTTTTACCTCAAAACCAAATGAAAGGAGAGCACCCATGAAAATTGAGATGAGCGTACCAGAAGTTGTCAGCCTTTTCAAGGAGATTCAAGATCAACCGAAGCAGATTTTTGAGATGATTCGTGTGGAGATAAGAGAGAATGTAGGGCAATACCTTTCCAAGCTGATGGAGGTGGAGCTCACCCATTTTCTTAGTCGTGACAGGTATGAACGAGCTGAAGGGGAAGCGAATCATCGCAATGGTTTTTATGGTCGTAAGTTTGCATTAAAGGGAATTGGGCAAGTGCAGGTTGAAGTGCTCATATCTGCCGTCTCCGCCAGCAGTTCCTGTTGCTCCGCTTGGCTCATCGGGGTAAAATTGGGGGCAATCCTCCCCACATTTTGCTCCAAATCCGCCATGGACTTCATACCGACGACCATTGTCGAAATGGGTTGATTGAGCGCATATCGGATGCACTTTTCTGCGGGTACCCCCGCTTCGTCCGGTATAATTCCGACCGGCCGACCACCGCCAAGGCTTTTCATACCGATAATACCGATCTGCCGTTCCCGGCACACCGGCACCACTTGGTTCTGAAAGCTTCTAAAGCCGGATCGTTATCATATATGATTTCATGAAACTGCCACAGGTCCACATAGTCTGTTTTCAATCGCCGCAAGCTCTCTTCCAGGTTTTGCATCGAACCTTCATAGTCTCGTTCACAGTTCTTTGTCATCAAAAAGACTTTTTCGCGTCGTCCGTCTGTCTCCAATGCGCGGCCCATGAGTTCCTCGCTTCGACCGCCGTGATACCCCCATGCACTGTCGGAAAAGGTGATTCCCGCATCGATCGATTGCTGCGTGCATGAGCCTGATTGATTCAGCGTCGTGCTGTATCAATCCGATATGTCCTCCTCCGACACCGAGAATGGAGACATTCACTCCGGTTTTACCGGGCGGTCTTGTCGGGATGCCCGCAGATAATGCATTTTCCGGTGTTGAGTTTTCTGTTCTTTCCATTGCTGTGCGACCTCCTATGAAAAATGTAAAATGATGATAATGCGGCTACCAGCTTCATGCAGGGAAATGTAGGTCAGAAGAGTAACGGTGTCAAGGAGCGAGCCGGCACATCAGGATTTCGATTTTAATATATTGCAGAAACCTGATATTCATGAACAAGTCGAGCCAGGGCGGTCCTGTCTATCCTGTCTAATTTATCTTGATGTGCCGTTCAGTTTATCGGTCTCTCAAAGCCAGCGGCGGCGCCAGTATCTCCGACCATATAACAGCCTTTCTAAGATCCTCTATCCCATACTCTAAGTCTATTGGTGGAATCTTCTTTCCGGAAACAACCGGCTCTAAGCTTTTTGCAACCGCCTCCACCGGGGCTGGCCTTATCTTCGGAAAAGGTGTTTTTTCTTTGGCCCGTGATACTTTTTCAGCAGACATTTCGTCCCGTAACGGTTCCGGGTCGTAGTCTTTTTGTGGCAAAAATCTTTCCCAGCCGGTTTTCCTTTTCAAACCATCTTGTTTAGCGGATTTCATCCCTTGTCGAGCCTTGGACAAAAATTCGTCGAGCTTTTCTTTCCACCCAGGACGAAGGCTGCCCTTGTCCCCGGTTTTTGACGCCGCGCGCATTCTTTTCAGAATGAATAACAAAACATAAATTAGAAAGATAACGATCCATATAAGATATTCAAATTTCATCTCTTAATCCTTCTTCTCTTCCGGTGTGCCGATTTTATCTCGCATCTGGGTGTCTGCCTCGATATTTTTCATCCTGTAATAATCCATCACACCCAGGTTCCCTTTTAAAAAGGCCTCGGCCATTGCCAGCGGGACCTTTGCCTCCGATTCCACAACCTTTGCCTGCATCTCTTGCACCCTGGCCTTCATTTCCTGTTCAACGGCAAAGGCCATGGCCCTGCGCTCTTCGGCCTTGGCCTGGGCTATTTTCTTATCCGCCTCGGCCCGGTCTGTTTCAAGCTCTGCACCGATGTTCTTTCCCACATCAACGTCCGCGATATCAATGGATAGGATTTCGTATGCGGTCCCGGCATCGAGTCCTTTTTCAAGCACCCGTTTTGAGATCATGTCAGGGTTTTCAAGGACAAGCTTATGGGAATCAGCCGAACCGATGGTGGTGACGATCCCTTCACCGACCCGGGCCAGGATGGTCTCTTCGCCGGCGCCGCCCACCAACCGATCGATATTTGCCCGGACGGTTACCCGTGCGATGGCCTTGAGCTGAATGCCGTCTTTGGCCATGGCTGCCACGAGAGGGGTTTCGATCACCTTTGGATTCACGCTCATCTGAACGGCTTCCAGCACGTTTCTTCCGGCCAGATCGATGGCCACGGCCCGGTTGAAGTTCAGTTCGATACCGGCCTTATCCGCCGCAATAAGGGCCTGCGCCACGCGCATGACATCACCCCCTGCCAGAAAGTGGGATTCAAGGTCATTGGTTGAGATGTCCAGCCCGGCCTTAACGGCCATGATCTTTACGTTGACAATCAGTTTGGGCGGGACCTTCCGAAAACGCATAAAAACGATGCTGATCAGGCCCACGCGAGCGCCTGAAACCAGGGCCTGTATCCATAATGAAATGGCAGAGCCCACAAAATACAAAAGAATAATGACCGCAATTGCAATAATGATAAGAATAATCTGGGTAAACATGATGCCACCTTTCTTTATGAAGTGTCTTTTTTTCGTACGATAATCTGATTGCCGGTCACCGCAGTGACAATGATCGCAGAATCTTTTTGAACATATTCTCCGCGGGTGACCACATCCACTCTTTTGCCGTTGATAACCGCTATTCCCGCAGGGTGAAGGTCCGTAATGGCAGTCCCTGGCATATCAATATAACTATCCAGCTTGGGAGATTGGGATGAAACCCCTTCTTTTCGGGACAGCGTTTTGCGGAGCGTAACCGGAGATCTTGCCATCAGCTTCAATCCCACGATGACAAGAACGGGGATCATGACAAGATCCGCAGCCACAAAGGCAAAGCCGATGGTTTTAGATATTTCGTTAAAAACAATAAAAAGGGAGTACCCGAAAACGCCGAGTGCCACGATGGAAAGAATCCCGCCCGACGGCAGAATAATTTCCGCAATAATGACCACAACCCCCACCAGCTGCAGGATGGTCGAAAGAAGCAAACGATCATTCATCTTCAGGTTTCCTCGATACGATGACCCGATTTCCCTTAATCTCCAGAACTTTCAAAGAAGTCCCCTTGTCTATGAATTCTCCTTCCGTGATGACATCAAAGATGTCGTCCCTGATCTTTGCCTTCCCGGAAGGCCGAAGAAATGTCATGGCAATTCCAACATCACCAATTTTTGCTCTCCCGGCTTCCCTTGAATCTGCACGGGAACCCTTAAGGGTGGTATCCAGATAGGGTCCATCGACAACAACAGAAAACCTCGGCAGAATGTAGCGCAAGAAAATAAGTGCAACAACAATGGCCGCGAAAAAGGCGCCGAGGACATGCAAAACGTTTTTTATCAGAAGTTCTGCCTCCCAGGGTAAAGACGGATCCGGAATGACAAAATCCTGAAATGCCAGGATAGCACCTGCGGCGATAAAAAGAATTCCTGCGATCCCTGCGATGCCGAAGCCGGGGATCACAAAAACTTCGAATCCTAAAAGAATAAAACCCAGAATCAAAAGCAACAGCTCGGTATAATCGGCCAAACCGACCAGGTACTGATTCAAAAAGACAAGGGCAAGACAGATGATCCCGATAATTCCCAGTACCCCGAATCCGGGCGCCTGTATCTCCATATAAAGGGAGGCAAGACCAATCATTAACAATAACGGAGTGATTGCTCCGATAAACCGGACAAACGTCTCCGACCAGCTCTCTTTGATCCGAGTCAGCTCATAGTTTTCTATCTCCATCCGTTGCAGCATCTCATTTATATTATCGACGCTCATCCTGGAGAAGCCGAACTCAACCGCCTCGGTATCGGTCATCGTCAACAGTTCGCCCTTACCCACAATCGTCTTTTTCGAGGACACCCGCTCCTTTTCCGCCTGGCTTAGGTCATCGAATGCCTGGGAATCCATGTAAATGGTTTTTCCATCCATCTTAACGGCATAAACCACCATCTCAGCAGTTACCATAGACTCGGCCAGGGTCTCGGAGTAACCGTTGCGTTTCGCAAGGGCACGGAATTTGGCTCGAAGGGGAGACTGGAATTTTTCCCCCAGCATCTTTGGTCCCTGGCTTGAATAGGTGATCGGTGCACAGTCACCAATGGAGGTATTTTGTCTCATCACAAGCTTGCTGCAGGCCAGGGCTATCAATGCACCTGCAGAAATGGCCTTGGTTTTAACAAAGGCGATGGTCTTACCTTCAGGAGCGGAAAGGAGGGTGTCTACGATCTGAAGTGCGGAATCAACGCGTCCGCCGAAGGTATCCAGTTCAAAAATAAACAGGGAATTCGGATCAATTGAGCGTGCCTCAAGCGCCCTTTTGATAAAGGCTGCCATGCCCGGGTCTACCGTTCCCGAAACGGGGATAACACACACCTTCCGGGCGGGTGCTTGCCCGATGCCGACGTGCTGCAGCATGACAAACGACAGGGGAAGACTGAGGATAGCAAAAATAATCCTAAGGTGCCCAGGTCGTATACGCATTCGGCGCCTTGCAATAGAGTTCAAAACGATCTCCAATGCCCGGTAAGGGGTCGGGAAGCTACATGGCCCATATGAATCAGACGAAACGATAACAGCATTCTAAATGTAATGTTAACAAGTTTACAAGACAAATATTTTACATGCTTGCTGTATTAAGTTCGACTTGAATGAGAATTATATTCAAGGCTTGGTTTGGCGTCTGAAATATCATTGATACATATTTCGATTTTTCATACCGATTCTTTCTGATTTAAATCATGAAATAAAATGTGTCATCATGCAAAAAGCGATGAACTTATTAGATAAGTATAATATTACACTCATCTTAATTAACCTGAATAACGCAGGGCCTTGCCTCATCCATGGGGTAATTTACGATTCGCCTTGCGGAATTTGGTAAATGGGGGTCAAACCTTTGATAATGCTTTAAATTTCTCGACTCTACCATGGAATTCAGAATTTTCTGAAAGCCTTTGCCAGACATGCCCGACAATTTGGCTTACTGTTGAATAGGCAAGCCCCAAATTATCTGCAATCTGATAATTGGTAAACAATCCGGTATCCCAAAGCAAGTAAATCAACAGGTCCCGGCACTCTTTATCCGCTTTAGATATCCGAACGGCATTTCGCAGTTTTTGTGTATCTACATTTGCATCGCCTTTGACAGATTGGCTCGGTTTGTTCTCAACAGCAGGTGATAATGATTATCC
>JAFDFZ010000266.1 GCA_019309565.1 Deltaproteobacteria bacterium
TTTCCCTTCAGGGTATGGGCAATCAGTGCCTGGGGTCTGTCTTTTACACCCAGCACCCAGTCAAGAGCCTCTATCACCTCCAAGAGGTTGTTGCCGTTCAGCTCTTTTGTTTCCCATCCGAATGCCCTAAATTTATCCGCCAATGGGAACATATCCATCTTCAGTTTTACAGGACCGGTGGACTGAAATTTGTTATGATCAACGATTGCGGTAAGATTGTCCAGTCGGTAATGCGAGGCGTTTTGTGCGGCTTCCCAAACCTGGCCTTCATTGCATTCGCCATCTCCCAAAATACAATAGACACGAAATCGGGCGGTTTGCAGCCGACGATCTGCGGCCAAGTTGGCAGTGTGAGCAGATATGTATGCCCCCATAGCAGCTCCCACTGCAAAGGACAGCCCCAGTCCCAGAGAACCGCCGCTGCAATCGATCCCCGGGGTTCTGCAATCCACATGAACCTGAAGTCGAGAGCCTAAATGACTGTAAGTTTTGAGCTCTTCCTTGGGAAAATACCCAGCCTCAGCAAGTGCGGCATAAACGATTTCACAGGAATGGGCCTTGGACATGATGAACCGGTCTCGCTCGCTCCATAGGGGATTTTTGGGATCATGTCTCATCCGGTAAAAGAAAAGTGCACTAATTATGTCTGCTGAGGAAAACGATCCCCCCAGCCAGCCCGCTCCCATCTCCCTGATGATGGACACGGTATCTTTTCTGAGCACGGTGGCCTTGCGCTCAAGCTGTTGGATTAGTTCTTTCCTGTCCATTTCTTCCCCTTTTATTATGGATAAACCGCTTTATCGAGCAGTTGCAGGTCATGGCCCGGCAAAATTGGGGCGCCTGTTTCTTCAATCTTGTCAAAGGTCCGATAATACCTGAAAAGGTCCGTATGAACCCCGTGAGGAATATACTTGTCCTGCTCTCCGGCAGTCCAGTTTTCAAACAGCGGAATGCAGTCCCCGGCGATCAGATACGGCCCCTTTTCCGTTTCAACCAAAACCCCTTGAAAGCCGGGTGTATGTCCCGGCAGATGAACCGCAGTAATACCGGGTGCAATCATTTTGTCGCCGCGAATGGTTTTAAACCGAGACATGGTGCTGAGCCACAGGGCGGAGGTACCGATAAAAGCGGCTTCATAGGGAACATTTTGGATGGGCAACGGAGAGATGGCATAACGAACTTCATGTTCTTGTACTATAAACTCTGCTTGCTTAAAAATGGGATTGTTGCCACAGTGATCCCAATGAAGGTGGGTCAGAACGACCATATCGATCTCTTCAGGATTCCAACCAATGTTTTTCAATGCCTGGCGTGGGTGTTGATTTTCGGTCTGCTCCATGGCGCGATGATATTTAATGGCACGTTCGGGATCCCCGGGTCCTGTGTCCACCACTATGCGTATACCAGCGCCTTCTATGGCGAACATGACTATGGGAGCACGAATCACCTCCCCGAAACCATTCATGTAAGAAAGTACGGGTTTTGGAATATCGGGAAACTGACCCACATCAAGAGGCCGAATCGTATAGACAGGCATTTCATGTTCCTTTCAAGTCATTTTGTAACAATGGAGTAAACTTACATCCATCTCCCAGGCTGGTGTCAAGAATTTTTTGTAAAAAAATATTGACATTTAATAGTCGAGATGTGAAACAGTATTTCTGATAGGCTGTTTTATAGTTATACCGTATACAAATATAAAGGGATTAATTGATGGTACATCAAAATCTAACGGTTAAGGTTGATGCAATCAAAAATATAGGGGAGGTGATAGCCCAAAGCCTTAAAGAGATGATCTACGAGGCGGAATTAAAACCAGGCCAGCAACTGGTTCAGGAAAATATCGCACGGATGTTCGGTGTCTCCCGTGTGCCGGTGCGGGATGCACTTCAAATCTTGATCAACATGGGGATTGCCGTAAATGTCCCCCGCCGAGGAGTCATTGTTCGGCCGCTTTCCAGAAAGCTTCTAAACGAGCTCTTTGAAATTCGTAAAATATTGGAAGGCTCTGCAATCAAAATGGTTATACACGAAATCACACCCGATGTTTTTCAACACTTAAACGAGCTGGTTCTCAAGCAAAGCAATGCACTGAACAAATCAGATGTCAAAATGAATGAGACCCTGGATGACGAATTCCATCGGACGTTATTCGAACCGCTTGACAACGACACATTAAATGATCTCATCTTCGCCAACTGGGAAAGAATCAAACAGGCCCGGTGCAGTTCCACTGTTGTTGCCGAGCACGGAAAAAAATGGATTAAGGAGTCGATTCAAAGACACCGAAAAGTGCTGGATGCTATAAAGAGGAAGGATGAGGAGCTTGCCTATAGGAACATCGTCGAGAATATTGAAAGTTCCAGACAAGAAATCACCGATTGTCTGGAAGAGATGGGATGGATAGA
>JAFDFZ010000267.1 GCA_019309565.1 Deltaproteobacteria bacterium
CGACGATTGAGGTATTTCAATAAAAATCTAAATGCAGTCAGAGGCTCTTTCGTTTGTTCCGAGATGGATCGTAACCCCTCGTTCGAAGAGAGGCCGAACCGGTTTACATTTCTGATGTACGGAAACTCGATGGGCCATAAGATCCTCTAACACAAAAACTAAGAATTAGAAACTATGCCGAACCCTTGTTTAGAAGTAATTAGTGGAAACTGTAATACAACCTCGCTCCAAATTCTTGATAAAATTTTTATTGGGCGTTGTTGCAGTGGCATCGATAAAAAAAAACGGCTAATCGTGTACGATGCAATGGTTTCCCGGGATCATGCTGTGATAAACCGAAGTGGTTCGCACCTTCGGATAACAGATACGAGCAAGAATGGCACATGGGTGAACGATGTGCGTGTATCAGCGGGTTGGTCTCATGACCTTCTGGATGACGATGTTGTTCGGGTGGGCGACGCATTGATTCGATTGCGGTGTCCGGCCTCTATGCCCCTTGGGGAGGATGAGGATTCATCACCTGAAAGAACGGCCATCAGGACCGTTGAGTCGATTGTAACAAATTTGGTTGCTGATGTGAGAGGATTCTCCAGTATTTCGCAAAAGGAGAATCCCCTTAAGGTTTATGAATTCATAAAGAGGCTATTTGAGACGTTGAGCCCCATTATACATGATTTTAAAGGGACCATCAAAGATTATGCAGGCGATGCAGTTTATGCCTTCTGGGATCATCGTTCGGTCCCTAGCCGAGAGAAGGCTGTATTGGCCTGTCAAGCTGCTATCAAACAAGCCCAGACGGTAGAAAGCATAAGGAGACAATTGTCCAACAGAAATCCTACACTTCAAAACTTACGAATGGGCTGGGGAGTCACGACCGGCAAGGTTACTATCTCTCACTATGGATCGAGAGTGGCTGATGTTGCAATAGTAGGTGACAGTACGAACTTGGCCTTTCGGTTATCGGGTATTGCCAACAAAGATCTTAGTAGCGAAATAATTACCTGCTCTCAGACAGCGGCGCTTGTCCGTGAGGCGCTGTCTGTATCCGACCTTGGATTCGTCAGTATCCGGGGACGAAGTGGCAGGGAACAGGTTTTCGGGATTTTAGTCTAACCTCACAAACGGCGAAAACCGTAAAAGGGTCAAAAGGAGGATGAGAAAGGATGAGAGTATTGGTGGTTTTGGTGTTAGGCATCTGTTTTCTTACTTTTGACGCTTTTGGTGATGAACAAGAAACTCTCACCGGCTTTCCTCAGGGTACGAAATATGTTGGCGATTTTGGAGACGGCAGATTTGAAGGGCATGGAGTTTTGACTCTACCTGACGGAACAAAATATGAGGGTGAGTTTAAGGATGGTAATTTTAACGGACAGGGGACCTATATCTTCCCTGATGGCACGAAATACATAGGCCAGTTCAAGGATGGAAAATTTAGTGGAAAAGGAATTTATAATTCCGATGATGGTATCAGATATGAAGGAGAATTCAAGGATGGTGAGTTTAGTGGACAGGGGACCTATACTTTCCCTGACGGCACAAAATATGAAGGTCAGTTTAAGAATGGAAAGTTAAATGGACCGGGGACCTATATTTCTCCTGGCGGTGCAAAATATGAGGGTGAGTTTAAAGAGGGTAAGTTTGCTGGAAAGGGAACTTACATTTTTTAACACAGGCACCCTGACAAAAACCCAAGCATCTCAGCTGGTAAAGGCAGAAGCACCATTTAAGAAATATGTCAAGTGTTACCATAGTTCATTAGCAAATCAGGAGCAATTCTTATTCTGATTTCACCGAAGAGCCATAGAGGTGCCGTTTTTCAATGTACTCCTCCCTGGGCATTAGTCGAACAGAGATAGGAGGGATCTTTCTGTCTTTGAGTACAAGGAGTTGGGCTTCCCAATCATGGTAGTTTTCTAGAGTTAGTCGTACCTCGTATTTTCCTACTGGAAGCTCAATCTTTAGCGGGGCTTTTCCTTTATACAAACCGTCAATAAAAACTTGAGCGCCACCTGGCGTACTGGCCACTTCGCAAAATCGCTGTAAAGCACCATGTTCAGCAGGCTTAGACTGCGGGGATGAAGTTCTTATTGGCGAAAAATCGGGAACTTTTTCTAATGTTGAGAAAGGTTTCAGCTTGTCCAGTTGCTTAGACCTCGTTTCATCTAAGCCTTTTGCTAAAAGCGGCCCCGGTTTCTTCATATGCTGAAAACTAGTTTCATTCAAAGATCGTGCTGCCGGCATTCTCACTTTTTTCACTTGGTCAAAGCCTATTTGATCCAATCTACCTGCTAAAACTGGCTTTAAGGACTTGATTCGTTCAAACTCATTTTTACCCAGACTATCTGCTGAAAGCACTTCCGGCTTTCTGACTTGCTCAGAGTCCCCTACGTTCAAACC
>JAFDFZ010000001.1 GCA_019309565.1 Deltaproteobacteria bacterium
AAAAGAAGATGGTTAACAAATACCTCCTCGAGACCAGTTAGCCATAAATAAGGATTGTTATCACTAACAAGGTTCAACACAGGCGATTTGTTGTAGCTTTGATACATTCAATACATGTTTTTTATAACTGTTTCTTTTGGTAACATTTTTCCGCAAGGTCTTAAAAACAGGCAACCAGAGTGATGTTTGTATCTTTTGGATACAATCCGGTAGGTGTCAATAAACTTTTCGAAAATCAGTGCTGAAGACTGTTTCAGAAAAGACACCCCTTAAGGTTGATTAACATTTGCATGTTTGGGGGCACCATTTTTCATTTAAACACTCTGAATTTGCTGGTATTTTCGGATTCATCCCTTCAGCCCTGAAGGCGTGTGAAAGCGATAATCCTCGGTGCGTTATTGTTCTGCTTTCTCAGGACAGCTAAAGATGGCATTCCAATTGCAGTCTTGAAAAGAGAAAATTTCACTGCAAACGACAAACGAGCACTTAAACCAGCAGAGGGCCAAAAAATGGGGTTTGTGACATCTTTTGTAAAATTTGTAACATTATGCTTTGTTATTCTCATAACGGCACCCACGGCCTTTGGGGAAGAAACGTGGATTACGCAGACAATTGCAGTCAAAGCATCATACAATGACGCCTATACACTCATTGATACGAATACCACCGTTGTTAGCAGTAATTACGGTTACGTGGGTAGCGGTTTTTTGACCGGCTGGCGCTTTGAGGATATTCAGGTTCCCAGTGGCGGAAGAATTCTGAGTGCAACCCTGGAGGTTTTTTGCGATGGAGACGCATCCCAGGATGTAGCTATTCGCTATACAGGGGAAGCTGCTGAACATGCGACACCGTTTTCCGCCCTGCCAACCGATCTAATTTCACGGCCTAGGACGAGCGCCGTGGTTTATGATTCACCAGCGCCCTGGATACCAATGAGTTGGAATCCCAGCCCTGATCTGGCGCCAATTATAGAAGAGATTGTCAACCTTGGTGGATGGCGGGCCGGCAATGCACTGGTGTTGTTTGCCGAAGATCAGGGCAGTTCGGGCATCCGGGGTATTCAAATGATGGAAAACAACGGTGATCACGGTGCTCTGCTTACCATCACTTATTCCAGTCTGAGTTGTGAATTCGATACGGATGGTGACGGAATTGTTGATATATCCGCACCCGATCTCGACCGTGACGGCTATTGTGAACTGCCCATCGGCAAAACGGAATTTCCCGGCGAGCTGATTATTGATCGGCCAGTTGAGATCATGGGCTTTCCTGCAACAAGGACCGAGACAATCCTTAAGGGAGACGCTCTGCGGATGCTGGACGGTGGGACGGTGATCAGTGACCTTACCTCGCCCATCGTCAGTACAGCTTACGACGGGCTTAAAGGCAACGATCTCTATATTATCGCACGCAACCGGATTCAAATCGATCGCAATGCTAAGATCCTATTGGGGGGAGACGCTGAAGGGTGGTGGACGGGAGATATTTATTTTAAGACGCTGCGCAACGGAAACCAAATCATCATTGATGACAATGCCCGCCTTTATGGCCGCAAGATAAGGATTTACAGCAATGGGGAGGGCTCGCTCCTTCTTGCCGGAGGAAGCCGTTTAACAGGACGCTCACACATACATCTACAGACATATGAGGGTGATATAGAACTCAGACACGGTGTTTCCATCTCCACTTCTTCACCGGACGGAAAATGCTATGTCAGGTTAAAAGCAAGTGCCGGTGATCTGTACCTAATCGACAACGTATCCATTGCCGCCGATGTTATAGACTTCTGTCCTATTCAGGGAGATATCTATGATGACGGTACAACTCAGCTTGTGGGTAAAACATGGTGCCGATAGCCTCAGCGGTTTACATCAAGGTAAAGAGATTTGACAACGAAAATTAATAATAGATTGTCGGAAGGATAAGCCCGTTATGAGAAAATGTATATTTTTCAATGTCATACTTTTATTGATTGTCTCATCAGGTGGTTATTCTGCAACGATCAGTTTTGATCCGAGCAATAATACCATCAGCGAGGAATTCCCCCTTTATGCAAAGCCGAACATGTTGGACCTCGGAAACGGTGAGGTTTCATCTTTGAGAACATCTGACAGTAATGCTGATTTCGATCCTGTTATTTTATCTTATAACGGTGCTTCACATAAGAACCCGCTTGATATATTCGGGGTTGGTTTGACGAATAAAACGCTTGCGCTGGGAGCAGGCAGCGTCAATGCTGGGCAGCTTCCTGTTAATGACGGGTCAGACTCAGACAATTCTCAGTCAGATGATTCCGATCTATCGCCTCTTGCAGTTATTCCCCCGGCTATCGGCATATTGGCTTTCGGTGCTAATGCGCTGGCAAATAACAAAGGAAGTGTTACTGTCACTCCCATTCCCTCAACAATGATCTTATTGGGAGTTGGCCTTGCTGGGGTCCTAGGCTTGACAAGAAAATTCAGAAAATTTAAATGTGACGAGTAGGCCAAGTGAAGAGCCAGGATTTGCAAATCACACGAGAGCCGCCGCGTCGTCAATGGCAGTTGTCAACGGAGAGAGGGTGGTTCTTTCTAAATTTAGGGCTGATTTTTCTGCTAAGCCTGTGTCTTGTAATTGCCTCTAAGGCGATTCTATTGAAATTATTCAGCAATTGGTCTTCGGCAGACAATAACTATTGCTACTTTGTTGTCCCTTTATTTGCATACCTTTGCTGGGAAAGAAGGTCCGACTTTCAATTTACTCTGTTCAGCTGGAGTCCCTGGGGACTGGTACCCGTATTAATAAGTGTCGGATTCATTTTCATCGGCGAACTGGGTTCGGCAGTCACATTGCTGTATATCGGTACATGGGCATGTATAATCGGCATGTTGATGACGCTGTATGGGAATCGCGTTCGGCATTTAACATTTCCTATCATCATTTTATTTTTTATCACACCGCTGCCTGACCTGGTCAATCAAATGCTTGCATTTAGGTTCAAAATGGTATCGAGCTCATTGGCCGCAATAATGTTACGGCTGTCAGGAGTGAATGTCTTTCTAAAAAGAAACACCATTGACCTAGAAATCACTCACCTGCTGGTCAACGAAGCTTGTAGCGGCATAAGATATCTAATGCCCTTGCTTATTTTAACCTTATTGATAGGGCATTATTTTTCTCGCGATTTATGGCGTAGAGGTGTTTTAGTTCTTCTTCTGATACCGCTTGCCATTGTTTTGAATTCCGTTCGAATATGGATTACCGGAATACTTTGCATAACTGATAATTTGCACTTGGCTCAAAGTTTTTTCCACGATTTTTCGGCTACTATCATTTTCATAATTGCAGGCGGGATTATTTTCCTGGCTTCCATGCTGTTGAATAAAATAGGGTCAAGCAAAGGGAAAAAAAGCAAATGCAACTGCACTGAAGGGCCATCCGGGTATAATCGTGCAATCATTCTCACGGCAGTGGTCTGCATCATTTTTGTGAGCACCGGATATACGCTGCACAAGTTGCCAGATTGGTATCAATTACCGACCAAAATATCTTTTGAATCTTTTCCGATGGAAATAGGCAGATGGAAAGGGAACCTGATTTATCTGCCTAAAAAGGTCTTGCGTTCCATTCGGGCTGATGACGGCATTCAGGCCGTATACCACCGAATGCGTCCAGAGAATGCGGTTCACCTGTTTATGGTTTTTTATGAGTATCAGACAATATACCGAACAGCCCACACGCCGCAATCATGCGACTTTTACGGGGGATGGAACATGATCGGTTCAAGCAAGAGTTTATTAAAAGTGGGCCCAAGGAAAAAAATAACGGTTATGATCCAATCTTTGGAAAAAGAAGATACTAAGCTGCTTGCCGGCTATTTCTTTTATCAGCGAGGAAGGGTAATTACAAGCCCATGGATGAATAAATTTTACCTTTTTTGGGATGCGATTACAAAAGGCCGAACCGACGGTGCCCTTGTAAGAGCGCAAGTAATACTTGCGCCCGGCCAGAGCTATGAAGACGCATATCATGCTTTGGAGGAGTTTTTTATTGATCTGTGGAAAGTGTTACAGGTTTATGTCCCTGTGTAACTGGTTGTAGGAATAACCTAGACTGCTCAACAGGAGTTCTTTGACAAACCGGATGTATGCATGATAGATGCAATATGAAACAGTAGTAAAAAAATGGGGGTCAGTTAGGATGCGCGGCTGACGTCGAGGGATCGAGTACTACATGTTTCTTCTAAATTACCTTTTCTAGTTTCTATGTTTCTTGTTATATATAGCTAACAGCTTTCCCAAATTTATAATTAAGCAAAAAATACTTATTGCATTTCTATGCAGAAGCTTTATATTAGAAAAAAAGAAAAACAGTTTATATATTTGACTTGCGATCAAAAACAGTCTAAAACAGTCTAACTGAGCCGACTGAAAGGATTTCTCTGAAGGGTTGAATCCAGTTTTATAAAAAAGTAACCGAAGCTAGTTTTATTGCGCATCTCATGGATCATGTAAGCTTTTTGAAGCTGATAGATGACATGAACCTTTCTTTGCCTTGAACCTTTCAACCAAAAAATTTTCCATAAAAAACATAAGATTTACATAACCCGGACAAGCCGCTTGGAGCGAGCCAAGCTTCGCCATATGCTACGACCCAACAAGGGCGTAAATCCCGATCTTTCGGGGAACCAAAAAGGTTTGCCACAAAATGCACAAAAATCATTTCTAAGCGCCTAAATGAATGATAAAATAAAAAAAAAGAAAATTAAAAAGTCGTTAGATTCTAAGACCTTGGACTGGCAACTGCAGCATGATGCACACAGCATCAGAAATTCTCTTAACGCAATCAAAGGTGCTGCTTTTTATATCACGAAAAAATATGCCGACCACACAACCATAAAGGAGTTTATGCAGATTACCACAGACGAAATCAAAAGAATCGATCAGTTCACCTCAGATTTGTTGAACCTTTCGAAACGGAGCACCCAGGTTATGGAGACGGATATCAATGAATTGATTAAAACATTGCTGTTTTTTGTCTCTTATCAGTTTAAAGTTTCCAACGTCAAGTGCCAAACCGAGCTTGGCGACATTCCCGAGATCCGAGTCAACCCATTTGAGCTTGGGCAAGCGATTTTGAATATCCTGAACAATGCCATCGAGGCAATGAGTTCCGGCGGGATTCTTTCGATCAAAACCCATAAGGATTTACTTTTCGGAAAAGAATTTGTTTTTCTTGAAATATCCGATACCGGCCCCGGTATTGCCTCTGAACAGCAGCGGCGGGTTGATGCTCCACACCCTAATGAAAAAGGAAAAGGGTTTGGCTTGTTGATTTCCCGTAAAATAATAGAAAACCATGGCGGCAATCTACTAATAGAAAGCAAGAAGGGGGTCGGCACTTCGGTTTGCATTTGTCTGCCTGTGTCCTGTAAAGGAGAGACCAATGAATCTTCAAAGGAATAAAGACAAAATACTGATTGTTGACGACGAACCCAACTCTTTGCGCGTTCTTTCCGCTATTTTATCAGAGGAAGGATTTGAGGTGATCGAATCCTCCAATGGGGATAAGGTCATCGATATGATTAGTTTCCAGCTTCCAGACACTCTCATCACAGACATCAAGATGCCGGGTATTGACGGGATGCAGCTCTTTAAATACATGAAGCAATACCATCCGGATATCCCGGTAATATTTCTTTCCGCCTATGGCACAGTCGACTCAGCAGTTCAGGCTATAATGGAAGGTGCGTTCTACTTTTTTCAGAAGCCCCCGGACTATGTCAAATTAAAAAGCATTGTTTGCCGGGCAACCGAACATCGCCGTCTCAAGAAAGAGGTCGAAACGCTTAAACAAAGGCTTGCCGACCACGGCCAGGACGTCACCAGGTACCATCTTGTTGGCAACAGTCCGAAATTTCATGAATTGTTGAAAAAAATCAATGCGATACGAGACAGCCAATGCTCTGTATTGATCAGCGGTGAAACCGGAACTGGAAAAGAACTGGTTGCTCTAACTTTTGCCAGCGGCCGCAAGAAACCTTCTCCTTTTGTAGCGGTGAACTGTGCCGCGATACCTGGGGAACTCATTGAATCAGAAATGTTCGGTTACGAGAAAGGTGCTTTTACTGGGGCGACTTCCCCCAAAGTCGGCAAATTTGAGAAGGCCAACGGTGGGGTGTTGTTTTTGGATGAAATCAGTGAACTTAACATCAACCTTCAGGCCAAACTTCTGCGCGTTTTGCAGGAAAAGGAAATCGAGCGGATAGGCAGCAACGAGAAAATACGTGTGGATTTCAGATTGATTTGTTCCACAAACCGTAACCTGGAAGATGAAATCAAGGCCGGAAGATTTAGAGAAGACCTGTACTATCGCATCAATGTATGTCACATCCATGTGCCCCCTTTGAGAGAGCGCAGGGAAGATATATCGCTTCTGGCATCGAAGTTCCTGCGGGATTTCTGTGCGCGTGAAGGCAAGACCGTGACCATGAATGAAGAGGTTATGAACTTGCTTGTTCAATACTCCTGGCCGGGAAACGTCAGACAACTGCGAAATGTGGTGGAAAGCGCAGTGGTCATATGCAACAGCCGGTTCATCGGAGTCAATGATCTGCCGGAGGAATTCCGTCGTGGTAAACAAAAATTCGTATCCGATGAAATCATTTCTCTGGTAAAACTGGAAAATCAGGCGATAAGAAAGGCGCTTATGATTTGCGGGGGCAACAAGTCCAAGGCAGCAAAGGCGCTGGGGATATCAAGAAAGGCGCTGTATAGCCGTCTGGCAGCAATGTAAACCCCGCAGTTGCATAAATCACATAGTCAAATTGCCATTTTGCTCTTTAAGAAACGGCATTCGCACTGACGTCCATGGATTTTCTGGAACCCACAATTTGCGAAATTAAGAAATCATATGGCAAAATGGCCTGTATGCAGGATTTATCAGTACCTGATGACTGCTCCTTTTGATTTGCTATGCAACAACGGCGTAAACACGAGGACCTTACGGAAAACTTTCAAATTCCCGTCATTTACCTTTCCATCGGGTGTGAGGCGGCTCACAGGAGTGCTTTCCCCTCAACAATATGAGTAAATAATCGTTAACATCCCAACCCGGGCAAGCCGGAACTTAAAGAGGTCGGCTTGTCCGGGGATTTAGGGCTGAAGAAAAACCATGGGCGCTTCCGGTCAAAAAGTGTGTTTGTGTCGATAGGTGACAAATATCGTTTTATATATCATATCAGGCGCTTATTTCCTTCGGTGTATCCGGTGGACACAAATACAGAGCGATCAGGTAAGTGAAAAATAGCAGAAATCAGCAGCCGAAACCTCAGAGATGAATGAGAAATTGATGTTTGGAAAATTTTACGGACCTCTCTCTTATGCCAGCGCAGCGCGCAAGCCGTTGAATTGCTTGACGACACAGAAGAACTGGTCAATGGGAATATTTACCCATTCTGCATTTCTATAAATTCGCCCATTATCTGGCACCTTTCTTGCTCATAAAATAAGATATTCCGGTAGTTCTCTTCTTTTCCCGATTACCGTTGAACAGGACGAAAAAGAGAGGTGTTCCTTTTTTAAAGCCCTGTAATCAACCGGGCGGAGCTATTTAAACGGTAATATCCGAGGCTTTTTATGACAGGCACACACGGCCATCTCAACCGAGACATCATGGTCCTTTTACTTGGAGATTTTCTGATCGCCAGTTTTTGCTATACCTTTGTTCAGTTTCTTCAGAATGCTTATTTTCAGCTCGATCAATTCAGTCAAACCAGGGTTCTGATATATATCTGCATTTTGATTCTCTGCTCTCTTGCGGTTGAACTATGCCTTAAGAAGCGATCAAAGCAACGCAATTTCTTCCTTCGACTTCTAACTGCAAGCTTGCTGGCGCTTACGGCGCTCACCGTTTTCAACAGCCTTATTGACATGCCCCGGCAAAGGGAAACCATATACATATACTCGATCCTCGTTGTCTATTTTGCATTTCAATGGATTTGGCACTTTATCTTCACCACGATTAAAGTGCTGCGGCAGAATAAGAAGCGGGTTCTGATTTTGGGTTCCGGGCCTCAGGCCAAAATTATCGGCACTCTGCTCAATGGTCATTCAAACGGTTACCGGCTGGTGGGATACATTAAGGAACCCGAACTTATGCCTCAGGTACCGCATGAACACATAGTCGGTGCATGGGACCGCCTGTTGAGCGTCATCGAGGAAGTCAAACCTCATCTGCTCGTCATCTGTTTGAAGGAAAAGCGAGGGGTCCTTCCGCTTGAGGATATTCTCGAATCGAAATTCAATGGCATCGAAATACTCGATATGGTTACCTTCTACCAAAAAATCACCGGCAAACTCTTGATAGAATACACGACGCCGAGCTGGTTTATCTTCTCGGACAGTTTCAAAATATCCAAATTCAAGACAATCGCCCAGCAGGTTCTCAACAAACTGTTGGCTGCAGTAGGCTTGTTGGTCATGCTGCCCTTCCTGCCGCTGGCAGCTCTGCTGATCAAACTGGATTCCCCGGGGCCCGTATTCTATCGTCAGGTTCGCATCGGCCTGAGGGGAACCCTGTTCGTACTATATAAACTAAGAACCATGGTCGAAGATGCAGAAAGCAGTGTGGGTGCGCAATGGGCGGTTGAGGAAGACCCGCGTATCACCCGGGTTGGTAGATTTTTGCGGAAAATGCGGCTGGATGAAGTCCCCCAATTGTACAATGTTTTGAAAGGCGATTTAAGCATCGTAGGACCGCGCCCTGAACGCCCCGAGTTTATTGCCCGGCTCCAAAAGGTGATTCCCTATTACTCCGAGAGGCATTGCGTAAAACCGGGTCTTACCGGCTGGGCGCAAATTAACTATCCCTACGGCGCTTCGGTAGAAGATGCCTTGGAAAAACTGCGCTACGATCTTTATTACATCAAAAATTTTTCTATTTTCTTCGATTTTCAGATTATCTGGAAAACACTTGCCGTCGTTCTATGGGGCAGGGGGGCCCGTTAGGGTGATGACAGGAGTCGGTACAATATCTAGTTTTTTCAATCCGTATAGTTTACAGTTCCAGACATTGCTGTTTTGCTGGACCTGAACGCTGTTTATGGAAGGCTACCGGGAGATGACTGCAATGAAAACACATAAAACCCTGTCAATGTTTTGTTTTGTATTTATTTTTTTAATGCTTTACAGCTGCTCCACAGGAGAGTATACTATCTCCCCACAACAGATCGAAATGAAAGGCTCCAAAACTGCGCCTTACCGGATTCAGAGCCTGGATGTGATTATGATCGAATTTCCTTTGACCGGAAAACATTCTCAGCAGGTGACGGTACGGCCGGATGGATCGATCATTCTCGATGTAGCGGGGGAGGTTAAAGCAGCGGGGCTGACCCCTCACGAACTTGCAGAATCCATCAAGAAGCGCTCGTCCCGGCGACTGCGAAACCCCGAGGTTGAAGTTACCATCGTGGAATCGTCTCAAAAAGTTTTCGTGGGCGGCGAGGTGGAGTCCGAAGGGATCGTGTACTACCGTGAGGGCCTGACGGTCCTGCAGGCCATTTTCGAACGCGGCGGTTTTCGGAACACTGCCGAAACGAACAATATTTTGCTGATCCGCGCTGGTAAAGAAAAAGAAGAAATAAGGATGAACATCAAGAAACTAAAAATGGAAAATATTGCAGCCTTTATCGTGTCTCCCAACGATGTCATCTATGTTCCAAAAACCGGTGTGGCAAAAGCGGGCGTGGCAATGCAACAATTCATTCGAGACATGCTGCCCATTGAACCCGCATACAGCATTCCGTAAGCAGAGGCACTGGTTTGCCCGGCCCGCTTCGGAACCTCGGGACATCCGGCAGATTCATGGATCGACGGCTTTTGAATGCTGCCATAATTGTAAACCTTTCGACGGAAGAGAGGCCAAACGATGTCACCCAGTATAGATAGCCAAACCTATCAATATATCTCATATATAGGGGGTATGATCAAGCGGCGCTGGCTGATGATGCTTTTGATCTTTTTGATCACGCTGATGCCGGCAATGATGTTTTCGGTAAACAAACCGGTGCGCTACCATGCCAGAGGGGAAATATTGCTGATACAAAACGCGAGGGTTAATATCGAGCTTTCAGGAAATTTGTCCGAACGCGCATCCAGGAACATTATTCCTCTGGAGAAACTCAATTCAATGGTTGAAGTCCTCACCAGCAACAAAATGATTCGGAGAATGATCGATGCGCTCGAGCCGAACATAAAGAAGGCCGAAAAAGAAAAACTATTTCGTCTTTTTAAGCGTGAAATCAAGGCCAGGGTCATACCGGCTTCGAATGTCATTGAAGTCACCTATGCCGATGCGGACCCGATAAGGGCGCAAAAAGTTGTCAATACGCTGATTGTGATCTTTCGAGACGCTTACCGGCGACTCGCCGAAGGCATGGGCGCGATGGAATTTTATCAGGAGCATTTCGAACAGGTCAACAGGCGGCTTAAGGTGAATATCGGCAAGTTGAACGAACTGCGCCGCAAGGAAGGTATTATGGACGACTTTAATCTCGTGCAAGACAATGCGTATAGACGCCTGGAAGAACTGAAGGAGGAACACGTCGGGCTGGGAAAGAAAATCAGCGAAACCCAGACACGGATCGCACTGTTGGAGAAAGAACTGAGCGCACAACCCGAATACTTAAAGGGCAACTTCGAGCTGGTTGTGAATCCAACGCTTGTTGAAATGAAGCAGAAATTGACCGCTCTTGAACTTGAGAAGGCATCTTTGTTGATAAGATATACGGAAGAGTCTCGCGAAGTCCAGGATAAAGCGGCTGAAATCGACTCGATCAAAGCAAAGATCGCCCGGCTCAAGCCTATGATGGAGGGCAAAGCGGTTATGGTTCTCAATCCGGTGCACGAAAACATAAAGGCGGATATTATTGAGGCCCGCACGGAACTGGTAACCTTACAAAACAAGCGAAACAAGGCAAATGAACAAATCCGGGAACAAAAAGCTCAAATATACCACCTAAATCAACTGGTCCACAAATTTGTTTCTCTAGAAAATGCGGTTGAATCTGACAAGAAAAAGTACAATCACTACCTAGGCAAACTGGATGACGCGCGCTTTCTGAATGCGATGAATCAAAACCAGATCTCCTCCTTGCAAGTCATTGAAACAGCCGAAGCCGCGCTTCCAAACCGCATGCCCCTGTTGTACTCCACTCTGGCTTCGGTCATCTTAAGCCTGCTTCTGGCCGTCGGAACGTTATTTATGATGGAGACGTTTCGGCCACGGTTGAACAATCCCGAACAGGTAAAGAACCTGGTGAAATTCCCGGTGTTGGGATCGATTTCGAAAAAGGCGGCTTGATCAACCTGATTGATCCGATGCGTTAGTACGGCCAATCGGCGATGAGAGGGCGGCCGGATTGCATGGAACGCACAGAATTTCGGCAACTGCAGACCGTGGTGGTCGCGTTTATTAAATTCAGAAAAAACAAAAATGTATGATCAATTTTACGGTTTTAACAAAAAGCCTTTCAGCATCAGCCCGGATCCGAATTTTATCTACCTGAATTCCGATTACCGCGAAGCCCTGGCGGTGTTGCAATACGGTATTGAACAGCGCAAAGGAATCGTCTGTCTGATCGGCGAAGTAGGCACTGGCAAGACCATGCTCCTCAACAAACTGCTGGAAAGTGTCGATCAGCATGTCACATCGATCTTGCTGTCCTGCCCGGAGCTGAGTTACAGGGAACTCATAGAATTCGTACAAATGCAGCTCGGTGTACAGGTCTTTTCCAAAAACGTGACCGAACAGGTGGCTGCATTATATAAGTATCTGTACGAAATGAGGAAACAGAATCGGACCGTGGTGCTGATCGTCGATGAGGCCCAGTCGCTGAGCGTTAAGATGCTCGAGTTTCTCCGGCTGCTTTCGAACCTGGAGACATCTGAAGACAAATTACTGCAGATCTTCCTCGCTGGCCAGCCCGAGCTCAAAAACAAGCTGAATTTGCCTGAATTGCGTCAATTCAAGCAACGGATTGCCGTCAGTTTTCGTTTGGGACCGCTAAAGGTCGAAGAAATACCCGTGTACATCGCCCACCGATTGAACATCAGTGGTTGTGCCATTGGCCTGCGATTGTTCAGCAGCGAAGCCCTGACGTTGATCCAGCAGTACAGCGGCGGTATTCCGCGGCTTATCAATGCAATCTGTGAAAATGCGTTATTGATCGGGTATGCGCTGTCAAAGCCCCAAATTGACCATAATATCATTGAAGAGGCGGCCCAAGACCTGATGCTGGAGAAACCGACCACCGGTGATGAGAAGAAAACCGGAACCACCGATGGCTGCATCGTTCCCTTGAAACCGGAGAAACCGTCCTCCACCGAACCCGAAACCCGAAAAGCAGTCCGAACCGGCACTTTCTTGAAAATTTCTGCCGCTTCAGCAGCCCTGGCAGTGATTTTGTGGTTTGTTACAGCTGGCTGGCCAATGATAAACCGGGGGTTGCCGAAGGGGTGGGCCGAGGCCCCGGCCTTGAAAGCCGTGCACGGGTTTATCCATCAAAACCTGGCAAAAATAAGGACTTTTCTGCCGCTCGGCCAGGCAGGTGGTGCCAAGGCAACTGACCCGGAAGCAGGTCAAAAGACAAATATTTACTCTGACTCGATTCCGGAAAGCGAATTACCTCTCGCAAGAACAGGAACAAATCCTTCCGATGATCCTTCTGCTGGGCAAAACCGTCAACCGCTGCCGGTGGAATACGTTAACGATGATCCTATCTCTTCCGGGTGGCCGGAAGAAATAAGGAATGAAAAACCGGAGCGTCGAACAGATTCCGGTGATGGCAAGCCATTTTTCGCGCCGCCGCACCCACCACCCATAATAAGAGATCGGATAAAGGATCGGACAAAAGAGGAGATGCTCGAGCCGGCCGGCAAATCGGCGCCTTCCAATATGATATCCGAAAATAAGCTTTCGGCAATAGCCGACGGCACCGGTAATCCCGAAGCTGCACTTTCAGATCCGGAAGAGCCTTCTCGGTTCAGGATCATCCATAGTGGGGACACTATCAGCAAAATTGCCCTGGAAACTTACGGACTTATGACACCGTATATTTGGGGGCTTGTCCATCTGGCCAATCCGGAAATCGAAGACCTGAATGTGATTCACAAGGGCAAGATTCTCAATCTTCCTCCGCTGGTGCCAGAATCGAGGATTTTTTTGAACAATGACGGCCAATATCTGATTTACCTTGACGCAGCCACAGATGTGCACCAGGCCTGGAAGCTCAAAGGCATTATAGAAAAGCACGGGGGCATCAAGGTTAACGTTTCTTTTGCCCAACTCACATCCGATATCGGCTTGTACCTGTTGCAGACCGGTTGGTTTCTCACCTACCGGGAAGCATTGGACAAGCTGAGAAAATTATCGGAAATCCCCTTAATTTCAAAGATAATGGAGGCCAGAGATGAGCCGGATATACGACCTGCTATCAAAGGATAAAAAAGGACGGGTCGGTTTGCTGGAGGGGCCTAAGGCTTTACCACACAAAGAAGCAGCTTTTCCCTCTGTATTCGAGCTGCCTGAGGTGCTGATCGACCGCGATTCCGAATCGCTCACGGAGTTCAGGGCCCTTTTGCGCAATTTACTCTTGTTGGACGATAGCACCTTTAAGAGCCTGATGATTTGCAGCGCTGCCGGCAAATCGGGGGCATCCACAGTGGCGCTCAATTTGAGTGTCCTGATGGCCCGTGAATTGGATACTCCGTTTCTGCTGGTTGAGGCCAATCCGTTTTCACCCTTGCTGTATCGATTCCGCAAAGGCAAACCCTGCGAAGGCTTATGTCAACTGCTGGAGGAACAGCGGCCCCTGGAAAACTATGTTTTACCGACGACGGAACCACGGTTGTTTGCGATGAGCGTCGGTGTTTCCGGTGCGGATCACAGCCGGATCTTCCACCCGAGCCGTCTGGAAAGTGTATTCAACAGGCTGAAGGCCGTATATCGCACGGTAATCATCGATGGACCTCCCGTGCTCAAAGCCGACCGAAACCTGCAGATGGCCCACTATGTCGATGGGGTCATGCTGGTCGTACGAGCCGGAACCCTGGCCGAGAACATCCGGTGTGCCATAGCCCGCCTTGAGGAACAACAGGCAAGAGTCCTCGGGCTGGTCATGAACAGTTGCTAATATCCTTCGATCCTTAAATCTATCCTATTTAAAGATTCTATGCCTGCACCATCCGAGCAACATCATCCACTGGTCGTGTCCGACTTACTGATACTGGGCATCTTGGGTACCGGAACGGCAGTCATCTCATTTTTCGGTTTCCAGGTTCACGCCACCATATTGGCCGGCTGTGTGATAGCTGGGCTTGTGATTTTAAAACGCCCTGAAATCGGCATCCTCTTTTTCCTTTCGACCTTTCTGTTTTCTTACCCGTCTTTTCTGCGGGGCATCGGTATGATTACTCCCAATAATCTGCTCGGGCTCGTATTTATCTTCCTGCTTTTAGAGCGCATTTTTAGAAAAGAGGGTGCCTGGTTCTTGAGGGTGCCCCAGGTTCAACTGCTCATTGGCATCGGGATCGTTTTTCTGCTCTCTGCGCTGTTCTCAAAAGCACCTCCCGAGTTCATGTCACCGGACGACCGTACCCGCAAAGAACTATGGGATTTTTACACGCAGTGCGCTTTTCTGGTTTTCATGGTCTCCTTCATCCAAACCCGCAGCCACCTGAAGGCCGTTTATGCACTATTGTTGTTCTCAGTAATCCTAACGGCCGTCTTGGCCTTGTTATTTTTCGTCCCAACCGGTGGTTTTTCACGCGCAATGGCCCAGGGAGGCATCAGAATGGCGAAAAATTCAAATCACCTGGCATTTTATTGTCTCTTTGGCCTCGTGTGTTCCTTCTATCTGCTTCAGGAAACCGGAAATCTGTTTCTCAAGGGAACCCTCGGGGTTTTAATCATGATTCTGTTGCTCGTCATCCTGCTTTCGGCATCCCGAAATGCTTTTTTAAACCTCCTGGTGTTTTTTGGTGTGGTGACCTTTGAATCCGGATTAGAACTTAGAAAAATAATGTTGATTCTCTTTTTGGGGGGAGTTCTACTGCTGCTGGCTTTCAATCTGGTTCCAAAACAACATCTGGACCGTATCACCGCGCTGCAAATGGACCCCACTCAAATGGAAGCATCCGGGTCGATCAGGGAAAGAAAAGAATCCCTTAAGATCGGTTTGCGAATCTTTCTGGATTCAAACCCCCTGCTCGGGGTAGGTCCGGGAAATTTTCGGTGGATCCGGCAGACCCATTACGACCACAAACGCGTCGCCACGCACAATGCTTATCTATGGGCAATTCTAAGCGGCGGTGTTCCCGCTCTTGTCCTCTATCTTTTGTTGTTCTGGACCAGTTTGAAGGATCTTAGCTGGATGTTGCGACAAAAAACCGAAGCTTCCCTGCCGCCGAAATGGATGGTCAAGACCACACGCACCGTTCTTCTCCTTTTCATGGTGTTTTCGATCTTCACGGAATCCTTTCTGCATATTATGCCGTTTTTTTTGATCGCTACCACGATCATCATGAAACGCGCTTTCCTGTACCGCCTGCAAGAGCCGAGTACACCATGATCCCCGTCGCCTACTTCATCCACAATCTGAACACCGGAGGAGCGGAAAGGCATCTGCTGATGATTTTTAGACATCTCGACCGCCGCCGATTCCGGCCTATCCTCTTCTGTCTGGGCGATGGGAGGCAGCGCACGCTTTACGAGGAGCTTCGGTCTCTGACAGTGGAAACCGTCAACATCGGGTTTCCGAACCGCTGGACAAGCCCGCAGGCGCTGATCAAAACTCTTAACACAGCCACGATGCTCCACCGCCGAAAGGTCAGGATCGTCCACGGATACCTGTTCGAGGGTAATCTGATAGGTGCCCTGGCCGGCCGGATGGCTGGAATCCCGGTTGTCATCGGCAGCAAAAGGAGCTTTGACCACTATCGCAGACTGCGGCGCCTCGCCTGTCGATTCAACACAGCGATGGTCACCCGAGTGACGGCAAATTCACGGTCCGTTGAAGAGTTTGTGCTACGTCAAGAGCCCGAAAGCCGGGGGAAGATCGTCGTGATTCCAAACGGGATCGACATCTGCCCGGTCAGAAACCGGTCTGCCCAGGACCGTGCAAAGTGGCACATACCGCCCGAAGCTCCGGTGGTCGGAACAGTGGCGCGCTTTTTTTGGAAAAAGAACTATCCGTGTTTTTTAGATATGGCGGTAAAGGTCCTGGCGAAGCGACCGGATGCCTATTTTATTGCGATCGGCGATGGACCGCAACTGCCGCAGATGCAAAAGAAAGCCCTCGAGTTGGGGTTGGAAGACCGGATGGTATTTACCGGATGGCAGAAACAGCCCGAAGAACGATTACTGCGGCTTTTTGATGTTTACGTTTGCACTTCTGTCATTGAAGGCATGTCGAACGCCATGCTGGAGGCCATGGCCCAAAGCCTGCCGGTAGTGGCGACCGCCGTTGGTGGAAACACCGAAGTGGTCTCTCGCCAGGAAACCGGCTACCTTGTTGCCTCTGATGACCCGGATGCTCTGGCAGCCGCTGTCATAGAGCTGTTAGACGACCCCAAGCGGCGTCTAAGCATGGGAAAAGCCGGGCGCAGGAAGGTCTGTGCTTTATTCAACAGCCGGGAAATGGTTCACAAGCTGGAAAGTCTGTATGAGGATCTACTCTCCCAAAAGGGCGTTTCTTAAACAAAACTGCCCGGGGTCCCGCAAAAATCCCCGCATTTTGTATGTCATCGGCAGCCTGGATGTTGGTGGAACCGAAAAGCAATTCTATCTGCTTTTAAAACACCTGGATCGGTTTCGCTTTGATTGCCGGGTGGTTTGCCTGGACGAGGGCGGATACTGGATCGAGAGGATCCGGAATCTCGGCATCGAGTTGGTGGGCCTGCAACGCAAGGGAAGCTACGACGTGAATCGCCTGGCCTCGCTGGCGCTCATCATTAGAAGGTTTCGACCGGACATTGTGCATTCCTTCCAACCGCATGCAAACGTCTATGCAGGTTTGGCGACACTGATCACACGAACGGGCCGTTTGATCGTGAGCTGCCGCAGTTACCTTCCCCCTGAGCGGCTGCAAAAACCGATAAACCGTTTTTTGAACCGTATTATATATGGCAGGGCCGATGCAGTGGTATGCAACTGCCATGCTTTAAAGAGGGATCTTATCAAGCGTTTCGGTAATCGGGTCTCAGCCCGGGTGATTTTCAACGGGATCGAAGCTCCCGAATCTTTCCGGCTGTCTAAAGAAGCTCTCAGACAGGCCATTGGGCTGGTCCCCAATCGGCCGGTTGTGGGGACAGCCGGCCGGCTGGTTCCCATCAAGAACCAACGTCTGTTCATCGACATCATCGCCCGGATCAGCCGAATTCGACCCGATGTGCAATTTATGATCATCGGCGACGGGCCCTTGAAAACTTCGTTACAGGCATACGCGGTCAAACGGCAGGTGGCCCATGCCGTCACATTCCCCGGGCAACTTCCAGATGCCCAGCAGTGGTTTCCCATGTTCGATGTCTTTGTTCTCACCACCGCCAATGGTGATGCCCAAGGGGAAGGGTTTCCGAACGTTGTCATGGAAGCCATGATGAACCGCATTGCCTGTGTCGTTTCCAAAGCCGGCGGAACGGCCGAGCTACTGCCGGATCGGGAAGCCGGGTATCTTATCGACACACCTAGCAGCGACACCTATGCCCGGTATATCCTGAGCCTGCTGGAAAACGCCACCCTGAGAGAGGAAATGGGCAGAAGAGCCGGAGAAATTATCATGCAAAAATACAGCGCTTGGAAAATGAAGACTCAATATCAGACCCTTTATTATTCACTGTTGAATGATGCATCTGTCGCAGGAGGCGAAACATGAAAATTTGTACCCTAGACACCCTGGTATGCCCCGTTTGCAAGGGTTTTCTTAATTTGCAGGTCTTCGACTTAGCCCATGGTCTACGGAATCCGAAGATTGAAGCGAAGCTCTGCAGCTACTGGTGCGCCCGCTATGGCCTGATGCAGCCGTCTTCAGAGAACTTACCCGATAGCTGTTTAGCATGCCGCACCGAAGAGGTGATGGACGGAACCCTGCGCTGTGCCTGCGGAGCATGGTTTCCTATCATTCAGGGTGTCCCGCGGCTGTTGCCGCCGGAGCTGCGGCATACGCTTATCGACTACTATCCGTCCTTTTTTCGGTACTATGAAAAATCTCTTCCTCTGCTTGAGAAAAAAGAAAGAGAAGATCTTACCAGCGCCCTTGAAATCAAAGGTAAGGAAAATACCATCTATCGATTCAGCTATGAATGGAATGAATTCGAACATTACGACGACGACAACTTCGCCACTGGCATCGGACCGATACCCGAAGATTTTTTCAAGGGAAAACGAATATTGGATGCCGGCTGCGGCGCCGGGCGTCACGCCAGAGAAGCTCTGCACCTTGGGGCAAAGGAGGTGTTCGCCATGGATCTGAGCAACGCCGTAGATGCCGCTTTCAAAAACACGATCACCGCCGGCAACATCCATGTAGTGCAGGGTGACATGTTCCATCTTCCCTTTCGCCCGCAAAGCCTCGATCTGATTTACAGTCTTTATGCGCTTCCTCATACACACAATCCTCCGCTGGCATTCCAATCGATGGTTCCTTTTCTAAACAGCTCGGGCACGATCATCGTATATCTTTACAACAGCCAGCGCTGGCTCAGTTACAAATGCCTGGCATTGATGCGCGGTATCACCACCCGGCTGCCCAACCCATGGGTGCGGGGGCTGGCCTTCATTATCGGTGCAGTCGATTACTATTTTCTCATTCTACCCTATCGCATGACAGGCGGCTGGAAGGCCTTACACAAGCGGCTCACACGATTCACGCCCACTCACATCATGCTCTATGCCACTAGAACCTTTAAAACCTGCTATACGGACTGGATGGATCGCCTGTTTTATCCATACGTCCATTACTATTCCCGGGAGGACGTCGACCACTGGCTCGCTCAGGCCCGCTTGGCCGATACGGACATCATAACGCTGGAAAACTATGGCCTGGTGGTTCGCGGAACCCGCTGCGGTTGAAATGAGGGGATAAACCGCTTCGGTTTGCAAACCCGAAGTTTGTAATAAGTTGCTACGATACTTTCTCTTTCTTAAGAGGTATTAATTATGCAAATTCATCGCATCGATCACATTCAACAACTGCTGCCGTTTACCGCAGCCTGGACCCGCCTCATCGACTGCCAGGACGAATGCAGTTCCATTTTCTTGACTCCCGAATGGCTGTTGAACTGGTGGCGTTGGTTCGGCCGGGACAAACGGCTGGTCATGTATATGTTTTTTCAGCACGACCGTCTTATCGGTTTGATGCCGCTTATGATCGCTAAGAGCCGAATGGTAGGTGTTCCAATCCGAGTTCTTAAGTTCATGGGCAGCGGACACGCCGATCATCTCGATTTCTGTATCCTGCCGCAAAAACGAGCACAGGTGCTTGGTCGATTTACCGATCTCTTAATAGAGGACCATAGCTGGGATCTCTTGGATTTGACCGACATACCAAATGACTCGCCCAACCTCGACATCCTCATCGAAAATTTGAATATTCGCAACATCCACCATCGATTACAGCCGGCGATCATCTGTCCCTATTTGAAACTCAACGGTGATTCCTGGGAAAGCTTCTATTCTTCCCGTCGGTCCAGATCCAGCCGGCAGGACCTGAAGCGGCGGATGAGACGGTTTATGGAGCTGGGCCGGGTCAGCTTCCGGCGTTACTCGGAGCCGGAGGCCATAAGAGATGTCTTCCCTCAGCTTTTCGAAATTTATCGCAGGCGCTGGAACGGTAAGTATCTCTCGGTGAGCTTTGCGGATCGGCCGGAGCAGGACTTCTATCGCGAGACTGCGGTCGCTCTGGCCACACATGGACGACTGCACTTGTTGACACTGGAATTGGACGACAGTGTGACGGCTTTCTCACTTTCAGCAATTAAAAATTCCCGCTTTACGTGGCTGATCACCGCATACGATCCGGCCTACAGCCGATATTTCGCAGGAGAGCTGCTCTTAACCCGGTTGCTTGAGGATGTCTTTGACTCCGGAACTTATCGCGAGTTCGATTTTACCCGCGGTGAAGAGCCCTATAAATTCAAGTGGACCAGCGATATGCGCCAAAATCTTCGGCTGGTGGCCGCCGGAAGCACTATGCTCAAAAAAATGCTTTTCGTTATCAGTTGCTGGAATCACAAGCTGCGGTGCAAGGCCAGAGAATCCGCATTTCTGCGGAATATCAAGCTGAATGGAATCGGGAAACTGCAACGATTGGCGCAACCCTCCGCCAAACGGCAATAAGCAGGGAGCCGAGAGGTGGTTGTTAGAAATTTTACCAAGACAGCGTTTCTAAAGCTGCTGCCTTTGCTTCTGCGGTCCACTCAGCGTATCCTGCAGGCAAAGCCGGGATCAAACACAGACGGCAGGGTGCCCATTCTGGTCTATCACAAAATCACGGACCTTCGGCTGGGACTCGATGCTCAGTGGAATGTCCCGCCGGCCATGTTTGCAGAGCATATCGCCTATCTTCGGTCCGAAAAATTCAATGTGCTCTCCCTGACCGACTTTTACGCGACACTGAGCCGAAAACGGAAATTGCCGCCAAAACCAGTAGTTATCACTTTCGATGACGGCTATGCCAGCATGTATCGCCACGCTTACCCGGCTCTGAAGGCATTCGGATTTCCGGCCACTGTTTTTATCGCAGTCGACTACGTGGAAAAGCGCAGCCTGTTTTGGTGGGATCGCAGGGTACTTGAGCGCCTGCCCGAGGCCTATGAAAGCCTGCGAATGCTCAGCTGGTCGGAAATTCTTGAAATGCAGTCCTCTGGCATCATCTCCTTCGGTTCCCACACCATGACCCATCCTCACCTCGGGAGGCTTCCGGTGGAAAAAATCGAATATGAACTGGCAACATCGAAAGCCGTGCTGGAAAGACGGCTCGGCCGGACGATCGAATTTTTCGCTTATCCGGGCGGAATACGCCACTATGGAGATCTCAGCCGGGAAACCAAAAAAATGTTGATCCACTGTGGCTACCGGCTGGCCTGCACCTCGGTTTTCGGCCGGAATGGTTTCGGCCAGAATGCTTATGAACTAAAACGCATCGGTATCGAACGTACGGACAGTCTGCCCGTTTTTAAGGCCAAAATCAGCGGGGGGTGTGATTGGCTCGAAGCCGCCCAGACGGCGTTCCAGAGGGTCTTCAATAACGTTTACTGAAATGTCTGCTGAATCCTTTCAATCGACAACAATCCATAGAGGGAGAATTTCATGAAGCGAATTGCTTTTATCATGTCAACCTTTCCAACGCTCACCGAAACCTTTGTAGCCGGAGAAATAAAACTGCTGATTTCCCACTTTCAGGGCAGCAGAATCTATTCAATGAGACGACCCTTTGACAAGACGCTTCACCTCGAATCACTCGAATTGATGAAAAAGACGGTGTATCTCCCACCTCCCCTTTCGATCGCATGTTTGAAATCCAACGCCCGGTGGCTGATAAAACAACCGATTCGCTGTCTACGCGTGCTGCTGTACTTGATGATCCACACCATTTACAATCCCATTCATCTGGCCAAAACCGTTTACCTCTTGCCCCAGGCGGCTCATTTGGCGGAATTGCTGCAAGCTTCGAACATCGATCATCTCCACGCACACTGGTCCGGCTATCCCACTACAGTCGCACTTGCCGTCTCCAAGCTCACCGGACTATCATACAGCTTTACATCCCATGCCTGCGACATGAGCATGATCAAGACCCTGGTAGCCGAAAAGATTAAAAACGCATTGTTTGTGCTGACCTGTACCGCCGATGCCTTGAAATTCGTCCGCTCTTTTCTTCCTGCCGAGCAGATAAACAAAATCAAAGTGAACTATCACGGCTGCAATCTTCAGAAATTCCGCTCTGAATTACGCCGACCGGGAGGTGGTTCGCGATCTATCATAGTCTCATGTGCGGATCTGCACGAGCGCAAAGGGTTTCCCTGTCTGCTGCAGGCCCTGGCGATCCTGCAGAGAGAAAATGTGAACTTTTCCTGTTTTATTGTCGGCGAGGGGCCGCAGCGCCCCCTGTTAGAAAAAATGATTCAGACATTGGGTTTGCAGGGCCGGGTCATGCTGCCCGGTGCCGTCACGCAGGAAGAACTTATCGAGAAATATTATGCCGTAGCAGATATCTTCGTTCTGCCCTGCATGGTGCAGCGTCTTCGGTTTTTCAGAAAAAATGTCGATCTGGGCCGGTTAAAAATTCTCGAATGCAAGATGAGCCGCGGTGAAAGCATCCAGAAAGATGGTATTCCCAATGTACTGGTGGAAGCCATGGCCATGAAAATTCCGGTGGTTTCCTCGGAAATCGCGGCAATTCCTGAATTGATCAAACATAATCAAAACGGATTGTTATCCCCCCAGAAAGATTCCGAAACGCTGGCCCGCCACCTGATCTTGCTGATCGAAGATGAAAAACTCCGCCTAAGACTTGGCGAGGCAGGATGCCGAACGGTACACGAATTTTTCGACCGCAGCAAAAACATCCGGGAGTTGCTCGATATATTCTCGCAGGCCTCTTCCCTATACGGGCGGCTGGGTCTGCCGAAAACCGAAACGGAAACCAAACCGGCTGGAAAGGCGCTGGTTCACAGTTCCTGAAAGTGCCGGGCACCGGCTCAATCGCTTTAAACAACGGAAAAAAACTCCAGCTGTGCTTAATGGCCAGCCTGACGATAGGAGATGTGTATGGCATCCCAAAGTAAGAATTTTCCGCTGGTGACGATTATCATCCCAGCCCTTAATGAAGAGAAACACATTCAAGCATGCATAAATTCCCTCATAGAGCAGGACTATCCGGCGGAACGGCTGGAAATTCTCGTGATCGACGGTATGAGCGAGGATAGAACCGCCCTGCTTGTACAAGCACTGTCAACCCCACAGCCCATGATCAAGCTTCTTTCCAATCCGCACAGAATCATTCCAGCCGCCTTGAATATTGGCATCGCCAGCGCAGAAGGTGACATCATCATGAGGGCCGATGCCCATACACGGTACGAAGCCGACTATGTGAGACGTTCCGTTAAATTACTGCAGATGACAGAAGCGGCCAATGTCGGGGGCGTCATAACCCCGGTCGGGCGAGGACTCATCGGCCGGGTGATTGCCATAGCAGTCTGTTCGCCCTTCGGGGTCGGCAATGCGTATTACCGTTTTGCCAGTAAACCCATGTGGGTCGATACGGTAGCCTTTGGCTGCTGGTGGAAAAAAACGCTGATCGATATCGGCGGATTCAATGAAAACTATGTCGCCAACGAAGATTATGAATTGAACTATCGGCTGAGAGCAAGCGGCGGGAAAATTTTGCTCGACCCCGGGCTTAAGTGTCGGTATGTCAGCCGAGACTCCCTGGGTAAACTCTTCCGGCAGTATTTTTTTTACGGCCAGTACAAAGTCAGGATGCTTGGCGAATATCCCGAATCCATGGTACCGCGACAGGCCGCAGCTCCTGTGTTCGTGTTTTGCCTTGCAGCCGCGGTTGCCATCTCTGCATTGAGCAGCTGGCCTTTGGTTTTTCTTTCAGTCGCTTACCTGGCAGCAGGGGTGATTTTCTGTCAGCGAACCGAATGTCGCCGAAATCTGGTCCGCACACCCCTGCTGCTTTTAACGTATTTGACCATTCATTGCGCATGGGGAACAGGGTTCTGGTACGGCATGAAAAAATTCGGCATTCCGAAATTTCATAAGATACGTTTTGCAAGGCTGGCATCCCGTCCACAACCCGCACAGATGCAGGCTGGGCGCTGACAGATGCGGATGCCTTGAACCGAAAAAGCGAGCCCTGTTGAATTGCGCTTTGCGCACCCCTCTGGGGAATTCAAATCCATACTGGTATGTTCGATGTTTTTCTGGAGGCAAGCAGTGGGAACCATAAAAAAGCTGGGACTGCAAAGGACCTCTCAGGTCCACAGGAGGTGAACAGATGAGAAAAGTAAGTACGATCCTATTGGCAGCAAGTATTTGGGCGAGCCTCTGGGCGGTAGATCAAGCAACTGCCGGCACAGTAACCGAAACCTTTGTCATCCGGTCTTCACATGACGATGGTTACAATAAATTATACAACGGGTCGGCCAATTTAACCAGTTCTTATGCTTACATCGGTAACGGTTTTCTTATCGGGTGGCGGTTTGAAGGCATTTCAATTCCACCGGGCTCCGAGGTGAAGGAGGCGGTGTTGGAGGTTTTCTGTCACAACGGGTCAGCTGCGCCTGTCACTATTCTTTATATAGCAGAAGCCAGCGATGATGCAAATCCGTTTTCGGTTGCGAGTTATGATCTAATTAACCGCCAGAAAACCCTGACGAGCCTTGTTGATGTGCCTGAACCGTGGTTGAAGATGGGTTGGAACGCAAGCCCGGATCTGTCTTCCATCCTGCAAGAGATCATTGACCGGCCCGGATGGAGAGCTGGAAACGCCGTTGCTTTCTTTGCCGAAGAGATCTCCGATGCCGGCAAACGCGGGCTGTATATGATAGAGAAAGCAGATACGTACGCTGCACGATTGCATGTCACCTATACGGTTTCCAAAATCGATTTTGATACCGACGGAGACGGCGACGCAGACATTACGATGAAGGATAGCGACGGCGACGGGTACTTCGAATGCCCGGTCGGTAAAACGGAATATGCGGGCACACTGGTCATCGACCAACCACTTGAAATTATGGGATATCCGGCGACCCGAACCGAAACCCTGTTTAAGGGGGACGGATTCGTACTCAAAAATGGCGGTGTGATCATCAGTGATCTGGCCTCTCCGATCGTCAGCAGCGCTTTTCCCGAGCTGAAAGGCAACGATCTGCAGGTTGTTTCTCGTGACTACATATGGATTGAATACGGTGCCAAGATTCTTTTGAACGGAGAGGGCGAATTTTTTGCCGGGGATGTTTACCTTGAAACCACCCGGCCGGGGGCCGATGTGGTCGTCAAGGAGGAGGTCATTATTCAAGGCCGTCATATCGATATAATCACCTATGGTGGAGCCATCTCCCTTCGTCGCAATACCTCCCTGCGAGCCAGCTCGCATATGACATTTCGAGTTGAGCTTTGGGACGATATTCACCTCAATCGGGACGTTACACTTCAGGCATCATCCGTCTCCGGGGATTGTTATATTATTTTTACTGCAAAAGACGGAGATCTTCACATGAATCGGAACATCACCATCAATGCCGACGTGATTGATTTCTGCGGGATTCGGGGCAACATCTGGGATGACGGCACGGTGACCGTAACCGGAAGGACCGAATGCTGGTAAACTGAGCATGATAAGATATGTCATCCATTTAAAGGGGTGTTATAAACAAGATTCTTGTTCATTGAGACCTGTTGCGGCACAAGAGGAACCATGAATCGATGCTTTAAACCTTTTGTGAAACTAGCGAAGAAATTCATTTGGTTAAATGCCGGTGCTCTCTGTCGGGTTCTGAACCGTCCGGCGGAAAACGGTGTGCTGATTCTGCAGTATCATTCTATCAGCCCGCTTAAGTCGCGTGAATTGTGGTATATCCATCCCAGCCTGTCGATTCACCCCCGGGATTTCGAAAGGCAGATGGCCATCGTGCGACGGTACTTTGAGCCTGTTTCACTTGGAAGGTTGTTGCGGTGGGTGGATGAAGGGCAAAACGCTCGGAAACTACCGCTGGCGGTTACCTTCGACGACGGCTACAGGGACAATTTCACCCACGCGTTCCCGATTCTGCGCAAGTACAACATTCCGGCTACCTTCTACCTCACCAGCGAATGCATGGACGCTAAGAATCCGCTCTGGACGACCGAGTTGAGAGGGTTGATTCTCAACAGCAGCCGGTCTAACATCGTGCTGTCCACCCTTGCATGCGCACATAAGCTCAAGGACCCGGCTTCCCGGCTCGGGGCCATTCGAGACATCAAGGCCCGGATGGTTAAACTGCCGCGAAATCAGCGGGAAATCGCGATGGAGGAAATTCGGCGGGAAACGGCCGCAAGCCGCCGTCACACCGATGAGATGAAGCGTGTCATGCTCAAGTGGGAACATGTGGAGCGCATGCTGCGTTGCGGCATGGATTTCGGAGCCCATACCATGACGCATCCGTCTTTGCCGCATATTCCTGTCGATGAGGCGATGGTGGAAATCGCCGGCTCCAGGACCGCCATCGAAGCCAGAATCGGAAGACATGTCTTGCATTTCTGTTACCCCAATCCCGGGGATGTCCCCCATTTCAATGCACGTATCCAGAGAATACTGAAAAACTTCGGTTTCCTTTCTGCGGTTACCTCGATCCCGGGACGCTTTACCTGGGACGCTGACCTGCTGGCGCTCAAACGCAAGGGAATATACCGCCCTTATCATCGGAGTCCTGCCGAGTTCTTTTTTTGGTTACAGCGTGAGGCGCTTACGATTGCGTGAAAGGAAGAAACTGCGAATGAATAAACAGATGATCCAAAAACCGATTGCCGTCGTGCTGGGCCTCGGTCAAAACGGTCTGGCTACGGTACGGGCGCTGGCGCGGAGGGGAGTTCCTGTCGTAGGCATCGATCGCGACCTGAGGCAATACACGGCCCGTACCCGATACTGCAAGCGGTTGCACTGTCCGGACTTTAAAGAGGGCGCTTTGTGGATCAGACGTCTGGTACAGCTGGGCCGGGCACTGCCATGCAAGGGGGTTCTCTTTCCTTCGGGAGATTTCAGCCTGCAGATGTTATCCGACCATCGAGAACTCCTGGATCCCTATTTTCATTTTACCTTTCCAGCAAAAGACGTGGTCGACTTGTGTCTTGATAAAAAAGTGTTTTATCGATTCGCAGCAGAGCAGGGCTTTCCCATTCCGCAAAGCTTCTTCCCCGAATCGGACGATGACTGGCGGATGATCGCCGCAAACGCTCGTTACCCGTGTATCGTCAAACCTTATCAGCCGAGCCTGGGATGGCGCAGGCTTTTCCCCGACCAAAAGCTGTTTGAAATCGGCTCTGCGGATGAGTTGCTGAAATTGTCCCGTCGGATCAGACAGGTTCATTCAGATCTTATTGTTCAGGAGTGGATACCTGGAAAGGATGATTTACTTTTTTTCTCCTTAACCTATCTCGATTCGACCTCAACACCCCTTGGTATGTTCACCGGAAGAAAGATTCGACAACAACCGCCTCGATCCGGAACCTCAAGTATAGTGGAAAGCCGGTGGCACCAATGGATAGCTGATACGAGCACGGCACTGCTGCAGGCGATGAATTACACAGGGTACGGTTCGGTGGAATTCAAATGGGATCGACGCGATCAAACATTCAAAATCATCGAAGTCAGCGCCCGCACCTGGTTTCCCCATGGCATCGGCGCCGCCTGTGGCGTCAATCTCGAATACCTTGCCTATTGCGATACAACCGGGCTGCAGGTTCCGCCGGTAAACAGATTCCGCCAGGGCGTAAAATGGATCCATGAAGAAAGAGATTTACATAGCTGTATGGCATACCTGAAGGCAGGGCAGCTTACGATCCCGCAGTGGATATCCTCCTATCGAGGTGCACGGACTTATGCCATTGCCTGCTGGGACGATCCGGGCCCCATGCTTTTTCTGATGCTTCATCTGATTACCGTACCGTTGCGCAGGTTTCGCAGGCGCTTTGCGGGTTCGAACAACGAACCTCGAACACTGAACACCGACCCTTCAAAAACGGTTGACACACGCCATGTATCAACGCTTTAAAAAGCTGTTCAGCGAATCATCCATATACACGGTGGGAAATTTTCTTCTGCGTTCGTTTTCAGTCGTTACCATGCCGGTCTTCACCCGGTGCATGCCGGCAACGCAGTACGGGATTCTTGCTGTTGTTCGTACCGTAAGAGAGCTGGGCAATGTCGTCTACGAAACGGGCACTTCGTCTTCTTCCATGCGCTTTTACTACGACTGCAAGGACTCAGAAGAAGAAATGAAGCGGTTGTTTTCGAGCCTTTTCTTTTTTACAACTGCCTTCGGTATAGTCTGTTCACTGATTCTCATGGTCTTCGGCAATATCTTCTGGAGCCGGATTCTGAAGGATATACCATTTCACCCTTACGGTTCTCTGACCATTTTCACGCTTCTGATGACTTCCGTCGGTATTCTGCCGCGGACCATTTTCAGGGCCGAAGGCCAGGCCAGGCGCTTTGTGGTGATCAATCTGTTGCAGGCGCTGTTTATCATCTTGATGTCCATTGTGCTGGTCGTCGTATTCGACATGGGGGCCTTGGGACCAATTGCGGCCACCCTAAGCGCCTCTATCATTTTCTATGGTGTCTTTCTCTACTATCTGAAGCCCTATTTGAGCTTGTCATTTTCATGGAAGATCGTCCGTCAATGCCTGGCGTTTGGCCTTCCAGACAGCCCGGTGCGCTTCGGCAATTGGGCGCTTAAAATGGCCAACCAGCTGATATTGCAGTATTATATGCCCCTGGCGGTGGTGGCCATCTATTCTGTAGGCTATTCGGTTGGCAGTATCTTTTTCGAAATGGTGATCAGCGGCATCCATTGGGCAGTTTTACCCTTTTACTATGAGACTGCAAAAGGAGAGAAAGAGAGCCGGGCAAAAGAGATATTCGCATATGTGGCCACCTATAATTTCATTCTGATTTGCTTCCTGGCCATGTTCACCATTCTGATGGGAGGGATCCTCCTGATGGTATTCGCCTCCTCCCGCTATGCCAGCGCACAGCCGGTGGTTGAAATAATTGCCTTTTCCTCGATTTTCCAGTTTCTTTTCTTTATTCCCAGCCGCGGACTGTATGTGATGAAAAAAACCAAGTACATGCCGCCTCTGCTGCTGATTACAGTTGCTGTCAACCTGGCGCTCTGTCTTTTGTTGATACCGCGTTATGGGGTGTTGGGGGCCGCCTGGGCCACCCTGATCGCATACGCCGTTCGCAGCGGGCTCACGCTTTGGATCTCCCAGCGAATCTATCCGGTTCCCTATCAATACTTTCGTATGGGCAAGGCGCTCATCGCCTTTATCATCCTGCTGGCGGCCGGCAGTGGCTTGTCCGGCTTTCCCATCCTGGTGGAGATTCCGATCAAGCTCGTGCTGCTGACGCTGTTTCCGGTTCTTCTTTTTCTTATGGGATTTTTCGAAGAACAGGAGCTTGTGCGACTTCAACTTCAGACCCGCTCCCTGTCGCGCCGCCTGTTGATGTTTCTACCCGGCCATGGGACCGGTTCGCCATCTTAAAACCTATTATCGTCTTAAGTACGCACACCTCGAATGCATTCCTGTCAGGTATGTGTGAAAACGGATATTTTTGCCTGCACCACGTGCAGTGAACCGATCTTGGAACTATTTATATTACCCTTTTAATCTTATCACCACTCAATAGTTGGAAAGGAGTCATTATGAAAAAAACTCGTCGATTTCTTGATTATTACCTCTTGTTGCCGCTGGTTACAGGCCTTATCGTGGTCGCTGTGGCCGCGCCGGTCAATGCCGCAGACTGCAGTGCGAATGATAATACCGGCCCCACGGTGCTTATCACCTCTCCGACATCCGAGGGTTTCTACGAGACAGCAGAAGATATCATCACCCTTTCCGGAGATGTGTTTGAAGATTGCGGTCTACAGATGATCGGTTGGTCTGTCAATGAAGAGGTGGAGGTGCACATTGCATCGGGTCAAACCGACGACTGGCTTCAATGGTCATGGAGGGCAGAAGATATCCCGCTGACAGAAGGCGAAAACCACATAGTGGTAACGGCAGAAGACGCTGCAGGCAACCTGGGCCAGGCATTCATCGATGTGACCTATAATCCCCCCGTCCAGCCCCCTCCCCCCCCTGCTCCTCCAATCCCTGAAACAACCCCACTGGATCCCAAGAAAGCCAAGTTTACCTTTTACTTCGGCGGATCCAGCTATGAGGACCTGGATCGCGTCAGTATCGTGAGTTATCTGAGAAAGGAGGCCGATGCAAAATTCGTCATGCCCTTCGATCAGGACGTGACGGTCATGATCCATGTCCAAGGGGTCGATGAACCGATCTTCACCCAGACCGTGCCCGCCGGCACCATTAGTGGTACCACAAAATACCGTTACACCGGTTCTCCGCCGGGCATCCGCGAGCTGACCTTCATGAAGTCCACCAGTACGACTGTCTATATGTATCTTTTTGTCGAGAGGTGTAACTTCCTGCCTGACGTGAGGGATACTCTTACAGCCGAAGCTTATCAGGAATACATTAAAAGCATCGGCAGCTTTACTCTTACCCTGCTTATCGGAGGTGATAAAGCCTGGCAGGGGTCGGCTCCGCTGCAGCCGGGTGGCTACAACCTTCATAAACAGGAAATGGTCTACAATCGATAAAGAAATTCCGTGCGGCCTTATCTTTGCGGCCTTATTCACGACCCGAGGGCAGCGATGAGCAGGCCTTCCTCCATCTTTTTTTATGTCGATACAGAGCTTAATGAGCCTGGATTAGAGAGGTTGAAAGATTAGAGAGGTTGAAATGAGATCCATACACCAATTTATCCGTCGCTTTCGGCAAAGCATGCGGTGGTTCCATAAATCCATGCGCTGGGCCTTGAGCGCAAATATTTTCATTGCAAGGGATCTGTCCGGGGTTCCCGGGCATTCCATCGTTTTTTTTCCGCTTTCTTCGAATGTGTTGTCCTGTGGTCTGGTTGGAATCGTGGCTTTCAAGAGTCGAAAGAATATTCCGCACAAAGTTGATTTGAAACACATGGAGAAACTCCTCTCGCGTATCGAAGAAAGCGGCACCGAAGGCGGCGAACTTACCAAAGAGAAAATCAAACAGGTAATAAAAGACAATCGCGGAAAAAGAGCGCTGGACCTGATGACAACCGGACCGATTGATCTGCTGTCCCGGGATGTATTTACTCTGAAAAACGGCCGCGGCTTTTTCGAAGTATTTCGCAGCCGCAGCCGACAAGTTCGGCTGAAAGAATTGATCGTCCGGCTGGAGCAGGTCATTCGCCGGGAAGAAGCGGTTTTCATAGAAAATATGGGAACACTGAGTGTCGACCAGGTTTCGGTGATGTCCCGGCGCATCGAAAGCTTGAGAGACATCTCATGGAGCCTGTCCCGGGAAGTTTTAGGCAACGTCAAAAAGGTTCAAGAATTGCTGGGAACGGCGGCATCCGCGGCTCCGTTTGAAACGGTGCGTCTTTTCAAGCATATCAATGCAGCACTCAACAGTCTGGAGCGTCTTGAAGTCAGGGGCCGTGATTCTGCAGGGATTTCGCTGGCGTTAAGCTTACCGAAAAATCAATTTCAGCACTTTGAAGACGAATTGAAGCGAACCCGGGTGCCGAATCTGTTAGAACAGTGGGAAGAGCGATTGAACCACGAAGTCCTGGTCAATCGAAGCATCAGATTGACCGAAGCAGGCGATTTTCGGGTCAATCTATTTTTAACTTATAAGGTGGCAGCCGAAATCGGTCGACTGGGAGACAACATCGCCTTTTTGCGCAATGAGCTGGCGTCCGATCACATTCTAAAACGACTGGCCTCTGTTGCCTTTGAGAGCTGCACGGTTTCGGCCCATACGCGGTGGGCCTCGGTGGGAGCCATCACCGAGCCGAACTGCCATCCGGTGGACAACGGTTGCTGCGAGAGTCATTGTTCACAAAAAGCGAAAATCTATGCCTGCCTGAATGGAGACATAGACAATTACCGGGAACTCAGGCACCGCTTCGAAAAAAACGGACACCGCATTCCTGCTGAAGTTACCACCGACACCAAAATAATCCCACTTCAGATCCAGATGTACCTCGATCAGGGATACAGCATCGACGAAGCCTTTCGGCTGGCAGTCAACGACTTCCATGGATCACATGCCATCACCATGCTCACCAATTTAGCGCCGGGCAAATTGTTTCTGGCGCAAAAAGGCAGCGGCCAGGCAATTTTTATTGGACTGGCCCAGGACCATTACATTCCGGCTTCGGAAGTATACGGGTTTGTGGAGGAAACACCGTTTTATCTCAAAATGAACGGCGAAAAAGAAGTTGACGGAAAAGCCACCAAGACAACGGGGCAAATCTTTATCATCGACCCGGAAACCGGCGGTGGGCTGGCGGGCATCGAAGCGAAATATTATGACGGTACCCCTGTACGGCTTACACCCGAGGACATCAAATGGACCGAGATCACTCCCAGAGACATTGACCGCCAGGGGTATCCCCACTACTTTTTGAAGGAGATCGGTGAATCTCCGGCATCGGTGCAAAAAACCCTCGCCAATCGATGGAAATTTTCTCAAGACCACCCCGGACTCAGAGTGGTTCATCTTAATGAAACCGTCATTCCACCAAAACTCGAAACCGCCCTTCGGGAGGACAAAATCCGGCGAATTTTCTTCATTGGCCAGGGTACGGCCGGAGTTGCCGCCCGGGTCTGCGCCGATATCCTCAATTATTATCTTGATGACCCCTTACTGTCGGTTACTGCCGTCAAAGCATCAGAAATGAGCGGATTCTTACTCAAGGACGGAGACGGCGAGCGCAGCCTGGAAGATACGCTGGTCATTGCCGTTTCTCAATCAGGAACCACCACCGACACCAATCGAACCGTGGACATGGTCCGTGAGCGCGGCGCCCACACCCTTGCCATTGTCAACCGCCGGGATTCGGATATCACCTTCAAGGTGGACGGCGTCATGTATACTTCAAGCGGCCGGGATATCGAGATGTCGGTGGCCTCCACCAAGGCATTTTATTCCCAGATCGCCGCCGGGGCGCTTATCAGCCTGTATATCGCCGGATTGAAAAGGCGAAGGAGCGCGGAATTCATCAACAAAGAGATTAGCCACCTGCTCATGCTGCCGGAAGGGATGCGGCAAATTTTAAGCATGCAGAAACAGATCGCAATGTCTGCCGAACGTCTGGCGGTTTCCAGACTCTACTGGGCGACGGTGGGCAGCGGGCCGAACAAGGCCGCTGCCGACGAGATCCGCATCAAGCTCAGTGAGTTGTGTTATAAAACCATTTCCTCCGACTATATCGAGGACAAAAAGCACATCGATCTTTCTTCCGAACCGCTGATTCTGATCTGCGCGGCAGGAGCCGGATCGACGGTAATCGGAGACATCGTCAAAGATACCGCCATCTTCAAAGCACACAAGGCCGCCACCGTCGTCATCTGTGACGAAGGCGAAAATCGGTTCGACCCATATGCCGATGACGTATTCCAGGTGCCGCGAACGCAGCCCCACCTGGCGTCGATATTTAACACTCTGGTCGGGCATCTCTGGGGATATTACGCTGCGCTGTCCATTGACCAGGGCTCCAGGTTTTTAGACAGATTCCGCGAAGAGCTTAAGAAAATGATGCATACCTTCCAGCAGAACGGACTGAGCGCCTATGAGGTGGTTCTGGAGAAATCTTTCAGAGAGAAGATCCTGGCTTTTTACACGGAGTTCATCCGCCTGCGCAACGAAGACCGGTTGCCGGACATCATGGGATTGCGTCCTGTCTCGGATCTCACGTTACTGCTGAAATACCTGGCCGGTCGTCTGCCGTTATCGGATTTCGCAATCGATTTCGGACGAAAGGGAACCGCCATGGACATGCTGGACCTGTTGTTCGAATGCCTTGGCAAATCGATCAATGCGCTTTCGCGTCCGGTGGATGCCATCAAGCATCAGGCCAAAACCGTCACTGTAGGCACCAGCCGTATCAGCGAGAAATTCGAAGGTGTACTGTTTGAGGCACTGTCCGCAAACAGCGTAAGCCCTGTGCGACTGGCCCATCGGAACGTCATGGTCCTGAAAAACCTGCAGGGGGTGATCTCGGGGATCAACGGTTCGATTCTCTACCGCATCGACGGTCTCAATCTTCTCGGCGAACCAACCGGGGATACAACGATTTCGGTCTTGCGCAAGGAGGGTATGCTCAGATCACTCCACTCCCGGGTCGAGAAGAATCCGGCGCTCAAGGGGACCAAACGAATCATCGTCGCACAGGGCAACGTCTATATCGGCAAAGGTCTGAAGGACGGCCGAAACATCCTGATCGTGCCAGTGCTTTCGGATGATCCAGCCGCGCCCCACAATATCGCCGAACTGCTGCTGCTCAATGTTTCGTTTAAGGACAGTGCTGCGCTGCAGACGATCGTCAAGGCGCTTGGAGGAAAGTACGAGCATATCAAGAATATCGTTCAGGAAAACAATATTGCCTGGCAGGACCACATGCTTACAACCTTTCCTCTCGAGAATCTTTTCGGTAGATCCGCCGAAAAGATAGCAGACGCAATCAAGGCGGAACACGACAAAGCGCAATCGCAGGTTGAGGGGAAGGAACGGAAGGAGGGATTCATTTTCACCGCTCCGTCCAGCCCCACGCCACCCCGTACAGACACAGCATTCACAGAACCCCTTGAATGCAAACGGACTGCATCTTACGGGAAATGATTGACATGGAACATTTCAAAAGCAGGTGCGCAACATAAGTTAAAAGAGTTATTTGCCCGGTATTCGGATCGTATAAATGAAACAGGGTTTCAACTGCCAAAAAGAGAAAATACAATGGCCAAACTCGTTTTGATATGTTACAAAGACGACCGGATGAGAGATAATTTCCGCGAGGAGGCGGAACATCTCTCCCAAAGGCTCACCCCCGATAACATCCGACATGTTTCACCGCTAACGATCGTAAGAGACGGCATTCATATCGCCGTATTCGGGGAAACAACAGCCACACCGATAGAAGAAACCGGTGTGGCTATGGGATATCTTCATCGCCCGGATAAGAACTGGTTCCGGCCCCTTGCAAATATTCCGGAAGGATCTTTTGCGCTCTTCAGAGCGAATCGGCGTTTCATCGAACTGGCCACAGACGTCGTCGGATCCAGAGCTGTCTGGTACGCACAGACACCGGAAATGTTTATTGCAGCAACCTCCCAGCGAGCCATCGTGTATTTCTTGCAGTCCTTTGAACCTAACGAGCAGGCATTCGCATGGATGCTGTCGGCAGGCACCCTCGGGCCGGGATTGTCCTGGGATCGCAGAGCAAGATTCCTTCCGCCTCACAGTCGCCTGTTATTGGATCGTTTCTCGTGGAGTCTCTCATTAAATGCACCGTTGACCATTTTTGAAGCGGCGCCTTTGTCGAAAAGAGAACAGGGCAGACAACTGGAAGAGGCGATAGAAGACGTTCTTCAGGAGGTTCATTTCGATCCCGGCCAATGGGTGCTGCCTTTATCAGGCGGTTATGACAGCCGGCTGCTGCTCCTGCGGCTCAAAGACCGCTTCCCTGCGCTCAAATGTGTCACCTGGGGCCGGCAGGGGGCTTTGTCTCAGAAATGGAACGATGCAAGGATCGCACGAGACCTGTGCCGCGTGCTGGATGTAACGCATGAGTATTTTGTAACCGAAATATCTGTGGAACCCATAGAGAAACTGTTCGGAAGGTTCTTGGCCCTCGGGGAAGGCAGAATCGATCATCTGGAGGCTTACCTTGACGGTTTCTATGTCTGGAAGCATCTGTCTGAAAAAGGAGTAAAAGGCATCATACGCGGAGACGAGTGCTTCGGCAGCCGATGCCTTTATTCGGAACTTGATTTCCGCAAATTTGTTTTCGCCACGATGATCCCGGATTACGAGGAGTTCAGGGAGATGAAGCTGCCTGCTTCCTTCGATCAGGTTTGGCCCGAAAGCATGAGAGTTCGCAGGCACGAAACGCTGGAGACCTGGCGCGACAGGCTTTATTGTGAATATTATTTTCCTTATGCTCTTTCGGCTCTTAATGACCTCAAACTGAGTTACGTTGAGATCATAAACCCCTTCATTTTCAGGCGGATCGTCGACAGAGTACGGAAAATGCCCGATAGCTTGCGAACCGAAAAGGCTGTTTTTCGGCAAATCGTCAAGCGCCGCTCACCCAAAGTACCGTTTTCAAGATATCCGGCCATCGATTTGCAAAGGAATTATTTAAAGGCCAAAGCGGTGAGGGAATTCTTAAGCGATCATCTTTTTTCAGCTCACTGTCGGACGGTGCTGCCGCATACGTTGATTTCAAAGACCATGGAAAATCTCAATAACAATCATTCCGGCGGCATCTCGCAGCGGTTTCCCATCATCCGTACTCTACGACCCCTGTTGCCCCCCCGGATGATAAAAATGATTAAAAAGTCGCTTTCCCTTAAGGAACGAATCGACTACTTCGATCTGGGCCTGCGCTGCTGTATCGTCGGTAATATGACGGCGCTTCTGTCCAGGGATGCCCGGGCATTGTCCGGGGTATGCAAAAGAGAAATGCGGAGGATTAAACAAAGCATTTTGGGTTGAGGTGCTTTAAGAAAGGAGGTGAAGAAAGGAATTGAAAAAAACCGTAATTGTTGTGCGGGATTCTCTAATCCCGGTTCATTTTACTAACAGAACAGTTTAAACCTTTCATCTGCATTTTAAAAAGGAGAAAAGTAAATGAAACACAAAATGAATTTCATATCCAGGATGTTAGTTGGTTTGGCCGTGGTGGCTCTGTTTGCGATGGCGCCTTGTGCTGCGTCGGCTGTGGAATATCGCCTGGCGGATTTTATGATCCTGGTGGACGATCAGTTGATCTTAAGAGGAGCTGCGGATGTGCTTAGCTTCCAGGGAGGTGTATTTCAGGGTATCCCCAGGCGGACCGATCTTGGAAGCCGCAACATCGTTGAGATCGGAGGAAGGTTAAGAAGCCGAGTTCCCCTGGAAGCACCTACGACGACGGATGTGGCCATCATCGGCCCGAACGTGACCCTGGGAAATTTTGCAAGCGTCAGTCATGTCATCTACGATGCCGCTACAGGGTCTTACAACGATATCGGGACTTCGGGAAGACGGGGTCCCACCCTCCTGGAAGACGATCTCGGGAATAACTCCCTTAACGACACAGGAAACAAGGATCTGCCAGATTTTCCGGCCTTTCCCGTTTTCGCTCCCGGTGGCGCGGATATAATCGTCTCTTCAGGTGGATCGGAAAATATCGTACCGGGGGACTACCGGGATCTGATCGTGGGCCACAAGGGAACGGTAAACTTCGCATCCGGCATTTATAATTTCAGGCGTATTGTTATCAACGTTGCGGGCCAATACAACCTGATCTTCGAAGACGACACGGAGATCCGCGTCAAGCAGTTCGTCCGTCTTGCCGAATACGGCAACGTCAACCCCACCGGGGCGAGCAATGTCACAATGTACGTGGAAGGGGAAGACGGTGACTACGGAGGTGCCAATAGAAACCGGGACGGCGTCTACGGCCTGCCCGCGGCCTTTGAATACGACGGGGACGGATTATTTATCTTATGCTTTATTTTTGTTCCCAACGGCACCATCAATGTCCGCGGTCACAGCCAACTGCCCTGGGAAACCCAATGGCTGGGAAAATCCTTTCAGCAGGTTTCTTCGCTGCGGATAAGACTCCAGCAATCCGATGAAGTATGCATCCCGCGCGGCATCGAATGCGCCTGCATAACGGATTTCACGCTAAGAAGCGACGGCACCCTGCGGGTTAAGGGCATCAATTTCTCGACGGATACCGTCGGCAAGCTGGCCATCTTCACAGAAGCGGCTGTTGAACCCATCGGGGGCGTGTCAGGAGGAGACTCCGGTGCCGACCAGGATCAGGCGGTGCTCGATATTGTCGCCACCGACAGGTTCAATACTATAAACAGCGTGGTTGCGGACCTTATCGCGGCGGGTCATGGTTCCGGAGATCGATTCTACATCGGTATCATCTATCCCGAGATCCCCAATCCTACGCCCCCTCCTCCGACTATCGTTCCAGGGTATTGTATCTTTACGGATAAGACCCTCGAGCTTCCCTAACCCGCGCGCAAGTACCGGCACACAGCCAAGAGAGTGTGTCTTGCGGGAAAATGAAAACCCTCTGTCCGGTCTTTTAACCGGCCAGAGGGCCTTATTGTGTTTTTGTTTCTGTTCCGTTTCTGTGGCGCCCTGCCGCAGGGTGCGAGTTCAGGACGTCACGCTTTCAAGGCTTGAATCTCACCTCCAAAACAGCAGACAAGGCCGGATCCATCTCAAAACATTGAGCCATGCGAGTCTGGCTGCTTCCCCAATCCTCTATAAACAATGTAAGAGAGCTTCCCGGCTCCCAGGAAGGAAGGTTTACGATCTCCTGGATGATATCCGAAATGTCGGGGCTGGCGTTATATTCCCCTTCTGTCCAGGGCTCAATAGATCCGATGACCTCGGCGCTTGTCCTCAAACGGTCACTCAGAACGAAGCGTGTGTTCGAAAAGGGTTCGGGCCGAGCAGTGGATTCTCCCACAAAACGCAAGGTGATATCTCTGTCCCCGTAAAGCCGGACATGGAGTTTCAGGACAGCCGACAAAATGGTGGCCCCTGAGGGGATTTGAACGTCTTCGAAACGAAATCCGTTGATATAGCCCTTGCCCAGGTACATGGTCTTGCTGGAACGAGAGACGGAACCATTGTAGGTCTTCTCATAGGCGTCGTCATCGGGGTTAAGGATTTTAAATGCAAGGGTTACGGGTTCGTCGCTCTGTTCATCCGGTTCGAACAAGACCTCGAGGGTGGCATGACCCTGGTTACCGGCTTTATCTTCCGCCGTAACGGTAACAATGTTCACCCCCTCCTTCAGCGGAATCGAATGAATCTCCCATGTATCCGTCCCTTCGGCGGTTCCCGATTCCCCCCGATCTGTAGACCATATGACTTTTTCAACGAAGACATTGTCTGAGGCCGTACCATTGAGCTTGATGCTGGGAAGGGATGTCCTGTAGATAGTTTTTTGTGTCGGCTCAGAGATGGTGACCTCAGGCGCTTCGGTGTCCTCAACAGGGTCGGTGTCTACTTTGAACCGGATTCGAAGGACGGCGGCATTTTCCTCTCCCTGTTCGAAGACACTCAATCGGCGGTATGCACTGCTGGCGTTGTTGAAGATGAACAGGTTAAGGGAAGATCCGCTATACCAGCCGTCGCGGTCGACGATCTCCTGGATGATATCTTTCAAATCGGCACTGGTGTTAAAGCTGTCTTTACTCCAGGAAGCGGGTCTATCATGGACCGAACTGGACGTCATCGGCCGCGAACTCAGATCGTAGAGGGTTCTGGTAAAAGGAGCGGCATCGTCGGCGGCTTCTCCTAAATAGACGATGGATATGTCTTTGTCGCAGAATCCCCAGCAGTGCAGGTCCAGGTTTGCAGAAAGAATGACCGCTCCTTGCGGGATGGCCACATCTTTGAAGTGAAACCCGTTAATATAGCCTTTCCCAACATAGGCCCTTGCATAGTCCGGCAGCGTCAAGCCGTTGTATTCTTTCTCTAAGCTGTCCGACTCTCCCTCCGAAACCCTGACATTCAGAGAGAACGTCCCTTCCGGAAAATAGCTAACGGTAATTTCAGCCGTTCCTTGATTTCCGACCTGATCATAGGCGGTGATCCTGATTTGGTTTTCACCCTCCCGGAGTCTGAGACCCTCGATCTCCCAGGACGTAGTGCCCGCAGCTTCTCCAGATTCATCGGAATCATTGCTCCATGCGACCCGAACCACTTCGACATTGTCGGAGGCGGTTCCGGACAGGTTCAGCAGTGGCTCATAGCTTGTGTAGGTTCCATCATTGACGGGGGCTAAAATTTCGACTCTCGGGGGTTCATTGTCCCATGGCTGTTCTGGCATTTCGTTTAAGGCTCGGGCAAGGTTCAGGTTGCCGAAGTTTGAACCGTCGTTCGGCCAGCAGATATCGTCGAACATCAGGATGTCGCACTCAGCTTCAATGATGTGATTGAGTTCGACGTTTGTCAGGCCTGGATTTGCGGCCAGCAGACGGGCAGCGGCCCCGGCAACGAAAGGGGTGGCCATGGAGGTGCCGCTCCATGAGCCGTAGCGATTGCCCGGTAGGGTGGAGAAGATGTCTACACCCGGTGCGGAGATGGAGACCCAATGACCGTAATTGGAAAATGAGGCCTTGCAGCCGGAACGGTCATTGGCCGCCACTGCAAGCAGTCCGTCCCAGTCTTCCGCCCATCTTGCCGGATAATGATAATTATCATTGGAGTTGTTGTTCCCCGCCGCCGCCACGATCAGTATTCCCTTGGAAATAGCGTAATCGAGTGCCTCACCAAAAGAGCGTGTGCCGATCATGGTACTGAGACTCAAATTGATGACCCGGACATCCGGATGATCGGCAGCGGCGTAAATTCCCTGTATGACGTTCCATGTTGATCCATAACCGTTTTCTCCCAGTACTTTGATAGCCAGAATCTTCGCCTTATCGGCCACTCCGGCGCTTCCCATTCCGTTGTTGGCCTCCGCGGCAATGATTCCGCTGACGTGAGTGCCGTGGCCGTGATCATCCATGGGGTCTTCGTCGTCATTGTAAAAATCCATTCCCAGGATTACTCTACCGGCCAGCTCGGGGTGATTGTAATCGACGCCCGTATCAAGAACCGCTACCACCGGAGCCGATGCAGGGCAGGGAGGAATGAGATCGGCCTCTATGTCTGCGTAGCCCCAGGTGAGATAAGGATCATCTGCGTGCAGTGCTTCCCCTGCCTTGGCCTCCGGCGAGGAGGAGATGTAGACTTCATTCGGATGGGGATCCGGTATACTGACAGGTGCATTCGGCTCTACGTTCAGTACTTCCGGATCGTTTTGAAGGGCTTCAAGAAACTCTAGTGAGTCGCGCTGAAACGGCTTTTCGATCAAAACGAACGGAGCGCGGTGATTCAAGGTGCGTAAGAGGCGGGCGCCGACGCGGTTTGCGATCCTTGATCCGGCAAGATAGGTATTATGCTTACCGGAGCGCAAGCGCACGATGTACTGGTGAAAAATTTCGGATCCAGCTGCTGCAGTTGAAAACCCCTCCTGAGGACGGATTAGTTTAGCGTCCGCGCAAAAAACCATCCCGGGCAAAGCCCCTAAAATCACTACAGCGCATAATACTAATGCTGTTTGAAACAATGAGGGTTTTCTGTCCATTTTCACTTACCTCCTTGCATTAATTTTAGCATGGCACGTATCAATAAGTATGGAATGAGGCATATCGAGTTTGTTGTGTGAAATTTTTTTTGGCCTATCCCGGGTATCGATCGTTGCCTGTTTCTTGGCCAGACCGGAGGTATGCTATATTTATGCCAGATTATCCAGCCGAGAATAATAATAATAAATTGATGTAGTTATAGGCCTGGGCCATGGGAACGGATAACATCGGCGAACAATTTTTCATACACGCTGTGTAATTTATTAGAAAAATTTTCCTGCCTGCCTGGTGTTGTTCTCCAATCCCTGCCCCGCAGGCGATCTTCAGGCACCGCCTCTTATGGGATCGCGGCTTGCTAAAAATAGAGGTAATTTTCCACTTACCGTTAAGGGGTTGGGGATTTCTCGGCAGATGCTCAGAACGTCTGAAACTGATGTATGGTAAATTCTAGTCCAAAAGCAGCAATACAAAGACTCAGAAAAACCAGATGAGCAGGTGAAAATAAGTGAAAATAAGTGAAAATATTGACAGCAGGTTGAGAGAGCGGCGAAAATATCGGCGGATTGAAGTGCGGAACAGTATCTTAGCTGTTCTTAAACCGGGAATGAAAAAACTGGGCCTCATAAAGGATATCAGCAAGGGCGGTCTGTCGCTGAAGTATATCTCAGCCTCTCCTTTCAGTGAAAGAATCAGCGAGGTTGATATTTTCTACTATCCGCATCAATTCTACATCACGAAAATTCCCTGCACAGCTGTTCATGATAGAATACTTGAAGATCTCACAGAACAGGGATTCAACGGGATACAGATCCGTCTGTGCGGTCTGAGATTCGGAAAGTTATTGCCCGTTCAAGAAAAGAAACTGAACCATCTTCTTAAACGAGGTATTTCAATGCCGGATAGAAGGCATAATTGACGGAACCGGATCATATACACTGTGACATGTGTCATCCCTGGGATTCATATTTTATTTTGTTATAATAATGGAGAAATGCACATGAAATAACTTTCCTTTTCGGATATTTAGACACGGCATCTCAATACGGAATGTGTCAATCAAAATGAGACACCCAGGCGGAATGTGTCAATCAAAATGAGACACCCAGGGATAAAAGAAGATTGACAGGCAGGGTACTACGATGTAATTATAATTAACAATACTGTTTGTAGCACGCTTTACAGGAGACGTTGCTTCAATACCCTAAGACGGAAGATTCGAACACCATGACCAGGCGTAATTTCAATCTTTTTTGCAATGTTATTGTCGGCTCCATGGTGTTGATTGTTTTTTTCCGTTTTGTTAATGTTGATCCGTTGATCTCTCGTGCATCGGAAATCCAAAACGAGGACAGTTCCATCACGGTTATGGCGTCGATTGCAACCGGCGCCGACGATGTCGTGGAGAAGGTTAACTCCGGCGCTACAATACTCAATTATCGATATGTCTATCCGGGAAGAAAAATAATCCTGGGCTTTCGCTTCAACAGCGTGGATGTTCCAGCTAATGCAAAGATCCTTTCCGCAAAACTGCTGCAATATTCATCCGGCTATGAGGGTCGTTCCGTCCGCCTTAAATACATAGGCCAGGCTTCTGCAGAACCGGCCCCGTTTACCGGAGAGGCGTATGATTTGAGTCTGCGCCCCAGAACTCTCAGCTATGTGATCGATGCCCCAGAGCCCTGGCCCCGGTACGATTTCTTCCCCAGTCCGGAACTGGCGCCAATCATCCAGGAAATCATCGATGATCCGCAGTGGAGGCGAGGCGGTACGATGACCCTTTTTCTGGAAGACGCTGACAGCGAAAGCTCACGCAAAATCGACCAGTACGAATATGACCCCTTGCACGCGGCCAGGCTTCAAATCACTTATATACCCGCTGAAACCGAACCTGTTGACGTCTCCCCACCGGAAATCCAAATTTTGATCCCAGCTCCCGAATTTCAAACCGATCAGCCTGCGGTCAATCTGTCCGGTACGGCCAGCGACGATTCGGGCGTTGAACGCATCGATTGGCAGACGGACGGGGGCGATTCAGGCAGCATAGAGGGAACAAATTCATGGTTCATCCCGGACATCCCGCTTCGTGTGGGAACGAATACCATTACGGTGAGCGCTTTCGACCCGGCCGGTAACAGAGCCGAGACCTCCATCATCGTTTACAGGACCGAGGCGCCGACGGAGCCGCCGGCTGAGAGACGGCTCATCACCGTCACGGTTGCGGAAGGAACCGACGATTCCTTCGAAAAGACATACAACCGTGCCAACAATGTCGCCGGTAAGGCCATTTTGATTGGAAAAGGGTACTGGGCCGGATTCCGGTTTCCGGATGTCCGCATCCCCGCGGGTTCGGTCGTCACCAAAGCGACCCTGTTGCTCCATTGTTACACAGGGGAAAGCAAAGATATTCATATCCGCTACACAGGAGAGGCTACCCCTAACTCCGAACCCTTCAGTTCAGCAGTAGGAGACATTGGCCGGAGAAGCCGCACCGTAGCAGGAGTCTCCGAATATACACCGGTTTGGGATCGTTACTCGTTCAACACCAGTGCTGATTTGAAGGAGATCATACAGGAAATCATCGACCAGCCCGGCTGGCAGAGCGGCAATGCGCTGAGTTTGTTCGTGGAAGATATCGACAGCAGTAAATATCGCAACGTAACAGCGGTCGAAAAAGATTCCGCTAAAGCCGCCACACTCAAGATCGAATATGTACCATTCCTCGGCTCCAGAGCGACCATATCGGCTCAGCCAACGCAAGTTGCAGTTGGTGAAGCAGTGGCATTTCATGCAGAGTTTACCGACCCGGGTAAGGTTCTCGAGTGGATTTGGCGATTCGGAGACGGCGAGACATCTGTCGAGCTGGATCCGGTCCACTATTACACCGCTGCAGGCAGCTATCCGGTTCGATTTGAATTTACGGATATTTACTCCAATCAGTTTTACGAGACCATAGACGTACAGGTTGGACCCGACCCCTCGTTTCAACCATTCGAAGGCTTTGGCGAAACCACAACCGGCGGGAAGGGTTTTCCGACCTGGGTGGCTGGCAGTGAAACGCAGTTTGCGGATATGCTGAGCCGCTTAAAGCTCAACGGCGGCAATGCTGTGATCCTTCTGAAAGGAGATTGGACATACAGCAGCAAGGTGAGCCTGGCCCACCTGTCGAACCTGACGATAAATGGTATGGACTCTTCGGTTACTTTCGACGGTTCGAGCTTCTACCTCATAGATTGTGAAAACGTCATCTTGCAGGGTCTGAGAATCCGCAAGCATCAGACAGGCGATGACGCCATCCAGGTCAATTCCTGCCGCAATGTTGTCATCGATCACTGTTCGGTGTCCGAAGCCGGCGACGGCAATATCGACATTACCGGTTACAGTTACGGGCCCAGCACCGGTATCACCGTTTCCTGGTGTATTCTGGCAGATACCTGGAAACAGAGCCTGGTCAAATACGGCGGAACAACGAATGTGACTTTCCATCACAACCTTTTTTACAACGGCGGCGGCCGATTTCCCGCGCTGCATGAAGGGGTGTTCGACATCCGCAACAACGTAATGTACCAATGGGCAAGCTATGGATTGGTTCTGGCAAACGGCGCCCAGGCGAACATAGTCAACAATTCCTTTATCATATCCCCCACCAGCACACGCGGACACGCCGCCATCTGGTACACGGATGGCATGTCCAAAGCCTGGATAGAAGGAAACATTCTGCCTGCTAAGGAAACCGATACCTCCCGGTTGCCCGGCCCCCTTGATGTGCCGGAGGTCCTTACACAAAGCGCCCGGGAGAGCCGGGAACTCATTCTCAACCAGGCAGGGGCGCTGCCCCGTGATACATATGATCAGAAGATTATTCAAATGATCAGGGACAACCTGTTCCCTCCATACCCGCCATACCACGATTAGCTTTCGAACAAAAAATGCCGTAATTCCGGCGATGGCAGCTAAGAAAACCTTCGCGATCTGTCCAAATACCTCTCTAAAAGGCATCGTAATCGATTCAGGTTTGAACCTCAGCCAGCATGAAAACCGCTCCCCCCGTTGCTCCTTGTGGAATAAGACATATCTCCTTGTCTGAATTAGCGAATCATCCGGTCACAAAATGCGTTCGCTTCCGGGGGATCAGCTTTTTCGTATTCGAAACGCATACGATTTCTTTTTGAAAGCACGAGATTGGAAGAAAGAATGTGAAAAACAGCTCGTCAAAAGGGCCGGTTGAACCAACCATCTAAATACAGATCTATCGCGACCTCCCTCATACACGTCTGGGCGGGGCCCGGGATAAGTGGGGAGGGGCTGAAGCTTTCATAAGATAACGGCGGTGTTGCTCAGACCGAATTTCTACGGATGCCTGACACCGCTTGAGACTCGAAGCTCTTAGGAGAAGTGATATTATGACCATTCGGGCTGTTGCAAAGGGATTGCTCACGTTTCTTCCGGGCACCCACAGGGTGCTTCCAGTTGGGAGAACCGGAGGGACCAACTCCGCACGTTACTGTTACGGGGTATGGTTGAAACATCTCACGTTGCTGTGGCAAAATAATTTGCGGTCCATCCCCGATACGTTGGCCGAGTTGGGGCCGGGAGATTCGCTGGGAGTCGGACTTGCCGCCATGCTTTCAGGTGTAAACCATTATTATGCCCTGGACGTAGTTAGATACTCAAATCCGGATAAAAATCACAGGGTACTGGATGAACTTATTGAGTTGTTCGGCTCACGCTCCAAACTGCTACCCACCGGCGGTTGGCCGGATTTCTACCGGTATCTCGGTACAGATCTATTTCCGAGTCACATCCTGACAGGGGATTTACTTCAGGCATCTTTGGCTCGTGAAAGAATCCAACACATCCGAAATGCCATCAAAGATTCAGGGCAGCATACCGGGAATATAACGATCAGGTATATTGTTCCATGGTCCGATGCCAGTCCGATCGCAGCGGATATGGTGGATGTCATAATATCACAATCTGTCATGGAACACGTTTCAAATATTGATGCCGCTTATCGATGCCTTTACTCATGGCTCAAACCAGGCGGCATGATGTCCCATCAAATCGATTTCAAATCCCATGGTCTGTCGAAAAAATGGAACGGATTCCGGGCCTATTCCGAACTATTATGGAAAATCATAGCAGGAAAACGCACGTACCTTCTAAACCGACAGCCCGTTTCTGTTCACATAGCACTCATGGAAAAAAACGGCTTCGATATTGTTTATCACCTAAAAAAATCCAGGGAGGGTGGTATCCAGAGAAGGGCCCTGTCACCGACCTGGAGGGAGATGCCCGAGGACGACTTGATGTGTTCCAGTACCTTTATTATTGCACAAAAACATTAAACAAGAGAAGGGGTATGGTGGCCGAATAATCCTGGTTTTAGTTAAGTTTAAGGAGAAAATGTTATGGCGTCATTCGATCAAGAAAAATCTTCAGGTATTCAATCTCTCATTCATCGGTATCGAAAAAGGTTTCGTATTCCTGAGAATCTGAACCATTATTCAGATCAGGATTTCAGGAAGGCTGAAAGGAAATTTCTAAAATTTTCACTGAAGGGATACGGTGCAGGGTACGGTTCTTATTCTGAGCGGCACCGCAGGACAAACCATTGATTCAACAAAAACGGGGCAAGGTAACCCGGAAACATATAAAGAAAATCAAGTCCCAAGACAATCTTTGGCTATGGAAAGGAGGTATAAACCATGTTCTTAAAAAGATTCTTTATTTTGGCAGTTGCGGTGTGCATTGCGGCCGGTGTCGCTTTTCCCGGTTTTGCACAAGAACCGTCCGGACCACCACTGGCCCCGGGCATAGATGGTACATATTATGAAGGTATCTGGCGGTTCAACATCACAGAAAGATGCCATAGACACACAGATGGTGGTGTGGTCAACCTGGGCACAGACAGGCTGTATTTAAAAGTTTTCTTCTTGGGCGCAGCAGAATACATAGGAGACCTTTACCCGACGCTGGAGGATGCCAGAAACGAAACTAATCTGGCTGGAATCTGGGATTTTACCTTCCATGTTCCCCAAGGAGGAGAATCTTATGTGATCTATGGCCAAAGCAGTGCAACGATAGATGCCAATAAATTTGTTGGAGATTGTCTTTATTTTTTTGAAGGCTGGCTCAAGACAGTTGTGAAAAGATCAGCGAACCAAAAACTGAGCAAATTGACAGGCTCCAATCTTGCGTTTTGTGAGCCTCTTAATCCTGATAATCCCTATCTTGTGTGCAGCAGCGTCTGGAATGCCAGGTGGATCGAAGCACTTTAACTAAACGTTTCGAAAATTGTATAATTATATGAAACCGTGGAATTATTTCTGAACCATCCATTACACGGCCGGCTCCGCCATCTGGCTGGCTGACAAAAGCCGGGAGATTGCCGACCGTAACAACATCTTTTTTCGGCTTAACACCGATAGGGGGTGTATCCGCGCCGGCAGAGGAAACTCACGCTGGATTTCAATCGGATTTCAACCTGCTGGTACATCCCACCAGGGCCTCGATACGATGGTTCGATATGAAATCCTTCCCTGAACCAATTAAAATTGTGTAACGGAGGGGACAGGCGTATGCCTCATACCTACAAACCTGTCCACCATCCGCTGTTTAAGCTTGTTCTTAACCTCAATCACCAGCACCGCATCCCCATTGCACGCCACTATATCATACTCACCGACACATTTCTTTCTTAAATTGCGCTGCCGCAGGTTGCGATAAAACAAATCCTCGGCAGCCTCGCCCTGCACAAGCCCAAGATCCCCCAGTTTCCGGCCGATATCGTCCAGTTTCTTTATGGTTTTCTCTAACAGGGCTCCGGTCCTCTGAAGCTGGGCATCGGTCCTTTTCTGCGACTCCCTCAGTTCCCCCATACCTCGAAAAAAAGCCTCCATGCCCCTTTCTATACGATCAAGCCGTGTCTCTTCGGGCTGTTTACTCTTATTCATTTTTGCACCTGCTGGCCCACGTAGCTGGGGATGTTAATCGCTTGACGGCCTTGTTTTCATATAATCGAATATTCGGTGGGCATTGTCAACAATCTGGATTAACCGAGCAGTTGGTACGAATCTCACAAGCTTTTTGTTCTCATAAAAAACATAAAACACGGTTGATGGAATTGATATTTACATCGATCTTCTTGGGAAATTTCATCAATCCGTTACCTATGGGATCGGAAGGGTCAAATCTATTATCGTACCTTTGCTCATCGACACATCCGCTGTGTAAAGCAGCAGCCCCCGGCCGAAGCAATAGGCCAGCCGGCATAAAATCCCCCTGTAGCTATGAGAGTTGAGGGTAAATGTCACCTCACTGCAGCTATGAGCTTTTAGCCATGCCGAAAGCGCTTTGCGGTCCGCGGCATTGGCATGGCGAAGCAGTGCGTAGCGAAGCCCCAGGACGGTCTTTTGAGGAAGCTGCATGGGGCCTGAAGCCTCAAACACCTCTCCGGGGATGGTAAAAGTATCTGAAGTCAATGCCGGACGAAATACTGCCAAAGCAAATACAAAGATCAAGATTATGGTTTTCATAGCCAGTCTCGATTCTTCTAAAATATGCGTGGTTTCAGTTTTAAGCTCCAAAGATGCCCTCACTTAAACACCACTCATATGTCTTTTGAATCCCTTCCCAAAGTGGTATCCTTGGCGCCCAGCCCATATCTGTCAGCCTGGATACATCCAGCAACTTCCGGGGAGTTCCATCGGGTTTTGAAGTATCAAAAACGATATCTCCTTCAAAGCCGATGATTTCCTTCACAAGATGTGCTAATTCCAGAATCGAAATATCTTTCCCGAAACCAATGTTGACCAGCGGAACCTGCTCGTGGGTGATGAACCGCTCATAATGACGGCTATCAAGATTCATTAAGAAAACAGCTGCGTCAGCCAGATCATCCACATGCATGAACTCCCGGCGGGGCTTACCCGTTCCCCAAATAGTAACCGCTTTACGGCCGTCTCTTTTTGCTTCGTGGAATTTTCGAATAAGCGCAGGCAGCACATGGCTGGTCTCAAGGTTGAAATTGTCCCCGGGTCCATATAAATTTGTCGGCATTGCGGATAAGAATCTGGTTCCGTACTGTCGATTGTAAGATTGACACATTTTGATGCCGGCGATTTTGGCCAGGGCGTACGGCTCGTTGGTTGGTTCAAGAGGTCCTGTAAGAAGATATGTTTCCTTTATGGGTTGAGGGCATCTCCTCGGGTAGATGCAAGACGAGCCCAGGAAAAGAAGCCTTTTAACCCCGTTTTCCCAGGCACAATGGATCACATTGGTTTGAATAACAAGATTATCATAAATGAACTCAGCCGGATATGTTTTGTTGGCCCAAATGCCACCTACCTTTGCTGCCGCTAAAAACACATATTCCGGTTGGTTTATCTTAAAAAAGTACTCGACCTCTGCCTGGCGAATGAGATCCAGTTCCGAATGCGTGCGGGTAATGATACGTGAATAGCCCTCCGCGGTCAGTTTTCTTAAGATGGCCGAACCTACAAGACCCGTATGACCGGCAACATATATTTTGGAGCTCTTCTTCATGGGCAGATCACATGATAGCCTCTGCACTGTTTGGGGTCTCGAATCCGTTTCGCCTCCAAACAGCTTCACGTACGGCCTCTTCAAGATCGCGGGTTATCATTTCCTCAATCATCTCGTCAAAGGATATCTCGGGAGCCCAGCCAAGTTTCCGCTGCGCTTTGGAAGAATCTCCCAGCAGTGTGTCCACTTCTGTTGGCCGAAAGTATCGCGGGTCAACGGAGACAATGCTTTTACCCTTTTTTATGGATGAAAGCGGATTATGGCTTTCATACTTATCGAGAATAGAGGGCCATTTGATATCAGAAACGACGCCTTTCTCTTTTCTTCCATTTCCGCTCCACTCAATCGTGATTCCAAGCTTTGTAAACGCCAGCTCACATAGTTTTCTAACCGAATGTTGCCTGCCTGTGGCGACTACATAATCATCCGGTTCATCCTGCTGCAATATCAGCCACTGGGCTCGAGCGTAATCTTTCGCATGTCCCCAATCCCGTTTGGCGTCCAGATTGCCTATATAGAGATGATCTTCAAGCCCCAGTGCGATGCGGGCTGCCGTACGGGTTATTTTCCTTGAGACAAACGTCTCACCTCGAATGGGCGATTCATGATTAAAGAGAATTCCATTACAGGCAAACATGTCATAAGCCTCGCGGTAGTTGACCGTAATCCAGAATGCATACAGTTTCGCAACTCCGTATGGCGATCTCGGATAAAAGGGAGTCTTTTCTGTTTGCGGTATTTCCCTGACTTTTCCGTACAGCTCCGAGGTTGATGCCTGATAGAAACGTGTTTTCTTTTGAAGTCCCAGCATTCGAATTGCTTCAAGAAGTCGAAGCGTTCCCAGTGCATCCGCATTGGCGGTATACTCAGGTGTTTCAAAAGACACCTTTACATGGCTCTGGGCGGCCAAATTATAAACTTCATCGGGTTGAACTTCCTGAACAATTCGAATGAGGTTTGTAGCATCCGTCAGGTCTCCGTAATGCAGGATGAACCTAAGATCTTTTTCATGTGGATCCTGATAGAGGTGATCGACTCTTTGGGTGTTAAAAAGAGAGGAACGCCGCTTGATGCCGTGCACTTCATACCCCTTGGCCAGCAGAAGCTCGGCCAGATACGCGCCATCCTGCCCGGTTATTCCCGTGATCAATGCTTTTTTAGACAATTTAAATCTCCTTTCAATACCGATTACCCCTCGGCGGGTCATGGAGTCTGTCTTTCGAAGCCTTTAAAGTCAATACATCAGTGATCCTTAAGATGAAACCTGCGGTACTTCTCTTCAAGAGCTTTTAGTTGATGCAGGCATTTAGGCGAGTTCAAGTTCTTACGCTCTCCATAGGGGTAGAATTGTACCCCGATCAGATGGTTGTAACTATCGCCGGGATAATGGGATGTCCAAACCACTTTGCCCTCAAGCGTAATGGAGACCTCATCCTTAGGCAGGTTGATTTTCAATGTCAGGGAGGTGTTGAGTTTTAGTTGTCTTTGAGACAGGAAACGAACACCGCCAAGGCTGATATCATGAATCGGAAAAATATCCCTGGTAAATTCCGGGTTTTTGAAAAAATATCGATCGATCTTATAAACAAGTGTGGCACCGGGTATCTGAAATCGGTCGCATTCTCTTCTTTCAATCCTTGACATGATAAGAATTCCCTAAAAGACTTCCTTATATTTGAAATCTAACGAATCACCATCCCTTATGTCAATAAAAATCTAGGAAACCTTAAAACCTGAAGTGCTGAACTATGCGGAATGGGAAATGCACTCGATTTTGCGGTTCAAACAGTTATCAATCATATGAAAACATAGAATGAGCCTTGCTTACACTGTTATCTATATCCAGTGGGATGAGTCTTATGCCACTGCCAGGCGGTTTCAATGATGGAATAGAGATCAGAGTAGCGTGGGGTCCATTTTAATTCTGCAATCGCTTTTTCGTTTGAGCTCACCAAGACGGCGGGATCCCCAGGGCGTCTTTGCACGACTTCTTCCGGGATCGGCCGGCCGGAGATTTCCCTTGCAACCTTGATAACCTCTCTTACTGAATAACCCCGGCCGGTGCCAAGGTTGAAAATTTCACGGCACCGTCCGCCTAAAAGCCGCTCTAATGCAAGCAGATGTGCAGAAGCCAGGTCCTGGATGTGAATGTAGTCTCTAATACAGGTACCGTCTTTTGTTGCGCAATCATCTCCAAAAATCTGGATCTTCTCCCTTTGGCCCAGCGCAACCTGCAGGGTGAGCGGTATCAGGTGGGTTTCGGGGCGGTGATCTTCGCCAAGCTGACCATCAGGATCCGCGCCGGCTGCATTAAAATATCTCAAGGAGGCAAATTTCAAGCCGTAAGTCGCATGAAAATCCTCCAGGATCTGCTCCACCATCAGTTTGCTTCTTCCATAAGGATTTATCGGCCTTTGGGGATGTGTTTCAGCGATAGGAATCCCAACAGGTTCACCGTAGACGGCACAGGTGGATGAAAACAGAAAAATCAGCACATTTGCCCTGAGCATTTCCTGAAGCAATTTCAAGGTCTGTGCAACGTTATTAAAATAGTATGCAGATGGGTTTTCCACAGACTCTCCCACATAACAAAATGCGGCAAAGTGCATCACCGCTGCAATCCGATAGGTGGAAAAAATGTATCTTAACAAATCAGTATCACGGCATTCGCCTTTGATGAGAGGCCCCCACTTTACGGCCTGTTGATGGCCTCTTGAAAGATTGTCAAGGACAATGGGCTGATATCCCTGTCTCGAAAGGTACTTACACATGTAAGAGCCGATATATCCGGCTCCACCAACAACTAGAATATTTTTCATTTCATGAGTAGAATTGTCTGATTTTACTCACCACATACTGCTGCTGATCCCGGGTAAGTTCAGGATAGATCGGCAGTGCCAGGCTGTGGGCAGCGGCGTGCTCGGCTGCGGGGAAATCTCCTTTTTCGTAACCCAGATAAGAAAAGCATTGCTGCAGATGCAGTGGAACCGGGTAATAGACTTCTGTGCCGATCCCCGCATCCCGTAGAAAAGCTTTGAGCTCATCCCGCCTTTCAGCTACGCTGATTACGAACTGATTGTAAATATGGCGCTGTTCTTTTTCAACCGGAAGAGTGATGTAATTATTAATCTTAGCATCTTCAAACATCTTTCTATATGTTGCCGCATTTTTTTGCCGGCCTTCGGTCCATTTGTCCAGATACTTAAGCTTTATCGATACAACCGCCGCCTGGAGCGCATCCAGCCTAAAATTTCCCCCGATCCGCCGGTGATGGTATTTGGGAGCCGCACCGTGGCTGCGCAGGATGCGCAACTCTTCGTATAAGGGATCTGAATTCGTTGTTACCATTCCGCCATCACCGAATGCCCCGAGATTCTTTGAGGGAAAAAAAGAGAAGCACCCCATCTGTCCGATGGATCCGGCTCGCAACCCTCTGTATTCGGCACCTATGGCCTGTGCTGCATCTTCAACCACAGCAAGCCCGTAACGCCGGGCAATTTCCAGGATCGGATCCATATCCGCACATTGACCGAACAGGTGTACCGGAACGATGGCTTTTAGTTTCTGCAGCTGCATGGGTGTCATGGAATCAATGGTGGCTTCAATGCAATCGGCAGATATGTTGTACGTATCGGGATCGATATCTGCAAATACGGGATACGCACCGAGCCTGGCAATACAGCCGGCGGTGGCAAAGAAACTATATGAAGAGGTAATCACCCGATCTTCAGCACCGATTCCAGCAGCCATCAGGGAAACCAACAACGCATCGGTTCCTGAAGATATACCCACCGCATGTGTGGTTTTTGTGTAATCGGCGATTTGCTTCTCAAGCGCTTCAACCCTGGGACCTAAAATGAAATACTGACTTTCATAGACCTCTTCGGTTACACGAAGAATTTCTTCTCTGATAGCAGCATACTGGGCTTTTAAATCAAGTAGAGGTACTTTCATAACATCCCATCATCTTTCGGTTTTCTTCGGCATGCTCAAGCAGTTAAGCCGCTTCTGATATCCAGCCGTTATTTGCCTGTTTCCACCTGTATGAGAACAAGATCGGTTTCCTGATGGTTTTCGATCCGCCCTCCTTCTTGTTTATGAATGCTGAAGCAATCGGCTTTCTTCATTGTCCGTTGTCGATCACCCAGGCACACCAATGCCTTGCCCTTTAGAACCGTAAAATGTCGGACCATATCTCCGGCAATCTGATTGACAAAGGCGCCATCCGGATAAACAACCACTCTCTGCACCTTGCCCTCTGCGCTTTCCTGCAGCAATGTCGTGTTCCCCCACGGATGGAAAACCGTACGATGTGTCTTAAACTCTCTTCTGCCCTGTTTCTTTAAGGTTGCTACTATCTCCTTAACATCTCTGCTCTCGTCCAAATCGGAAACGAACACGGAGTCGGGGGTTTCAACCACGACCATATTTCGGATGCAATTGGTTGCAACAAGCCGCTCATGGCCCAAAATAAAGCACTTCTCGGTATCCCTGGCAATCACATCCCCTTCGATGACATTGGCCTTGTCATCTTTTTCAAGAAAATCATACAGCGACTTCCAGGATCCGATGTCACTCCATCCAAAGTCAGATGGCAACACCACTCCAAGGCCGGTTTTTTCCATGATTGCGTAATCGATTGAAATGTCAGGCAGTGCCTGATAGTCAGCCAGGGTGACGATGCCCTTTTTCAGGATCTGCCTCATCATCCTCAGTATTTCCGGTGCAAGGGATTGGAACTCCTTTAAAATAACCGAAGCCTTAAATGCGAACATACCGCTGTTCCAGAAGAAATTACCTGCCCGAACATAGGCTTCTGCTGTTTGGCGGTCGGGCTTTTCCACAAACCTTTTGATAATTAGGGCCCCTTCGGACACAGCCTCTGCACCTTCAATATATCCATAACCGGTTTCGGGGTAATTGGGTTTTATTCCGAAGGTTACGATACGACCCTTTTCTGCGAGATCAAGCGCTGCTGCGATTTTCTTATGAAAATCCTCCACCTCCCGTATGACATGATCGGCAGGGAAAACACAGATATTCGCATCGTCTTCCTCTTCCAGTATGGTGAGCACCGCCAGTAAAATGGCAGGGGCCGTGTTTCGTCCACAGGGTTCGCAAATAAGCTTTCCTTTAGCCGAAATCCCGATCTCGGTGATGTGGCGCTGAATTTCATGATAGTGCTCGCTGCCGCAAACAATTCTAACCCGTCTCATGTCGAGAACCGGCCTGAGCCGCTTCAAGGTGGTTTGAACCAGTGAATCATTTCCGATAAATTTTGCAAGTTGTTTCGGATAAAGCGCCCGGGATACCGGCCACAGCCGGGTACCCGCTCCGCCGGCAAGCAAAACAGCATAAGCGCTGCTATTTTGAGGTGATCTTTCCATACGCTTGAACTCCTAGCTTACTGCTACCTAAACTGATCGGTTCCAGGTTCAGGGTTCGGGGTTAGGATGAACCGCTCAATCCAGCTGCTAATAGACCGTATCGGTACACACTGTTTCAATGGCCTTATAACCGAGAAATCCGTTGATCTCTCTTGTTAATGAAGCACCGGCCTTCAATTTAAGTCTATCAGGCAGTGCGATGATGGTCTCCGTCCTGTCAGGATCCTGCAAATGGACATACGCCGGACAGGACCCTGGATGCCGTTTCAGTATATCATGGATTTTCGATAATACGGATTTCTCCGTGCGTCTCACATCCAGGGTCAAATGAACCGCAGCGGTCCATATCTCCTCGGCCTTTTCCATCGGAATAACCGTATCTGTCAAGATCTTAACAGCATTTTCATCTTTTTGCACCTGTCCCTGGATTAATATCGGCGTATCTTCTACAAGCAACTCAGAGGCCTTTGCATAAACTGCTGGGAAAACCGTACATTCCACAGCCCCTTGCAGATCTTCCACTACTGCAAATGCCATGGGCTCGCCTTTCTTTGTGATAATGGTTTTCACACTAAGCACAACGCCCCCGATCCTTACGGTTTGGCCATCTTTCATTTCCGGCAACGACAGGGTATCGGCATTGGTGAATTTTTCTATAAGCTCTTCGTATCTTTTCAACGGGTGTCCGGAGATATAAAAACCAAGAGCTTCTTTTTCATATGCAAGCCGCTGTTTTTCTTCCCATTGGGCTATGGCGGGCAGGGCAGGTGCGTTCGTCGCTCCTTGTCTTTTGCCTTGGAAGGTGAAAAGACCTATCTGAGGATCTGACCTTTCTTTCTGAACCACCTGTCCATACTCCAGCGCATCTTCTAAAGCAGCAACCATCGCGGCCCGATCCGCGCCCGTTCCATCAAACGCCCCGCATTTAATCAGGCTTTCAATGACTCGTTTGTTGACCTTTCTAAGATCAACCCGTTCACAGAAATCAAATATCGAATTGAACGGCCCGTTCTGTCTTGCCTCAATGATCGAATCGATGGCTCCCTCTCCCACGTTCTTAATCGCCAGCAGCCCGAATTGAATCCTGGTACCGGATACCGTAAATTCCTTTTCGCTTTTGTTTATATCCGGTGGTAAAACCGTAATGCCGTGTTTCCTGCACTCGGCAATATACTTCACCACACCGTCTGTGGAATTCATTTCACTGGTCAACAGAGCAGCCATAAACTCAAGCGGGTAATGCGCCTTAAGATAGGCGGTCTGAAAGGCGATAAGGGCATAAGCGGCACTGTGAGATTTATTAAACCCGTAGCCTCCGAATTTTTCCATCAGGTCGAAAATCTGTCTTGCTTTATCGCTATCCACGCCTTTTGCCACAGCCCCCTGCATGAATCGCTGACGGTGCCGGGCCATCTCTGCTGCGATCTTTTTCCCCATGGCTTTGCGCAACTCATCGGCCTCCGCCATGGAATAGTCGGCAAGTTCGCTTGCGATTTTCATTACCTGTTCCTGGTACACGATCACGCCATAGGTCTCTTGCAGAATGGATTGCAGCTCGGGTACGAGGTATTCTATCGGCTTTCTTCCATGCTTGCGATCCACATAGTCATCGATCATACCGCTTTCCATGGGACCCGGACGATACAGTGCAAGCAATGCGACGATGTCATCAAAGCTGGCTGGTTTTAATCGGACCAGAAGATCCCTCATGCCGGAACTTTCAAGCTGAAACACACCGGTTGAATCTCCTGAACACAGCAGCCGGTAGGTATCTGGATCGTTGAGATCCAGCCGGGATAGATCCGGACGTTTACCGTTTCGCCCCTCAATAAGAGAAAGCGTGTTCTCGATGACCGTAAGATTGCGCAGTCCTAAAAAGTCGAATTTAACAAGGCCGATCTTCTCTACCCACTTCATATCGTACTGAGTGAGCACCTCGCCTTTTTTCCCTCGATAAAGAGGCATGTACTCCACCAGCGGTCTGTCGGAGATGACCACGCCGGCTGCATGGGTGGAAGCGTGTCTTGGAAGCCCCTCCAGCACGCGGCTTATGTTTATCAAATCGGCTATTTCCGGTTGCTTTTCAGCCAGCTCCGTCAGCCTGGGCTCTTGCTTAAGCGCATCGTCCAGTGTTATGTTTAAAACATCGGGAACAAGCTTTGCGATGCTGTCCACCTGTCTTAAGGGAATATCGAGAGCACGGCCTACATCCCTGATGACGGCCCTTGGTTTGAGTTTGCCGAAAGTGATGATCTGTGCCACATAGTCAACACCCCCGTAACGATCCACCACATACTTGAACACCGCTTCTCGGCCGTTTATGCAAAAATCCACATCGATATCCGGCATGCTGATTCTGGCCGGATTCAAAAACCGCTCGAAAAGCAGTCCATGTTCAATGGGATCAAGATCTGTAATCCCAAGACAGTAAGCGACCAGACTTCCCGCAGCAGACCCCCTGCCAGGGCCCACCGGGATATGGTTTTGTTTCGCAAAATTAATGAAATCCGCAACGATTAGAAAATACCCGGCAAATCCCATGGATTTGATGACCGACAATTCGTAATCAAGGCGGTTTCTGTAAGCGGCCAGCTCGGTTTCCGGACGCTTTGACTTTATCCGGCTAATTACACCTTCAAAGCCCTCCCGCACCTGCTGTTCAAACAGCATATCAACGGATTGCCCCGGTGTGTTTCTGAATTTGGGGAAATGATAACTTTTAAAATCAAACTCCACCTGGCAACGATCTGCAATCTCGCCGGTGTGTTGGATGGCTTCCCGGTGATCTTCGAATGCGCGGATCATCTCCCCGGGTGCTTTAAAATAGAGTTGATCGGTTCGGAATCGAAGCCTTTCCGATTCATGAACCGTCTTACCTGTTTGAACACACAGAAGCACATCGTGTGCTCTCACATCATCTTTATCAAGGTAATGGCAATCGTTGGTTGCAACCGCAGGGATCGATAGTTTTTGGCTTAGCTCAAACAGAAATTCATTCACGTTTTGTTGTTCGGGTAAGCCGTTTTGTTGAACTTCAAGAAAAAAATTATTTTCTCCGAAAAGATCGCGATAAAAGGTTGCCGCTTCAACAGCCTCGTCCAATCGGTTTTCCTGGATCAGCACCGGAATCTCACCGTGCAAACAGGCTGTCAGCCCGATAAGCCCCTTATGATGGGCTTTTAACAACTCCCTGTCGATCCGGGGTTTGTAGTAGAAACCATCCAGATGGGCAACGCTCACAAGCTTGCACAGGTTCCGATATCCTTCCTGATTTTCGGCAAGCAGAATAATATGGGTAAGACCCTTGTGATCCATGGGGGTTTTATCCCCAAGGCTTCTGGGCGCCACATAGCATTCGCATCCGATGATCGGCTTTATACCTGCCTTTATGGCTTTTTGATAAAACTCCACAACGCCGAACATGGTACCGTGATCGGTAATGGCAACCGCATCCATGCCGTACTCCAATACCCGCTCCATAAGGGGAGTGAGTCGGATGGCACCGTCAAGCAAGCTGTACTCGGTGTGAACATGCAGATGGACAAATCGTGACATGGTTATTCCTCAGGTAGGTGTATATCAAAACCCGGGTTAAAAGTCGGTTTGCTTCGCTCAAACAGCCACTCACCTCAAAATGCGGCCATTCGGATCAAAGCTCGAATTTCACCGGGGATTGCTGCGATCATTCCAGCCGATAATTCGGCGCCTCTTTGGTAATAATAACATCATGAACATGGCTTTCCCGCAACCCGGCAGCGCTTATCTTGATAAACCGTGCCTTTTCTCTGAGTTCCTGGATGTTACGGCAGCCGATGTATCCCATGCCGGCTTTGAGCCCTCCAACAAGCTGAAATATGTTTGCCGACAGCGACCCTCTGTACGGTACCCGCCCCACTATCCCCTCTGGGACCAGCTTTTCTTCTTCAAATTCTTCTTCCTGATAATACCGATCTCTGCTGCCCTTTTTCATGGCCTCCATTGAACCCATTCCCCTGTAAACCTTGTAACTGCGGCCCTGATAAAAAATGGACTCCCCTGGGCTTTCCTCGGTTCCGGCAAACAGCCCGCCGATCATCACCGAATGAGCACCCGCTGCAATGGCCTTGGTAATATCTCCGGAGAATTTGACCCCTCCATCCGCAATCAGGGGCACACCGGTGCGATTGGAAATGGTTTTGCAATTCATTATAGCCGTAATCTGAGGAACTCCAATTCCCGCCACAATACGAGTGGTACATATGGAGCCGGGACCGATTCCGATTTTCACCCCGTCCACACCGGCCTTAATGAGCGCTTCAGCCCCCTCAGCAGTACCCACATTGCCGGCAACAAGTTCGATGTCCTTGAAATTGCTTTTCAAGATGGAAACCGCCCGGATCACGTTCTCTGAATGTCCGTGAGAGGTGTCAATGAGAATAACATCAGCCCCCGCTTTTAACAGGGCTTCGGTGCGCTCCTGCATATCGGCTCCGACCCCCACTGCGGCCCCCACTCTCAGCCGACCCATGGCGTCTTTGCATGCGTTGGGATACTTTTTTATTTTCTCAATATCCTTGATGGTGATCAATCCTTTTAATCGACGCTGGTCATCCACAACCAGCAATTTTTCAATGCGATGCTTATGAAGCAATTTCTTTGATTCCTCAAGCGTGATCCCTTCGGTTACTGTAACAAGATTTTCCTTGGTCATCACTTCACAGACTTTCTTTTCAAGATCTGTCTCGAATCGCAGATCTCTGTTGGTCACGATCCCCACCAGCTTATCATCCCGGGTCACCGGCACGCCGGAAATCCGATATTTTTCCATCAATTCAAGCACCTCACGGACCGGTTGTTCCGGGCGAATCGTCACAGGATCTATAACCATCCCGCTTTCAGATTTTTTTACCTGGTCCACCTCAATGGCCTGGCTCTTTATGCTCATATTTCGATGAATAAAACCCATTCCCCCTTCCCGTGCCATGCTGATGGAGGTCCGTGCCTCGGTAACCGTATCCATGGCTGCGCTTACGATGGGGATGTTCAGTGTAATATTCCTGGTAAGCTGGGTTCGCGTATCCACGTCTTTTGGCAAGACGGCGGAATGATTGGGAACCAACAGAACATCATCAAAAGAATATGTTTCTTCAAGGAAAACCTGTTCCATCAACATCCTCCAGTATTAAATAGCATTAGCCATCATAAATTTGCCGTCATGAATAGCAAAAGGCGAATTCTTTCGCAATGGTTTATTTTATGCCTTGACAATGAGTCGAATCCCATTAAAATCGACTTTGAGACTCTGCCTCAATTGGCTTCCAGCTCACAGGCTGCACCTGTGCCCCAAAGGGAATAGTGGACACGAAATGAAGCGTTGGAGCTAAAATGAAATGGTGGAAGAAACCGAAATTATACCATGCTTCTTAAGATCAACCCTAAGAATCCTCAGGAGCGACTGATCAAAAGGGTAAGCGAAATTATCAGACGCGGTGGAATCATTGCGTATCCTACCGATACGTTTTATGGTATCGGCTGTGACATCATGAATAAACGGGCAATTGAAAAGATATATGCATTAAAAAAGAGAAGTAAAAACCAGCCTTTCAGCTTCATTTGTTCGAGCCTTAAAAATATCAGCTACTATGCCAAGGTCTCAAACTATGCATACAAGATGATGAAACGGTTGTTACCGGGACCCTATACGTTCATCCTGGAAGGTTCCAGACACGTACCTAAAATGATGCTGACCAGGCGCAAATTCGCGGGAATTCGGGTTCCCAATCACGCCATCTGTTTGCAACTGGTTGAACGGCTTGGTAATCCTATCATATCAACCACAGCCTCGCTTCCGGATGGCACCATATTTTACGACCCTTCTCTGATCCATGACACCTTTAAGAAACAGCTCGATGCGGTCATCGACGGCGGACCTGTTCCGGGAAAGCCTTCCAGCGTAGTCTCACTGGTTGATGATGAGCCTGAGGTGATTCGCGAAGGGTTGGGAGATGTAAGCATGTTCCGCTAGCAGAGTTGTTTTTTTACGGCTCTTCGCTGAACTTCTCTTGCAGGTTTTCCCGAAGCATCTCTCCGAACTCAGAAGTGGGGGCGTCCATATTGTTGATGTACTCGTTGAGCAGACTTTGTTCGTTTTCGACCTCAAGCCGCTTGATGGACAAACCGATTCGTCTTTCCTCCACGTTTACACTCATAACCTTGGCATTGATGACACTGCCTACGGTGTATTGTCCAACGGGTGACTTAATCTTTTCTTTGGAAATTTCAGATACATGTACTAAACCTTCGATGCCTTCTTCCAGCTCCACGAAAATCCCGAAATCTGTGACGTTCGTAATGGTTCCCGTAATTTCCGTTCCCACCACGTATCGCTCGGCCACGGTTTCCCAGGGATCCGGCTGAAGTTGTTTGATCCCCAAAGAAAATCGTTCATTCTCCTTATCAATATCAAGAACGATGGCCTGGACGACATCACCTTTTTTATAGACCTCCGAAGGGTGCTTGATTCGTTTTGTCCATGAGATATCCGAGATGTGAACAAGTCCGTCGATGCCTTCGTCTATTCCGATGAAAAGACCGAACTCTGTAATATTCTTTATCTTTCCTTCAATGGTGGTGCCCACCGGATATTTTTCACTGATGATATCCCACGGGTTTGGCACCGCCTGCTTCAAGCCCAGGGAGATCCGGCGGGCTTCCGGTTTAATATCCAGCACCACAGCTTCCACCGTTTCACCCACGGATACGATTTTGGATGGATGCCGAACCTTCCGGGTCCACGACATCTCAGAGACATGAACCAGCCCTTCAATTCCTTCTTCCAGTTCCACAAACGCCCCATAATCGGTAAGACTGACAACCTTTCCTGTGATTCGGGATCCGGGAGGATATTTCTCCGCAGCGGTCATCCACGGGTCCTCAACGAGCTGTTTCATTCCAAGAGATACTCGTTCCCTTTCGATATCAAGGGTTAAGATTTTCACCCTGATGGGATCGCCGATGGAAAACAGGTCGGCCGGATGTTTCACACGGCCCCAGGAGATATCCGTAATGTGAAGCAACCCGTCCACACCACCCAGATCAACAAATACGCCATAGTCTGTGATGTTTTTAACCACCCCCTCAACCAGTTTGCCTTCGTAGATCGAGGCGAGGGTTTCCGCGCGTTTTGCCGCGCGTTCTTCCTCCAGCAAAACCCTTCTGGACAAAACGATGTTGCTTCTTTTTCGGTTATATTTTAAGATTCTAAAATCAAATTTTTTTCCCACCATATCATCCATGTTGCGAATCGGACGCAAGTCGGCCTGGGATCCCGGCAGAAAAGCAGTCACACCGATGTCAACGGAAAAGCCCCCTTTGACACGATTGGTAATCACCCCCTGCACGGTACCACCGGATTCATATGCTTTCCGGATGGCTTCCCAGATCTTAACTGTGGTGGCTTTCTCTTTGGATAACACCACAACTTCTTCCTCATCGTCCCACCATTCAACCATCACTTCAATGATATCCCCGACCTTTGCGGTCACATTGCCGTCTTCGTCCAGGAACTCCTGTATTCGAATCTGCCCTTCAGACTTATATCCGATATCCACAAGCACGTGATCTTTATCAACGGAAATAATTCTACCCGTAACCACCTCTCCTTCCTGGAAACGCTTGAAACTCTCCTCGTACAAGTCCATGAGGTTTTCCATGCTGCTGCCCGCGGGTGGTGTCGGTTTTGATGAAGGAACGATATTTGGTGTGGCCGAATCCGCCTTTTGGCCGTCAGTTACTTCTATATCCTCAACGCCCTCTTTTCGATGGGTCGAATGTGGTACATCATTATTCGTCTCATTGGTCATGAGAAAAATACCCCCCCTTAACCTTATTCGCTGAGAACCTAACTCAACATAGATTAAGTTGCTAACAGACTGCTTAACAAATTGCAACGATTATTTTTCAGTAATTCTCGTTGTACCCCGCTGTCGAAAAAAAACTCAAAAGGCACAGTCTTTGGTACAAATAAAAAGTATCTCGATTTCCTGTCATTTGTTCATCGCCTGTTTCATCTCGCTTAGCATGCAATCAACAACCTGCTCGGCGGTAAGATGAGTGGAATCAATGAAAATGGCGTCTTCGGCACATCTGAGCGGTGCCAGCGGGCGGCTGCTGTCGTTTTGGTCGCGTTTCTGCATCTCCTCTCTTACGCTTTTAATGGTATGGCCCGAAGCATCCTTTAATTCTGCAAATCGCCTCCGGGCTCTTTCTTCAGGGTCAGCATCCAGGTAGAATTTGATGTCCGCATTGGGAAATACCACGGTGCCCATGTCCCTGCCCTCGATCACGATTCCTTTCCGGCGAGCAAAGCTCCTTTGGACCTTCAAAAGAAATTCTCTGACAACCGGTCTTGCGGACACCGCCGATGCCGCCATGCTGATCTCGGGGGTGCGAATGAGATCCGTAATATCTGCTCCATTGGATAACAGGCGAAGTCCCTTTTTGTTGCTGGAAAAGGTGAGCTTAAGCCTGCTGCAAAGTTCCTCAAGTCCCCCGTCATCGTCAATGCGGATGCCTGCAGACCGGGCCTCGAACGCGACTGCACGGTAAAGCGCTCCGGTATCGATGTATCGATATCCAAGTCGCTGTGCAAGCATTCTGCTTACCGTGGTTTTGCCCGCACCTGCAGGACCGTCTATGGTAACGATCAACCGCTTCATGAAAGTACCTTTTGCAACGCTTCTATAAAAAACGAATTTTCCTCAGGAAGCCCAACATTTACACGAATAAACGTCGGGAAATCATAGGCACTCATGGAGCGGACAATCACTCCAAGGGATAGAAGATCTTCGTACACCATATCCGCATCCTTTTGAACATCAATGAGAAAAAAGTTTGTCTGGGTTGGAAAATACCTGACTCCCAGCTTATCCAGCGAGGAGTAGAGAAAGTCCAATCCTTCGTGGGTGAGTCGAAGCGTTCGATTCAAAAACGCTTCATCATCAAGCGCGGCGGCAGCGGCTGCCTGGCCCAAAATATTGACATTAAACGGTCCCCTGACCCGATGCAACAAATCCGATATCAAAGCAGGCATCACACCGTATCCGACTCTTAGCCCGGCAAGTCCGTATGCTTTTGAGAAGGTGCGCAGAATGACGATGGGTCTATCGCCGCAGAAGTACTCCATGCCGTTTAGCGCCTGTTTATCCCTTACGAACTCAATATATGCCTCATCGATCACCACAACGATGTCTCCTGGAATCTCACTAAAAAACCGCTTAAAATCCTGTTTCGCCACCGCAACTCCCGTTGGATTATTAGGATTGCAGATGAAAATGAGCCGTGTCTTAGGGGTTATCCTTTTTTCATACCCCTTCAGATCGATACCAAGGTTTTTTAACGGAACTTCAATCAGCTCGGCACCTGAACATCGCACCGCAATGTCATACATTAAAAAGGAAGGTTTTGCGGCAATCGCTTCATCCCCCGGTTTCAAAAGAGCACGGGTCAACATTGCGATTATATCATCGGATCCGTTTCCAAGTACGATCTGTCTCGGCTCAACTCCAAGACGAGCGGAAAGTTTCTCTGTTAACTCGTATCCGCGGCTGTCCGGATACCGATGAATGCGGTTTAAGGTATGTTCAATCGCTTTTAGGGCCAGCGGCGACGGTCCAAGCGGGTTTTCATTGGATGCAAGTTTGATGGTTCGTCTGGCATCTGTTTCTCTTTTAAGCTCATCCAGGGGTTTGCCTGGTTGGTAAGGGGTAATAGACAGAATATGTTCGGGGATATTCAGATTCATGATTATGAGTTTCTCTTTGCGGCTTTTTTACCTTCTTTAAGTGCTGCCATGTTCAAGGGAATAAATTTTTCCTTGTCGGCAAACTCGGTTTTAACGGTTTTTTTTAACAGCTCAAAATCTATGATGTTGCTCCGTTCGACGAATGCGGCTAAAGCTACGATATTGGCAACTCTTTCACTGCCAAGATTTTTGGCGATTTCCGTTGCCGGCACCTTGAGTTCAACGATATCGTTTCGGCCCGAACCAACGGGAATCAATGAGCTGTTTATGAAAATAATCCCTCCGGGCTTTACAAAGGGCGTGAATTTTTCCAGCGATGGCCGGTTCATCGCAACCAGATGCATGGGGTTGCGGATGATTGGAGAACCAATGGGTCGATCGCTGATGACCACTGTACAGTATGCGGTACCTCCCCGCATCTCCGGGCCGTAGGAGGGAACCCACCCCACTTCGAAACCTGCTTCCATGGCGGCTTCCGCTAAAATTTTTCCACTCAGCAGGATTCCCTGGCCGCCAAAACCGGCAAACATAACTTCACATTGCATCTATGCCCTCCTCTGAACCTTCCGGTGTTTTGTACTCACCCAACTTGAAATAAGCCAGCAATGTTTTCTCTGTCCACTCTATGGCTTCCTGGGGTGTCATTCTCCAGTTGGTCGGACAGGTGCTCACCACTTCGACCAGACTGAAACATCGGTTTTCAAGTTGATAGGTAAACGCCTTTTTAATGGCCTTCTTGGCACGAATCACATACTTTGGGCGAATCACGGTATGCCTTGACAAATAGGCGGGGGTGGAAAGCGTGGAGAGCATTTCAACCATCCGGATGGGCATACCGCTTTCGGCCGTATCCCTTCCATATGGCGAGGTGGTTGTTTGTTGCTCGGGCATGGTAGTGGGCGCCATCTGCCCGCCTGTCATCCCGTATACAGCGTTATTTACAAAAATAGTCGTAAACTTCTCTCCGCGATTTGCAGCGTGTATGATTTCAGCGATCCCAATGCTTGCCAGATCGCCATCGCCCTGGTAGGTGAAAACAATCAGATCTGGTCTTACCCGCTTTACGCCTGTAGCCACGGCCGGGGCACGGCCATGAGCGGCTTCCTGAAAGTCAAACGTAAAATAATTGTACATTAATACGGCACATCCCACAGGTGCAATACCAACAGTGCGGCCGTGGATACCCAGCTCATCAATCACCTCTGCCACCAGTCGATGAATTATGCCGTGGGTACAGCCAGGACAATAATGAGTATAGGTCTCCGATAGGGCTTGAGGTTTCTGATATGTTTTTGCCATTCTATGCTCTCCTTATGAAAACTACCGGGGGCGTTGATCTATTGATGAATGCCTGCTTTGATCACTTCCATTACCTCTTCGGGTGTGGGTACCTCTCCGCCGCATTTACCATACCACCTAACAGGACTTTTGCCCTCAACGGATCGCTGTACATCTTCCAGCATCTGTCCCATACTCATTTCAATACTGAAAGTGATTTTACAGCTCAACTTCGATGCCGCCTTCAGTATGGCTGCTTCAGGAAATGGAAAAAGCGTCTTAGGGCGAATCAGCCCCACTTCGATCTTTTCTTCCTTCAGGTTGTCGATGGCTGTTTTACAGACCCGGCTCATTGTTCCATAGCTTACGATCAATGCTTCGTAATCGGCTCGGGTATTGTAAGACTCGTATCGAACCTCTTCCCGCTTCATGCGATCATATTTGTCTTTTAGAATCAGATTCTGTCTATTAAGCTCTTCCGGGTCCAGATAGAGGGTTTTAATTAGATTCCGTTTGGAGCTTTTGCGGGTGTCCATGCCGTTGGTTGCCCATCGATCTTTATTGGGGGGATCGGACTTGAACTGCTCCGGGAACTCAACCGGCTCCATCATTTGACCTATCAGACCATCTCCCAGTATCATCACCGGGTTGCGGTATTTCTCTGCAAGCGAAAATGCCAGCATCGTCATCTCCGCCGCCTCCTGAACACTTGCAGGCGCCATTACCAGCATGCGGTAATCACCGTGCCCTCCTCCCTTGGTGGCCTGCAGGTAATCTGCCTGAGAGGGTAATATTCCCCCCAGGCCGGGACCGCCTCGCATTATGTTAACGAACACCGCCGGGCACTGGGCTGCGGTAATGTAACTGATCCCCTCACTCATCAGGCTGATTCCAGGGCTGGAAGAGGTTGTAAACGCCCTTTCCCCACAGGCAGCTGCTCCGAAAATCATGTATGAAACCGCAACTTCGCTTTCCGCCTGAAGAAAAACACCCCCTAATTCAGGCAGCCGCCTGGATAGGTATTCCGCCACCTCTGTCTGCGGGGTGATCGGATATGCAAAATAGTTCAAACATCCGGCTCGAATCGCGGCTTCTGCAATGGCTTCATTGCCTTTCATAAGAATTTTTTTACCCATGAACCCTCCATTACTTTTGTGCGACGGTTTCCGGCGCCGTTTCGACCCTCTGCTCGGTTTTTATCACAGTGATGGCAACATCCGGGCACATGATACAACACAGCGTGCAATAAATACAGTCTTCTGGGCGAGCCTGATAGGCGGGAAAATAACCGCGCGTATTAACTTCTTTTGACATTTCAAGAACTTTTTTGGGGCAAACATTGACACATAATCCACAGCCCTTACAGCGATCCCTATCGATACAGTGCTGATAACCCATGTTGTGACAACTCCTTTAATGGAATAATATTACACTCCGCACCGGCTTTAAGCCAGCAGCTTTCGGAATCAAGGGCTCCGGTGAAGAAGTCTCACAAGCATTTTCTTGGGACTTCGAACAGTCGAATCCTTGAACCCTTCGGGTCTCTAACAGTAAAAGACTTTGAAAATTTATCGTATTTTTTATTTTCAACCCTGTCAAGAATAATAGCCAAACTGGTGTGCAGTACAATTGTTTGTTGAAAGCAAAATGGATATTTTATATTCTGCAACTATACATTGCACAATGAATTTTGCCACATACTAAAGCTGGATAAACCTTATGACAAAAGTACAACCGGGGCTCGAGGTACTGGTTTCCTCCCCATGCCGGTGGCTGTCAAATCTGCGATTGGGTCTGCTCTGTAATGCCGCCTCAACGGACGCAAAATTCAATCACGCCCGGTTCCTGATCGCCGACCGGTTCCCTGGACAGCTCAAGGCGTTGTTTTCACCCCAGCATGGGTTTTTCGGTGAAAAACAGGACAATATGGTCGAATCCGACCACATGATGGACCCGGATCTGAACATCCCTATATATAGTCTTTACGGCAAAACGCGGATTCCCACAAAGCAGATGTTTGATTCCATCGATGTTCTTTTGGTGGACTTACAGGACGTTGGAACACGCGTCTATACTTTCATCTATACCGTGTCTTACTGCATGGAAGCTGCAAAAAAATTTCGAAAACGCATACTGATCCTAGACCGCCCCAATCCCATAGGTGGCACGCAAGTGGAAGGAAACTGCCTATCGCCGCAGCAGGCATCTTTCGTAGGTCGGTTTCCCATTCCCATGCGCCACGGACTTACCATAGGTGAGTTATCTGTGTTGTTTAACGAAACCTTTGGGATCGGATGTGATTTGCAGGTCATTCCCATGAATGGATGGAATCGCAAGATGTACTATCAGGACACCGGGCTTCCCTGGATACCTCCTTCCCCCAATCTTCCAACGCCGACATCGGCAGCTGTTTATCCAGGCCAGGTGCTGTGGGAGGCAACCAATGTCTCAGAGGGCCGCGGAACCACCCAGCCCTTTGAAATATTCGGCGCCCCTTTTTTTGATACGGGTCTGATAATTGAAGCTTTAGGCGGGCGGCAGCTCACGGGGGCCGTTCTTCGCCCGATTGCGTTTGAACCGACCTCCAATAAATGGCAGGCACGTCTCTGCCACGGCTTTCAGATACATATCACGGAATTGTACCGGTTTAAGCCCTATGTAACCAGCCTTAAATTGCTTCGAATCATACGGTTTCTTTTCCCGCAGGCATTTCAATGGAAATCACCCCCATACGAATACGAATATAAACGGCTACCCATCGATCTGATCCTGGGCGACTCAACGATTCGTCGTCGAATCGAACGATTCGATGAAATAGAAGAAATTGAAAAATCCTGGACAGGACAGCTTGAAGATTTTATAAAATTAAGTCAACGGTTCTATTTGTACAAATGAACCAAGCAGCTTAACTCAAAGCCGAGACTTAGCGCGCTGGCGGATGGAAGCTGAAGCTGAGGAGAAAAGAATTTGCAACAGAACGGATGGAACTGGAAGCGTATGAGATTTAAAGGAAACAAAGTATGGGTTGCCTTGGACGAAAACGGAAAACCCTTCGTCAAAGAGGGGAAATGGCGGATAAAATACCAGCTGGAGCAGGAATACGAATACTGGGTGCGCCCGCAAGGCGTCAAGCCCTTGTCGTCTTCGAAGTCCCCGGCAGAAAACAAAGATAAGATCCGGCCAACAACCCAGCCGTTTTCTGTCCGTGGTGCAACCAATGATAACAATGACAAAGATACGATATGTATCTATACAGACGGAGCGTCTTCCGGAAATCCCGGCCCGTCCGGTATAGGTGTGGTAATCCGATATCAAGGGATGCAAAAAGAAATATCTCGATTTATCGGCACTGCCACCAACAATTATGCTGAGCTGGAAGCGATCCGGGTCGCACTGGAGCAGATTAAAAACAAGAATTTACCGGTTCGGATATTTACGGACAGCAATTATGCTTACGGCGTTTTGGCACTGGGATGGAAAGCCAGAAAAAACCGCGATCTCATAGAAGCCATAAAAAAAAATCTACGCCGGTTTAAAGATATCGAAATCTGTAAAATAAAAGGTCATGCTGATGAAGCAGGAAATATCCGCGCAGATCTGCTCGCAACATCGGCGGTAACAAATGCAGATTAACTCTCATCAGCCCCTTGCTGTAAGCAAGGGGCTCTGTTTACAGAATACAGGAACATTATTCCGAGGCTTTTTCTTTCTTCAAACTTTCAACTTCTTTTTTAAGATTGTCAATTTCCTGTTTGTACTTTTCAACCTCATCCTTGTTCGATGAAGTATCGATAGCGGGTTCTTCCTTTTTCCAGGAGTCTTTCAACTCATCAAAACCCAAATACACAGCCAGTGCGCCTCCGAGCAGCAGCATGGCTGGAACGCCTCCTGCAAGAAGCTGCAGAAAGGGTTTCCACCAAACCGAAAGACCAATAATTCCCAATACAGCAGCAACAGCACCCCCAATTAATGTTTTCATAAACAACAAACCTCCTTTGGTAAAAATATTTTTAAATAACCATCTGTCAAACTTTTGAAGACCCTGCAGCCCCGTTTAGGAAAATCTGCGGCCGTGGAATACAAATGCATTTCAGCTCAACCAGCTTAAAGAAAATGCTCACGTCGATTCGATTCAACGCGCAGGTACCTATCACAACACTGGAAGTAACGCAAGCTTTAATTTAAATGAAAATCGCGCAAAATCGAAATAAAATCTTGCAGTTTTTTAATAGTTTTGATATTTTTCTTGTTTTAATTATGGAACTAAATCTCTTGTTTAATGGCACGTTGCAAAACTCATAAAGGCTCAACATAGGGGCTTTTAAAGTTAATCTGAAAATAGTTTTGTACGCGCTTTTGGACATACGCAGCTTCACCCGAATGCTGGCTACATAAAACATGAAACTGTTGAGAAAAAAAGTTCGTTCATGGATTGATAAGGCAATCCACGGAACCCACAACCACTATTTATGTCGCTTGCCCGATCGAATGGATTGGTTGGCGGCCACGCTTCTTAAGCTTTTTTTCTCTGGAATTACGGTTGAAGAAAACCAGATATCTTCGTTAAGAGCCTTAAAGGAAAAGGGAATTCTTGTCTATGCAGTAAAAAACAGACGCAATTTCGAATACCTTTTCTATTATATCCGTTATAGACAAAAAGGGTATCCTTATCCTAAGCTAGGGTTTGACTATCGGGTGGTCGTCTGGCAGCCGGTAACCCAATTGCTTCGGATTCTTTTGGCTTTTATCGATTTTTTCTTTTTCAACTTCTCCTTTCCCAGCCCTTACAAAAGCGGATATTTTCACCAGGAACTGGAAAACGGTCAGGTAGCACTTCTGTCTCTTGTAGACAAGAGAAGCTTTTACAGAAGATTTGTAAAATCTAAAATAGATCCTATCCAGCACCTCATCGAAATCCAGCAAACCATTGATCGGCCTATTTTCATTGTTCCTCATCTCATGTTTTTTGACAGGAATCCGGAACGACCGGTACCTACGCTGTTCGATCTGCTTTTCGGTTCCAAGGGAAATCCCGGCAGGATAAGGCGATTTTTTACCCTTTTGATCAATCCGAAACATGTTTTTGTGGAAGTGTCAGAGCCGCTTAATTTGCAGCAGTTTTTGGCACTGCCGGAAAACCGCGATCAGAGCATTGAACAGCAGGCACTGTTTTTGCGGCGCAAACTGGTTCATCAAATAAACCGACACAGACAAAGCATCACCGGACCGATGCTTAAATCCCGCGAGGAACTCAAAGAAAGCATCCTTACTTCCGATCGACTGCAAAAGTTTATGAATCGCTACTCCAAATCCCGCAAAATCCCCTTGCAACAGGTGCATAAGGAAGCCGACGGATATTTAGAGGAAATAGCAGCAAATTACAACACCGGTTTCGTGAGGATTGGATCCCTGATTTTAAAAAAACTGCTTAAAATCATGTTCGAAGAGGTCTCTGTCAATACGGACATGATAGCGCGAATAAAAGCCATGTCCCTTAAAGGCCCCCTCATCTTTCTTCCGTGTCATAAAAGCCACATGGATTATCTGATTCTGTCCTACATTCTCTATCAAAACAACATGCCCTGTCCACACATCGCTGCGGGAAAGAATCTGGCATTCTGGCCTATGGGAACCATTTTTCGAGCAGGTGGTGCTTTTTTCATCCGCAGAAGCTTCATGGGAGCGATGCTCTATTCGAAAGTTTTCAAAGAATATTTCCATAAGCTGCTTGAAGAAGGGTTTAATATTGAATTTTTCCTTGAAGGCACCAGAAGCCGAACCGGAAAAATGATAATGCCAAAACTGGGGCTGCTTTCATTGATTTTGGATGCATATCGTGATGGCGCCTGCGAGGATCTGATCCTGGTTCCGGTATTTATCGGCTACGACCAGGTACTGGAGGAAGGGTCCTACCTGAAAGAAATCGAAGGGGGGCAAAAAAACCCGGAAAGCTTCATTCAGGTTCTAAGAGCAAGAAAATTCTTAAAACGCCGGCATGGAAGAATCTATGTTCAATTCCATGAACCTATGTCCTTACAGGAGCTCCTGGCAAAACAAGGGCCCACCATCACTGATATGACGGCGAAACAGCAGAACGCGTTTTGTCGAGGCCTGGCGTTCCGGGTCTTGAACGCCATTGACAACCTGACGGTTGTAACCCCTCATGCGCTGTTTTCAAGTGCTGTTTTGAACTGCTCCAACAAAAAGTTCTCCTTTGAACAGCTGCTGTTTCACTGGGAAACCTATCTTAGCCATCTGAAATTTAAGAGTGCATTCCTTGCCGATACGTTAAAAAATAATGATCGTCAATCATTAATTCGACTTCTTGATACTCACGTTCAACAAAAATTTATTGAGAAGATTTCCGAAGAGAAAAAGAGTTACGAACTTGATACGCTGTTTACGATAAACGAAAGCAAACGCCCTGTTCTGGAATACTATAAAAACAACTGCATTTCTTACTTCATTCCGGCAGCATTCACCGCCCATGCAATATTGGAAAGAGACTCCTTTCAATTTTCCGTAGAAGATCTCATTCGTCGGTATCTGTTTTTACGCAATCTTTTCAAGAATGAATTTGCTTATGATGTGGACAGCCCGCCGGAAGAATCGATACGGAAAAGCCTGCGCGCATTCATCCAGGATGACATGGTTCAGCCCCACGAAACCCTGGCCGATACGTTCAACCTGACCGCGGCAGGATTGAAGAAGCTTAAGCTTTTTGCAAACTTTTTAAGAACGTATTTTGAGTCTTACTGGATCGTGCTTAAGTACTTTATGCAAGCCTCCCAAAACTCGGTGGAACCCAAAGAACGCATTAAACGTATCCAGACCATGGGCAACCGCATGTACAAAAGACATGAAATAGAACTTAAAGAAGCACTGTCCAGAGTAAATTACGACAATGCCGTTAACTATTTTACCACTCATGGTATAAAAGGCTCTGAGAACACCGACAAAATAGAATTCTATGCGGATGAAATAAAGAGATCATTAAATCGACTCTCGGCTTAAGACGATCCGGATGCAATTTTCACATACCCGCCCATGAAAGCAATGATACTGGCCGCAGGGCTTGGAACCCGATTGCTGCCCTTTACACAGACAACACCGAAGCCATTGTTTCCCATCGCCGGCCGCTGTGTGCTTGAAACAATCATCGATGCATTGCAAAAGGCCGGCTGCGAGTCGATCATTGTAAACACCCATCATCTTGCCCATAAGATTCAGGCATTCATTTCAGAAAATGAGTTTACCATCCCGGTTTACACCAGGTATGAACCGGAAATTCTGGGCACGGCCGGAGCCATACGAAACGTGGAAAGGTTCTGGGATCATCGGCCTTTCTTTGTCGTTAACAGCGACATTGTCACCGATATCGACTTTGGCGCTGTATACAGATTCCATCTCAGCCATCCCGACCCTGTAACCATGGTTTTATATGACTATGCGGAAATCAACACCGTTGCTGTAAATGGCTGTGGCTTCGTTGTTGGCTTTGATACCAGTGCTGCCGGGGATTCTACTGTGAAACGCACATTTACCGGTATTCAGGTTTTGGACCCCAAGGTGCTTGGGTTGATTCCAAGGGGCAGGTACTCAAGCAGCATCGATCTTTACCGAAAGCTGATTCTTAAGGGAGATAAGATAAGGGCGTTCTTGCCGAAAAATTGCACCTGGATGGACATCGGCACGCCGGAAAGATACCGGGATGCCGTGTTTTACCGGATGGCACCCATGGCCTTTGAAAAGGCTTTCAATGATTGTGGGGAAAAAGAGATTCATCGCCAAGTCATACAAGGAGACGGATCCGATAGAACCTGGTATCGACTCACCTCTGGAAAACACGCCATGGTGCTGGCCGATCACGGCATCCGAAAACAGGCTGCGCCAACTGAAGTGGACTCGTTCATTGCCATTGGCAGGCATCTGCGCACAAAAGGACTTCCCGTTCCGGACATCTATCTGTCCGATGCTTTTTCCGGGCAGGTTTTTTTGGAAGATCTGGGCGACAGACATCTTCAAACAGAGGTAAAACAAACAAAGAGCCTGTTCAAAATCGAAAAATTATACAAGAAAATTATTGATCTTTTGCTCAAAATGTCAAGCGAAGGCATAAAGCAATTCAATCCTGCCTGGGCCTATCAAACACCTGAATACGACCGGAAAGTGATTGTCGAAAAAGAATGCCGTTACTTTCTGGAAGCGTTTGTAAAAGGATACATTAAACGCAGCGTCAATTATGATGATTTTGCGGACGAATTTGAATATCTCGCAAAAAACACTCTTCAGCATCAATTAAGCGGCTTTATGCACCGGGATTTCCAGTCTCGCAATATCATGCTCAAACAAAACAGGATTTACGTAATAGATTTTCAGGCAGCGCGCATCGGCCCTGTCCAGTACGATCTTGCGTCGTTGCTGATCGACCCGTACGTGGCCCTTCCTGCCGCCTTGCAGAAGCGGCTGGCACGCTATTGCTCTGAGAAGATTTCCTCTGAGATCAAAATAGAAAAAGAATCATTCTTGATGGGTTATAGATTTTGTCGAATTGCTAGAAATTTGCAAATACTGGGAGCATTCGGATACTTGACTCAAGTTAAGAAAAAGCGATATTTTGAAGCGTATATTCCAAAGGCATTAAACACATTATTAACATCGCTTAAAACATTCGGTACGGTTATGTTTCCCAATTTAATGGCACTGGTGGAAACAATCTCGCAAGCATATCCCAAAAAAGGTGACACCGGATAAATTTAAGGAGGCTTAGAATGAATCCCATCCCTGTCATGATAAACGGCATGCCCGGCAATATGGCGTCAACCGTTGCAAGCCACGCGCAAAAAAACCGGCGCTTTAAAGTGATCCCCCATTCTCTTACGGGCCCTGAAATCACCCAATCGGAATATTCCGTCGATTCTCAAAGATTCCGATTGATAAAGCCTGATAAACGTGAGGAAGCCATTGAAGAGATCAAAAAATCAGAACACCAATTCATCTGTGTTGATTATACGCACCCCTCCGCTGTGAACGAAAACGCGCTTTTCTACTGCCGTCATCACCTGCCATTTGTCATGGGCACCACCGGTGGTGATCGCAGACATCTTAAAGAAACGGTTCTATCATCGCCTATACCTGCTGTGGTGGCGGCAAATATGGCTAAACAGATTGTCGGTTTTCAGGCGATGATGGCCTATGCGGCTGATAATTTCCCGGACCTGTTTAAAGAATATTCGATTACCATAAGAGAAAGCCACCAGAAAGCCAAAGCCGACACCAGCGGCACAGCAAGGGCCATGATTGGATATTTCAACAAACTGGGGATCCCCGTTGTGGAAGAAGAGATTATCAAAGAAAGGGACCCGGAGAGGCAAAAGAACGCCCTTGGGGTGCCTGAGCAATATTTGTCCGGTCATGCATGGCACACGTATACACTGGTGTCAGATGATCAAACCGTTACATTTCAGTTTACCCACAATGTAAATGGACGGGATATCTATGCCAAGGGAACTTTAGATGCAGTTGTGTTTTTATTCAATAAGATAACCCAGGGGGCAAAGGGGACCGTGTTCACAATGCTCGATGTGCTTAAGGGGAACTCAGCGGCTTGATAATATTTCTTTGATTTTTTGTGACAGCAGTTGAATATTAAACGGTTTTTGTATGAATCCAGCCGCCCCTTTATTAAGAATCTCTTTCGCTTTGTCATCCATGCTGTATCCGCTGGATAGCAACACACGGACTTGGGGATTCATTTCTTTCAATCGTTCATAAACCATGCCGCCGCTTGCACCCGGCATGATCATATCCAGGACAACACCGTCAATACGATCTTTGTGCTCAGCAAAAATATCGATTGCCTCCTTTAAGCTTTTGGCTGTAAGAACCCTGTATCCCAGTTTCTCCAGCATCTGTTTGCTCACATCCAGAATCATTTCTTCATCGTCGACAACCAGGAGCATTCCCCTGCCTTTTTCGATTCTATTGGAGGTCTTTTTTTCTTCTGTGGCGCGCATTGATAACGCTGGAAGATAGATATGGAAGCTTGTGCCCTTACCTTCCTGGCTCTGAACATCGATAGCACCTCCGTGATTTTTGACGATTCCATACACTGCAGCCAGCCCGAGCCCTGATCCTCTGCCCATCTGCTGGGTGGTGAAAAAGGGTTCGAAAATTCTGCGGCGCGTTATCTCATCCATTCCCACACCCGTGTCTGTTACCGAGATTTTCACGTAACTGCCGGCCACCAGTTCAAGGGGCTCAGCAGCTTTTCTCTCTAATTCAAGATTTTCGGATGCAACGCTCAGAAGGCCACCATTGGGCATTGCCTGGGAGGCGTTCACATAGAGATTCATAAGAACCTGTTCAATCTGACTGGGGTCCGCCTCAACGCTCCAAAGGTCTTTCTGTATTTTTAGATGGGTCTGAATCTCTTTTCTTGTGCGGTGGAAAATATCCATTGTCCTGCGGATGATAGTATTCAAATCCGTTGTGTGAACCTCGTATTTACCCCCTCTTGCAAACCCTAATAGCTGTTTGGTTAGAATCGCTCCCTTCTTTACTAACCTCTCGATATTCTTCAACCGCTCACGATGAGGTTTGCCGAATTCTGTGTCAAGGAGCATAAGCTGGGTGTTTCCTTGAATACCCATCAACAAGTTGTTGAATTCATGGGCAATTCCTCCTGCAAGCGTTCCGATGGCTTCCATCTTTTGTGCCTGATAGAATTGTGCTTCAAGTTTTTTCTGTTTTGTAACGTCTCTCATAAAGTTGAGCACCCCGTGTTTTCCCTCCCACTTAACGGCTACGGTATTTACATCCACCCAAAGCTGATTGCCCCACTTATCCTGGATGCGAAAGCTGTAAGTGCTTGACGAATCTTCTTGATCCAACATGCGCTGCTGTCTGTCGACCACCCAGTGTCTGTCTTCCGGATGGATGATGGAGGAAAATTCAACGCTTTTCAGTTGGCTCTCCGAGTAGCCTACAAGTGCCGTCATTTTCGGATTTGGAAACTTAATAAAACCATCTTGGGTAATAAATATACCATCATTGGCATTTTCCACCAGCAGCCGGTACCTGGCTTCGCTTTCTCTTAAAGCCTTTTCTGTTTTTCTCTTCTCGATGATCTGCTGTTTCAGTTGATGGTTAGCATGGTTTAAGATTTCGGCTTGTTTCCGTATTTCACGATACTGTGATGCCACCTTTGCATGGAGTTGTGCATTCTCTAATGCAAAGCCGATTTCATTCATCATAATGGATAGGACCTGCTGGTCATTGGAGTTAAAGGTTTGACCCGTCTGCTTACAGGCCAGATTCAACACTCCCACAATCCGGTTCTTTATGACAAGCGGCATAATTAAAAAGGAAGGCGTGTTATACTTGGGATTATTCGATTTGTTAATTCTGGGGTCTGTTTCGATATCTTCCACCAGAAGTGCGCTTTTGCTCTCCAGCACCAGCTGCGCCAGTGTGTCTTTAAACTCTATGGTTGCATCGACGGCCGGCTCTTTGCCCTGGCCTTTGGTCGCTTTGACCCGGAAGCACTGGTTTTGCGGTTCCAGCATCAAAACAGATCCCATTTGGGCTCCTGACACCGCAGCGGCCTTCTCTAAAAGCGAACTTAAAAGGGCATCCATGTCCAGGCTTTTTATGGCAACCTCGGTCAGCTCCTTGATGCTTAACAGTTCGAAGACACGCCGGTTCAGCTGGTCGCTTGTTGCCTGGAATCGATCCATAAGCCGGTTGAATGAAACACTTATCGCATGAAGCTCGTCCGCATCTTGTTTAATGGATGCGATGGTTTCATCAGATGCCAGTGTTTTTCTTAATTTAGCGGCAATGGCCTCTATGCTGTCGAAAACCTGACGCAGAATCATCAGCCCAGCGAGAATCAAAAGCAGTATGAAGGCAAACAACAACAGTTGGTCATACCGCAGCGAGATCTTGTTCTCATAGAGGAAATAAAAGACTACAAGAAACGGCAGCACGAAAACAAGGGCTTCAATAACAAGCAATCTTTGTCTCAATCCCCCACCCTGGCTGTTTAATTCAAACGACCCCATTTTATCCTCCCAAAACGGAGATACCGTATTCGCCGATCCCGTGACTTGCTTAATAAACTTGCTTAATGAAAAACCCCCATTGGTTCCAAAATATCTTCCATTTTGTCTATCCATGTCAACATGAAAGATGCGGTAAGCTTAAAAAGGGAGCACCACGGGTTGAAACCGCAGGCCCTTGACAAGATTAAATACAACTGGTAGCGAGTGATGTCTGAGATTCCAGGCGAAAGTGGCAAGAATTTCAATCCCTCGGAAATTGCCGAAATAGTATTTAATCAGCTAATCGATCTGTACTAATGTGCTTCGGTTGAACAGAAATGTTTAAAAATTTAAACAAATGAACGATACCCTTGCCTTTGAAAACAAACACCGTCCTTTTTCGTTGCTGATAAAACCCACCTCTGCGGATTGCAATCTAAACTGTGACTACTGTTTTTATCTGGACAAGAAATCGTTGTACCCGGAGACATCCCGGCATCGAATGAGCATTCCCGTTCTTGAAAAACTGATCTCAGGCTATCTTTCAACCTCACAACCTGTTTATTCCTTTGGATGGCAGGGCGGGGAGCCCACGCTCATGGGCCTGGAATTCTTTAAAAGCATTGTTGCCTTGCAGAAAAAATTTGGAAACTGGGGCGCGGTGGTCGCAAATGGGCTTCAAACAAACGCCACTTTGATCACCGATGAGATGGCGGCCTTTTTCTCGAAATATAAATTTCTTCTGGGAGTCAGTATAGATGGCCCTGCCGAAATACATGACCGATACCGAAAAGGCCCTCAAGCCAGGGGGTCGCATGCCGATGTATTGAAAGGAATCGACCGGCTTAAACGACACCGAGTGGAGTTCAATGCACTGGTGCTTGTAAGCTCGGCCAATGTAGCCGATGCCAGCAGCGTTTACGAATACCTCTTAAGCCTTGGGATTTATTACCATCAGTATATTCCGTGTGTAGAGTTCGACTCCAAAGGAAATCCTGAACCCTATTCCATTTCCGGGAAACAATGGGGTACATTTCTATGTGATATTTTCGATCAATGGATAAAAAACGACACACACAGGGTCTCGATTCGCCATTTTGACGCCATCCTGTCGCATATGATTAAATGGAGATACAACGTATGTCATATGGCCGGAAACTGCTGCCAGTATTTCCTTGTGGAATACAATGGAGACGTATACCCCTGTGATTTTTTTGTGCAACCCCAAAAAAAGCTGGGAAATATCAACCAGCACTCATGGGAGGAACTCGGCAAAGCGCAGCCATATCGTTCCTTTGGCAAACAGAAAGCAAACTGGAACAGCAGGTGTGCGGCCTGTGAATACCTGAGGTATTGTTCGGGAGATTGTCTTAAAAATCGCATCTTTCATGGAAAAGATTCACGGAATGTGAGCTGGCTCTGCGATGGCTGGCGTGCTTTTTACCGCCATAGCCTGCCTGCTTTTGAAAAACTTGCGCTTTCATTCCTTAACTCTCAACAAACCGTGTTGTCCCCCGATCGACGAAAGCACTTTAAAAGGCTGCCCGAAGCTCATATTAAGCGAAACGAGGCGTGCTACTGTGGAAGCGGCAAGAAGTACAAACACTGCCACGGTGCAGGGAAAAAAAGAAGGGCTAAACCTGAGCGGGCAGAAAAACGTTGAAAGTGGTTCCTTTACCCGGCCTGTTATTCACATCGATCAAACCGTTATGATACTGCACAATACCTTATGCTGCGGCAACAGATAAGTTTCTACGCTTTTCCCGAGAGTTTGCTCGGAAAAAATGGCCCCTTCGAGGCAGTTGAATTAAGAACCCAGTTGTAAGTGATCTAAAGTGCCTAAAGTTAAGGTATCGCTTCGCTCTTTCATCTTAAAAATAGACCAAATTCCTTAACTTTAGTTCACTTTAGCTCACTTTAAACTTTAGTTCACTATAAACGCTTATCAAAAGCATGTAATTCAATAACGACAACAAATTGTCGATCTGAGGTTGATAAGCGCCTATCCATGATTTTCTTCAACCAGCTCGTAAACCTTTTCAAGTGCCTGGTCCAGTTTCTCCGGCCTGTTACCCCCTGCCTGCGCCATGTCCGCACGCCCCCCTCCGCTGCCTCCGACTATCGAGGCGATTTCTTTTACCAGCTTCCCCGCATGCAAGCGATGGGTAAGATCTTTGGTGACAACGGCCACCAGAAGCGCTTTTTTCCCGGATACACTTCCCAGCACCACCACACCGGAAGCTATCTTATCTTTGAATCTATCTGCAAGATCTCTTAAAGCCGCAGCAGAATCTACCGCCACCTTTTTGGAAAGAACCCGGATACCGTTTATCCGCCTTGCAGCCTCTTCGGCATCTCCTGCAGACAGCAAGCTTAGTTTTTCTTTGAGAGACTCGATTTCCTTCTCCAGCATGCGCTGACTTGAGATCAGGTTTTGAATTCTCTGTGGCAGGGCTTCTGGTTTTTCTTTAAGCAAACGCGCACTTTCCTTAAGCAAACGGAAATGTGCAAGTGTAAAATCCACCGCAGCCTCCCCGGTTAAGGCTTCAATCCGGCGAACCCCGGCAGACACACCGCATTCATTGGTAATTCGAAAAAGGCCGATATCACCGGTTCTTCGCGTATGGGTTCCGCCGCAAAGCTCCTTGCTGAAATCGGCAAGCGATACCACACGAACGCGATCTTCGTATTTTTCCTCGAAAAGCGCTGTGGCACCCGACTTGAGAGCATCTTCTGCTGGCATCTCTTGAATATCAACAGGTACGTTTTCGCGAATTCTCAAATTGACCATTCGCTCAATGGCACTCAGTGTTTGAGGATCTATCCGGGCAAAGTGGGTAAAATCAAATCTAAGCCGATCTGAAGCAACCAGCGATCCTGCCTGTTTCACATGCTCCCCGAGCACCTCCCGCAGCACGGAATGCAGAATATGAGTAGAGGTGTGGTTTCGCGCTGTAGCCTCCCGGGCTCTGGCATCCACTGTTAAGGTGACGGCATCGTTCTTTTTCAGGGTTCCGGAGCGAACCACCCCCTTGTGGATAATCAAGCCGGTGGGATCTTTGATGGTCTGATTTACCGTCATTTCAGCCGGGGGGTTTACCCCATGTGAGCAGATGATCCCGACATCCCCCACCTGCCCACCGGCTTCCGGGTAAAAGGGAGTCATATCGGTCACTACCTCTACGGTACCTCCGCCTGCGGCCTGGGCAACTTCCTTGCCCTCCTTTACAATGACAAGTATCTTGCCTGTGCAACTTATGGTATCATATCCAACGAACTTCGGCCTTACGGCTTTCTCTGAAAGGCTTTTGTATGCATCAATGGCTTTCTCGAACCGCATGGTTGATTTTGATCTCTCTCGCTGTATGGCCATTTGGCTTTCAAAGCCTTCCAGATCCAACTCAAGATTCTCATCCCTTACCACATCCCGCACGATATCAACGGGAAACCCGTAAGTGTCATAAAGTTTAAAGATCAAAACGCCGGGAACAACGGATTGCCCTTTGGCCTTCAAATTCGTAAGGGACTCTTGTAAAAGTTTAAGGCCGTTGTCCAGTGTTTCTGAAAATCGCACCTCTTCGTTTCTGATAAGATTGGTGATAAAGGCGGCCGACTCTTTCAGCTCCGGATAGGCACTGTGCATGATATCAAAGACCAGACTGGCCGTATCGCAAAGAAAGGGCTTTCTAAGGCCCAGGGTTCGACCGTAACGAATGGCTCTTCGAAGAATCCGCCGCAGCACATAGCCTCTGCCCTCGTTGGAAGGAATCACCCCGTCTCCTATCAAGAAAGCAGCGGCCCGACTGTGATCTGCAATCACTTTCATAGCAACGTCCGATTCGGGACTGGTTCCGAGTCGCTTTCCGCAAAGCGCTTCAACCTTATGAATAACGGGCATGAACAAATCGGTTTCATAATTTGTTGGGGCATTCTGCAGGATCGACGCCATGCGCTCAAGCCCAAGCCCGGTGTCGATACTGGGCTTGGGAAGCGGGGTCATGTTTCCGGAGCCATCACGGTTAAACTGCATGAAAACAAGATTCCACAGCTCCAGGTACCGGTCGCACTCGCACCCCACTTTACAATCAGAGCGCCCACAGCCGAATGCTTCACCTCTGTCTATGATGATCTCCGAACAGGGTCCGCAGGGGCCCGTATCTCCCATGGACCAAAAATTATCTTTTTCTCCAAATCGAACGATTCTGTCTACCGGAACCCCGATGCTTTCGTGCCACAGTTTAAAGGCCTCCTCATCGTCGAGATAAATGGATATCCAAAGTTTGTCTGCTGGAAGCCCATAACCGTTGACCAAAAGATCCCATGCATACTCAATGGCCTTTTCCTTGAAATAGTCTCCAAATGAAAAATTACCCAGCATTTCAAAGAAAGTATGATGCCTGGCTGTGTAACCAACGTTTTCCAGATCGTTATGTTTTCCTCCCGCTCGGACACATTTCTGAGAGGTGGCTGCCCTTACATACGGCCGTTTCTCTTCACCGAGAAAAACCCGTTTAAATTGAACCATGCCGGCATTGGTAAACAGCAGCGTAGGATCATCATGGGGTATAAGCGAAGAGCTTCGAACAATCTGATGCCCGTGTTTTTTAAAATATTCAAGAAAAAGACTTCTAACTTCATTTCCCGTCATAAGTATCCCGGCGGACCTCCTGTAAAAAATCTCTTCATTTCTCAAACCGATGCATCCACAGGGGAACCTTCGGCCTGTTCATTGGAAAAACCCATCGCCTCTTTTATCTTTGCGTAGATGTCGTTGGAGATATCGGTGTTTTCCTGTAAAAATTTCTTTACGTTTTCACGGCCCTGGCCTATCCTCTCCCCGTTGTACGAATACCAGGCACCGCTTTTTTCAACAATTCCCGCCTCTACCCCCATATCCAGCAGGTCTCCGGCACTGGAGATGCCCTCGCCGTACATGAGGTCAAATTCCGCTTCCTTAAACGGGGGAGCCATTTTGTTTTTCACTACTCGAACCTTTGTTCGGTTTCCAACAATGTCCTGTCCTTCTTTGATGGCACCGGTGCGACGAATGTCAAGCCGAACAGAGGCGTAAAATTTAAGAGCATTTCCTCCGGTTGTGGTCTCCGGGTTTCCGAAAACAATGCCGATTTTCATGCGAATCTGGTTGATAAAAATCAGGCATGTCATGGTTTTCCCGATGGTGCCTGTCAACTTTCGCAACGCCTGGGACATCAGTCGGGCCTGAAGTCCCATATGAGCATCGCCCATCTCGCCTTCAATTTCCGCTCTCGGTACAAGTGCGGCCACCGAATCAATCACGATAATATCTATAGCCCCGCTTCTGACCAGCATATCGGCAATCTCAAGAGCCTGTTCTCCCGTATCCGGCTGAGAGACAAGAAGCTCTTCGCAGTTCACCCCGAGTCTTTTGGCGTAAGCCGTGTCAAGAGCATGTTCCGCATCAATGAAGGCTGCTATCCCGCCCTGCTTTTGAGCTTCTGCAACAGCGTGAAGAGCCAGTGTGGTTTTCCCGGAGGATTCAGGCCCGAATATTTCGATCACCCTGCCCCTAGGAAGACCGCCAACCCCCAAGGCTCTGTCCAAAGCAAGCGAGCCGGTTGAGATCACCGGCACCCGAATGACGGGTCGGGCTCCAAGTTTCATTATGGAGCCTTTTCCGAATTGACGCTCAATCTGTGTCATTGCGGTTTCAACCGCCTTTTCCTTGTCAGGTGAAATGGCCATGCGTTCCTCCTGTTCGTAATGAATCCAATAGATCGCCTCCCGTGGTAATTGAACAGCCTGCATCCCCTCCCCACAGGCACAAACGGTTCATTCACTTTTTTCGGTTCATACCCTCATGGGAATCTTCAGCAAAGGAGTGTAAACAGCCCCAGTGGGTTTTAATTCGCTTTTGATCAGATACAGCTCACGGACGGTGAACACATCGGATCGAAAATCCTTGAATGTATCCATGGCATGTTGAAGTGTCTCCATACTGGTTCTGCCCTTAAAACGTCCCAGCGTGAGATGGCTCTGAAACGCTCTTGTTTCCTTTGGAAAATCCTCACGAAAAAGCTCCTCCTCCAGCCGTTTTTTAAGCCCATGGAGCAGGTCCAACCGCCCAGCGATGCCGGCCCACAGCACACGAGGTCGTTTAATATCCGGAAATACACCGATGCCCTTAACCACCAGATCCATGGTGCCCGCACCGCTTGTCGATCGTGCCATAGCGCTTGCTATCTTTTCGACTTGCGATGTATTGATGTTTCCCAAAAATTTCAATGTGAGATGAATGTTCTCCGATGGAACCCATTTTATCCTAAAACCGAAGTTTTTCAAACGATCCTGAATCTCTTTCATCGAGGACAGAATCGTTCTTGGAAGCTCAAATGCGATGAAAGCTCTGATGGTATCCGGCATTGAAAATGCAAATCAACTAACGGGGAAGCGTAAACTGCGGCTCACCAAGCAAAAAGCTGCCATTTAAGATCCATTTTTTTAAGGTTTCTGCGATCTCTCGAGCTTTAACGTAGCTTGAAAGTGGTACCGCCTGAACCCATTGACCATTTAGCTTGATATGGCCGCTTTTTAATTCCGCGTAACTGACACGGCCCAGGCTTCTTGAAATGCCATTGGGATAATCGTTCCCGTAGTCGACGATTTGTGTGAATATTTGCTCATCGGAGATCGCCGTGTATTGAGCCATTTTCTCGTTTAATATCGGGATCGGAATCCCCAGCCCTACAGCAAGCGAGCAGCCATAGCCCAGGATACTGACACCCTTCAACCATTCCGACTTCATCTTTTTAAGATCCCCCATCACCCATAGTGTACCGCCCGGAACCAGCGGAATCCCCTTTCGGCTGCGCTTCACCCCGGGTTTGTGCTGAGTACCATGCCAGGTAACATATCCCTGTGCACCTCCTAAAAAAATCCTGGTACCCAGCCCGATGGTCATGTAATACGGATCATTAAAAAGCGGGCTTAATTGGCCGGCCGAACAATAATTGGCATTCCCTGCTTTTGGTTTGAGCACACCCATATAAGTATAGATGATCTTGTCGGTAAGATTTACCGCACAGTTGTAGTTCTGGTATCCATTTCTCGGATTGCACAATACCGCCTGGGGTAAGGTTCGCAGCGTAACCTCTTTTTCAATCATCCGATTTGGATAGCAAGATGTGCCATAGGCGGTTGCCTTTAAATGAACCCGCCGCCCATCCACCAGATCCTGAATGACATGCCCGCCTCCATAGTTGAACTCCCCGGGATAGACCTTGTTCAAAGGGTCGTCTTCACAGGGTTCGGTTGCACCAATATAGCAATCCACAGCTGCCAGCGCTGCATATGCAGGTACATTGTTGAGCCATACTTTCGAGGCCTTGATGGTGGGTACGGAATGGCCGAAGTTAATGAAAGCCCCGGATGAACACATCGGGGCAAAAGTGCCTGTTGTCACCACATCCACATGGTTAGCAGCATCCACCGCCCCCTCATCTCGAACGATGTCGATCATCTCCTCGGCAGTGACAACCACAACATCGCCGGAGCGAATCTTATCATTGATTTGCTGATAGGTTTTATTGATTTTTTGTTTGCTCATGCGATTTGTTCTTATGGATCTGCGCAACAGACATCAGCCGCCGTATGTTTCGACATCTTTTATCTTTGACAGAACATTGTTTTCGATCCAGGAAGCATCCCACCATTCCACCGGATTGACAAAGGTATGATGGATCAGGATGCTGAAATGCAGATGATCTCCGCCTGCCAAACCGCTGCTGCCAGTAAGTCCGATAATATCTCCCTTTGAAACCATCTGCCCGGGTTGAACCTGGATCGCACTTAAATGGGAATACATGCTGAATATTCCAAATCCATGGTCGATGATAACGGTATTGCCATAGATGCCCAGTTTGTCTGAAAATACGATTCTGCCGTTGTTGGCTGCAAGCACTTTGGATCGGGCAATGGAAGCCAAATCAATGCCCAGATGAACCTGGCTGTCGATTTTTTTCTGCCCGTAGAAATAGTCCCGATGATCCGCAAAACCGGCTTTCCGGGCGGAATTGGGCAACCTTAGAAAGATGCCGTTCCAATGCATTTTCGAATCGGGATGGCTGACAAGTTCCTTTATTTTCTTATAGCTTTCCCTGCGTAGATCCCTGTTTACTTTGAGGAAAATTTCAACGGGCGAAAGCCGACTCGCCTGGGGCAGTTCATTAGAAAATTCCGGCATTTTCGCCGATAGAAACCTGTCTGAAAGAGTAATCTTATCTTTTCTGAACCTCTTTTTTATGATGTAATGAGGAATAGCAGCCACCGAACGATTGCCGGCGGCATCGGTTGCCTGGACGAACATCTTGGTGCCCCGCCCCTGATCATACCTAAGAGCAAAGAAGGCCATAAAGAGGCCGGGATCCTTGAAGTAGCCTGAAAATCCGGGATAAAAATCTTCTTCCACATGCACCCCGTTTTTCGGGCACGCTTCAGACAACCTGTATATCACAAGGGCGGCCCCTCCCTGAGCCACGTTATGGAATCTGGTCAGGATATCGATCACCGGTGGTTTCGTGTCAATGATAACCGGTTTTTCGACGACCGCCTGATTTCCCTTCAGCCGGCCCCGCCAGGAAAAATCTCTTACAACGATTCGCAATGTTGCCTGCCCGTCTTCAATTCCAAGCTCTCTTGGCTCAAGTGTAACACGGAAAGATTCTTTCTCAACATCCCCTCCCCCCAGAAATCCGCTTCCTGGAAAATTCTCCTGCAGAAGCACATACTGCTTTGTGCCGCTGAGCAAACCGAACCATATGCTGCGCAAACCGCTTTTATTGTCCGCAACCGTAACCGAAAATGTCTGGGAAATCCCAAGCGCAGGACCGGGAAGTTGGAATGTGACGGCAGGTTTCTCACCTTCTAACCGTACGATTAGGATCCAGATCACCGGTACCAGCACAACAAGGCCAAGAACCGCAAAAAACCAGGATCTGATGTTTCTTGTATGCGATTTCATATGCGAATCTTAATTATCTTCAATGTCCAGGGCGCTAGGCCCGCTATTTCGGCATAGCCGGTATAATAAATTAAAATTCTCAAGTTTCGCACCCCTATCCTTTTAAAAGCTTTATTCGACTTAAGATCCATTGGCTATTGTACGGTAAAACAGGGTGCGAAACTTAAGTTAAAATTAAATATCAGCTAATCCATTTCTAATCAAGTTTTGATTTTAGTTTTTTGATGAAATTTCTTGACCCTGATTGGTATGATTCGCGGTTTCATTTGGCTGCAACTTTTGCCCCCGAGCATAGAACCTGGAACCGTTCCATTTAAGCATAAACCACCCTTCTGTGTTTCGAATAAAATCGATACCCGCAAAATTTACGGGCACAGCGCTTGTCTTTCTTGACATTTCATGGCCGGCCGGATAATAATGCAAACCGCTTGTACAGCAGTTTAAAAATTTAAAATCAGGGGAATGCCGCCGGAATCTATTGCTTCCCCTTTGTGTGCAAATGGAAAGAAATCTTGTTCGGATAGGAAATATCAGCATCGGAGCTGGCGCGCCGCTTGCCTTCATATTGGGGCCGTGTGTCATAGAAGATTACAAAACGACATTTGAAATTGCGAGATACCTGAAGGATCTGGCCGGAAATTTGCGCATCCCTCTTATATTCAAAGCCTCTTATGATAAGGCCAACCGCACTTCCATTGACTCATTCCGCGGTCCGGGTATTGGAGATGGGCTTGAAATCTTAAGTGCCATTCGCAATGAACTGGGTGTTGCGGTGTTATCGGACGTTCATCAGGTTTCAGAGATCGAGCCGGCTGCACAAGTACTGGATGTTATCCAGATTCCGGCCTTTCTTTGCCGGCAAACGGATTTTGTGCTTGCGGTTGCAAAAACCGGAAAGCCGATTAATATTAAAAAGGGACAGTTTCTGGCTCCCTGGGATGTGGGAGAGGTGGTAAAAAAAGCAATGTCCACCGGAAACAGAAATATTCTTTTGACGGAACGAGGTATCACCTTCGGCTACAACAACCTGGTAGTGGATTTCAGGGGTATTAAAATCATGCAGGATACAGGCTGGCCGGTAATATTCGATGCCACCCACAGCGTTCAGCTCCCAGGGGGTGATGGAAAAAGTTCTGGCGGGCAAAGAGAATTCGCGCCCCTGCTGGCGAAAGCCGCGGTGGCTGCCGGGGCAGACGGAATTTTTATGGAAGTTCACAAAAACCCGGACACAGCAAGGTGCGATGGTCCCAATTCGTTAAGACTCGATTCCTTGCACGATCTGTTGTTGCAGCTTATAGAAATTAGAAAGATAGTCTCCTCCGACACATTTTCCCAGCCACAGAAGTCGATACAAAATGGAAACTTCAGATGAGACATCCCAAACTTAAAGATATCGAAGCCCTTCTTATTGATGTGGACGGAGTTCTGACTGACGGAACCATTATTTACAACGACAATGGATCGGAAATCAAAGCTTTTAATGTAAAAGACGGACTGGGCATCCGGCTGCTTGGCGAGTCGGGTATCAAGATTTGTATTGTGACAGGCAGGCGTTCTGAGGCCCTGTATCATCGATGCCGAAATCTGGGTATCGACCTAATTTTTGACAATGTAAAAGACAAAGCCGCTGTTCTGAAAGAAATCGAGAAGAAAACAGGTATTATTGCCGAAAAAATGGCGGCCGTTGGAGACGATCTTACGGATCTTCCTTTGATGAACAGGGTCGGTCTTTCCATCGCTGTCTCAAATGCCCATGAATTAGTTTTAAGCAAAGCGGATTTGGTTACCACTGCGCCCGGGGGAGAGGGTGCGGTCAGAGAAGTCTGTGAATCGATTCTGAAAGCCAAAGCACTTTGGGAACATATGCTTAAAGGGTTTTCATGATGTCTCTTTTGTTTCGCACCAAACAAGGGAAGCTTAAATTGTTCTTGCTTTCGGGGATCTTTATTTCATTTGGCATCATCTTTGCAATATTTATCCGCTATCGCCAATATGCAGACAAGAGGAACTCTTCCGTATCTCCCGTTCCAGGAGATGCAAACATATCCATTGGAAAGGTTCACCAGACCGCTACAAAGGACGGTGCAACAGAGTGGAGCCTGAATGCCGGTTCCGTAAAATATTTCGATTCTCAAAAAAAGGCCGTACTCAAAGATCTGTCCATAACGTTTTTTCTCAAAGACGGGAGCCATATTTACATGACGGCAGACAAGGGCGTGTTAAAGACAGATTCAAATGACATTGAAGTTACCGGCAATGTTGTGGTAAAAAACATCAATTATAGATTGCGAACCGAGAATCTTCATTACAATCACAAGAAGCGAACCATTTCCTCACCGGTACCTGTTGAGATATCCGGGACCTTTATCCGATTGGCTGCAGATTCCATGTTCATAGATTTGAACCGTAATCAGGCCGTGTTCAAAGGGAACATCAAGGGGAACATCCATGAAAAGGCAATACTTTAAATCCAGTAGATCGTTTTCAATCTTACCGGCAATTGCAGCCATACTGATTGTGGCAGTCGGAACAGCCGGATCTCTTTATTCACAGGAAAAACCAGGTGGAAAAGACTCCAGTGAACAGATTCGAATTTCCGCCGACAGCCTGACAGTTGACAATCAGGCCAAGTTCGCCGAGTTTACCGGCAATGTTAAAGCCTCCCAGGGCAATAATGTGATACGCGCCGATAAACTCAAGATCTATTATAAAGGTGGTTTAGGCGAAAAAGGAAAGGCACCATCGGCAGAGCAGGCCATTGAGAAACTGGTTGCAACCGGCAACGTAAAAATACGCTTTGAACAGAACCTGGCGGTGGCCGATGAAGCTGTTTATATTACCGAAACTCGCGTCTTGATTCTTACCGGTAAAAATTCCAAAATAACAAGGGGTAATGATTCAATATCCGGTTCCAAAATAACCTTTTACAGAGATGATGGACGTATCAGTATTGAAGGCGGTAAGGAAAAGCGGGTGGAGGTCATATTTTATCCAGGAGAAAAGGGCGGTATAAGATAAGACCATGTCACGGCTTTCGCTTCATCAGCTTGTCAAGGTTTATCATAGCCGACCCGTTGTAAATGGTATAAGCTTAAGTGTGGAGAACGGCGATGTGGTGGGGTTGCTGGGACCAAACGGGGCCGGTAAAACAACCACCTTTTACATGACCATAGGGCTGATCAAGCCGGAAGGAGGGAAAGTATACCTCAACAGCGAGGATATTACCAGCTGTCCAATGTATCTGCGGGCCCGCAAAGGGGTGGGGTATTTACCGCAGGAACCATCTGTGTTTCGGAAACTGACGGTCAAACAAAATGTAATGGCAATTCTAGAAACCTTGCCTCTGTCGAAATCGGAACAAGAGCGGCGGGCGTCAAATCTTCTGGATGAATTGGGCATTCGACACTTGTCGGATCAAAGAGCCAGTCTGCTTTCCGGAGGCGAAAGACGTCGGTTGGAAATCAGTCGGTCGCTTGCAACAAACCCCTCTTTTATGTTGCTGGATGAACCGTTTGCAGGTATTGATCCACTGGCTGTCATCGATCTTAAGAACATCATCGCACATCTTAAACATCGCGGGATCGGTATCCTTATTTCCGATCACAATGTGAGGGAAACACTGGAAGTATGCGATACAGCTTATATAATAAACGATGGAAAAGTTATCGAGTTTGGAACGCCTGATAAAATAGCTTCAAGCAAAATCGCAAGAAGCTGCTATTTAGGGGACGAATTCTGTTTATAATATGGCAATCGAATTACGACAACAACTGAGGTTATCCCAGCAGCTAATAATGACTCCCCAGCTGCAAATGGCCATCAAGCTCTTGCAGCTGTCCCGGCTGGAGCTGATCGAAACCATTCGCCAGGAACTTGAAGAAAACCCTGCCCTGGAAGAGGCTCTTGACGGCTCTGTTGACGATCAGGGCGAAGAGATGAGCGAAGTGCCCCCCGAGGAGACACCAACCGCAAAAGAGGTATCGATCGAAGAAAAAGTAAGAGATGATATCGATTGGAGCAACTACATTGAAGAATACAACACCCCTTATCGAATCAGCTTTGAAACAGAAGATAGGGACAGTCCCAGTTTCGAGGCCTTTACGGCAACAAAAACCTCCTTGAGCGATCATCTCCTCTGGCAGCTAATGATGTTTTCCCCAACACCGGAAGAGGAAAAAATAGGCAGCCTCATTGTTGGAAACCTTGATACGGATGGTTATCTGGATATTTCCATTGAAGAGCTATGCAGTTTAAGTGGAGCCAGTGAGGATATGGTTAAGAGCGTGTTATCGCGCGTGCAGACATTTGATCCTGTCGGAGTGGGTGCAAGAGACCTGAAGGAATGCTTGCTCATCCAGGCCAACTATTTCAATCTAAACAACACTATTGTCACCGAAATAATTGAAAATCATCTAAACCACCTTGAAAGCAAAAATTACAAGGCCATTGCCAGGGCTTTGAAAACAAATCTGGATGAAGTAATCTCCGCAGTGAACATAATAAAAGGGCTGGAACCAAAACCCGCTCGCCAATTCAGCGATGAGGAGCCCCAATATATTACCCCTGATATCTATGTATATAAATTTGAAGATGATTTCGCAATAATGCTCAACGACGACGGCATGCCCAAGTTAAGGGTAAATTCTCTTTACAAAAGGGCCATCCATAAGGACGGAGAGATCTCAGATGCTGCAAAAGAATATATTCAGGAAAAATTGCGATCCGCAACATGGCTCATTCGCAGCATTCACCAGCGCCAGAAGACCATTTACAGGGTAATGGAAAGTATCGTGAAATTCCAACGGGATTTTTTTGAAAAAGGGATTGCGTACTTGAAACCCATGGTCTTAAGAGATGTGGCTCAAGACATAGGTATGCATGAATCCACCATAAGCCGGGTGACGACCAACAAGTATGCCTACACCCCTCAGGGCATATTTGAATTGAAATATTTTTTCAACAGTTCCATCAGCCGCATCCATGGCGATGCCATCGCATCTGCCAGTGTTCAAGAAAAGATAAGACAGATCATTGAAAGCGAAGATCCCCGCAAACCTTACAGCGACAGCAAAATATCAGAACTTCTCAAGGAGGCCAATATCAACATAGCCCGAAGAACCGTGGCCAAATATCGGGAAATGATGAAGGTGTTGCCCTCCTCTAAACGAAAGCAATTTTAGGGAGAGAACAAGTATGCAGACATCGGTAACCTTTAAGAATCTGGATCCTTCGGAGAACTTAAAAACATATGTTAGAGAGAAACTGAATCGATTTGACAAACTATTAGACAACCCCGCAGAGGCCAGTGTTGTTCTTTCTGTGGAAAAGTTCCGGCATATTGCCGAAATAAATATTTCCGGTGACAGGCTCAACCTTATCGGTAAAGAAGAAACAAACGATATGTATTCGGCAATCGATATGGCGCTGGATAAACTTGAAAAGCAAATCAAGAAAAACAAGCAAAAAATCAGAGAGCGCCGGGGAGGAATCGCAAAAGAGCTTTTTGCTGAAAAAACGACCATTATGGAGGATGAATCCGGCAGACAGATTATAGTGAAAAACATTGAATACAAACCAATGGATATTGAAGAAGCCACCATGCAAATGGAGCTGGTCTCAGACAACTTCCTTGTGTTTACAAATGCCAAAACTAACAAAGTAAATGTACTTTATCGACGAAAGGACGGCCACTACGGCTTAATCCAGCCAAGCGATTAATAGGCTCGGGAATACGGCTGGCGTTGGACAGGAAATATTCTTTGACTTATTTTTTTCGGATTTTCGACATGGAACTAGAATAAAATGAAAATATTGGATGTTTTACAAAAAGATGCAATTCTCTTAGACTTGAAATCTACAGATAAAAAGGGTGTGCTGGACGAACTGGTTGCCCCTGTTGCTCGGATTGCCAAGCTTAACCATGATGATATTGTCCGTGTGCTCATGGAACGGGAAAGCCTTGGGAGTACAGGCATCGGAGGGGGTATCGGGATCCCTCACGGCAAGGTGAAGGCGCTGAAATCCCTGATTCTTGGTTTTGGGCTTAGCCGGAAGGGAGTCGATTTTGAATCCATGGACGGCCGGCCTACTTATATCTTTTTTCTTCTGATAACACCGGAAAATTCAGCCGGTCTTCATCTAAAGCTTCTTGCCCGGATATCGCGAATATTGAAAAATGATCCGTTTAAAGAAAAACTGTTAGCAGCAAGAGATAAAGATGAGGTCATAAAAACTATCCAGGAGGAAGACGAAGATTTTTAGCGCATACCGATTTCATCCCCTGAAGATTTGAACTTTTTTAGACGCATCACATGCAGTGAATTCGCAAATGGTGGGCGGGTGTATGACTTACCCGCCATATTTTTTAAGGAGCCGGTCTAAAACGACTTTCAGTTGAATATAGGTCGCAAGGCATGTTGTTAGCTGAATGAAACACTTTAACATCATTATTATTACAGGTCTTTCAGGCTCAGGAAAAAGCACGGCGATGGCTGCTTTTGAAGATGCCGGATTTTTTTGCGTGGATAATCTACCGGTTGATCTGCTTCCGAAATTTCTTGAGCTTCCCATACAGGGCGCACCTGAAATCTCAGGCCTGGCCTTTGTCATGGACCTTCGTGAAAAAGGTTTCATATCAAAGTGTCCAACTATTTTCGAATCCTTAAGACAGAAAGGTTACCATTTCAGGATCCTGTTTCTGGAAGCAAGCGAGGATGTTTTGCTTCAACGCTACAGCCAGACTCGACGTCATCATCCGCTATCACAGGAAAAGGGGCTTCTGGAAGGTATCAGGACCGAAAAAAAACAACTGAAAGAATTAAGAATCACCGCCGATATCATCTTAAACACATCTCGGTACACGGTTCACCAGCTAAAGGCCGCTATTTTCGATATTGCCCAAAGAAGCGCAACGCGTATGCCAATGCGTATCACCGTGCAATCCTTTGGCTACAAATACGGTATTCCTCCGGATGCCGATTTATTGATGGATGTTCGATTTCTTCCAAACCCATACTTTGTACCGGAGCTCAAAGAACTGGATGGGGAAACAGAGGCCATCAGAAATTATGTTCTGAGCAATGCCGAAACCCAACAATTTTTAAAAAAATATATAGACCTGCTTGACTATTTGATTCCATTATACGAAAAGGAGGGCAAATCCTATCTGACCATTGCTGTCGGATGCACAGGAGGACGACATCGTTCGGTGGTTATTGCTAGATATTTATACGAGCATATCATCCGGCTGGGTAAAAAAGTGGAAATCACCCATCGGGATATTGATCAGAATGAGAGAGATGTTGAAACAGAGGATAGAAAAGCAGCGAATAATGAAAATTGACCCCTTTTTTAATAAACAACGCAGAGGTTAACTGACAACGGCTATGATAGGAATTGTTATTGTAACACACTGTAAACTGGGAGATGCTCTGATCGATGCGGCGAATTTTATTCTTGACGGCACCCCTGAGGCTGTGGTTGCCGTCTCCATTGATCTTAAAGAAAGCGCCGATGTTTTGCGGAAGAAGATTTCCGATGGCATCAAAAGCGTCGATCAAAAAAAAGGCGTTCTTCTGTTAACGGATATGTTCGGAGGAACCCCTTCCAATTTGAGTTACTCTTTTCTTGAAGAAGGCAAGATAGAGGTCATATCCGGAGTGAATCTTCCGGTATTGATTAAAGCGGTTAATTCCCGCGGCGAGATGAAACTTGGTGAACTTGCAGAAAACCTTGAATCTTACGGTCAAAAAAGCATTTCACTGGCAAGCCGAATCTTAAAGGGAAACAAAAGAAGTTAGGTGTAGTGTGGAATATAGGGATCTTTTCGAAAGCCGATCTTGACGCTGTAGTTGCCATTGAAAGACAAGCTTTTCGGCATCCGTGGAGTCGTGACTCGTTTTTAAAGGAGATAACATGCGAATGTGCGTTGAATCTGGTGGTCAGAGGAGACGATACGCAATACCCGCATGGAGTGGTTGCCTATCTGTGTTCCCGTCTGATTCACCGGGAGATGTACATCCTGAAACTTGCCGTGGCACAAAACTGGCGCCGCAAGGGGGTAGCATCGATGCTGTTAAAAGAAAGTTTCTCCCGCGCATTGGAGAAGGCGGCTTTGACGGCAATATTGGATGTTCGGCGCTCGAATTTTCCCGCCATCTCATTCTATCACAAACACGGCTTCCAGGTGGTGGGCTCACGACCGGCTTATTATTCTGACACCGGGGAGGATGCGCTGGTGATGAGAAAAAAACTATAAGGAGGAAACATGAGTATAAGATTAGGCATCAACGGCTTCGGAAGAATTGGACGGGTTGTTTTCAGAGCGGCCCTGAGCCATCCTGAAGTAGAGGTGGTTGCGATCAATGATCTTACGGATGCAGCCACCATGGCCCATCTGTTGAATTATGATTCTGTCCACGGTCGACTGGAAACCGAAGCGGTTGCCAGGGACAACGCCATTGAGCTGGATGGCAAATCGATCACCATCTCTTCGGTAAAGGATCCTGCTCAGCTTCCCTGGGCAGAGCATGACGTCGATGTTGTGGCGGAATGTACCGGTATTTTCAGGGATCGCGAAAATGCTTCCAAACATCTGTCCGCCGGCGCAAAGAAAGTGATTATTTCAGCACCTGCCAAGGATCCGGACATAACCATTGTGATGGGTGTCAATTCAAACCAGTATGATCCCGCGAAACACCATATCATCTCCAATGCATCCTGTACCACCAACTGCCTGGCGCCGGTGGCAAAAGTGCTGTTGGAAAATTTCGGAATCAAATCCGGGCTTATGACCACCGTTCATGCCTATACCGGAGATCAGCGCCTTCTTGATTTTCCTCATAAAGATCTTAGAAGGGCAAGAGCCGCTGCGCTTTCCATGATTCCAACCACCACCGGTGCGGCAAAAGCCGTTTCGCTGGTATTGCCGGAGCTTGATGGCAAATTGAACGGGCTTGCCATCCGGGTGCCGACACCCAATGTGTCAATCGTCGATTTCGTCGCAACCATCGAAAAGTCCGGGGTCACCGTATCTGATGTAAATGATGCTCTCAAAAAGGCATCTGAAGGAGAACTATCCGGCATTCTCGGGTTCAGCGAAAAACCTCTGGTATCAATTGATTTCAACGGTTCAACCCTGTCCTCCATCGTGGATTCCCAGACTACACACGTCATTGGCAACATGGTAAAAGTGCTTTCCTGGTACGATAATGAATCGGGATATTCACATAGAATGATAGATCTTGCGGCCATGGTCGGAGAGCAACTGTAAATGCAACCAAAAGCTTTTTGTACGCCATCAGCAAGTCGGACGTGAGTCAATGGAGATGACAGCAAGGGAAAAGTGAATTATTTGAAATGCAATCCCTTTTACTGCTAAACTATAGAACGGAGTTAAACAAATGAGGAAACGGATACCGCTGATCGCAGGGAACTGGAAAATGTATAAGACAGGACAAGAGGCTGTGGACATGGCGCGCAGGCTTGTTCAGTTGATCTCGGATGTTACCGAAACAGAGGTTATGATTGCCCCTGCCTTCACGGCCCTGGCACCGGTATCGGAAGTATTAAAGGAAAGCCCCGTGGCATTGGGCGCCCAGAACATGCACTGGGAAAAAGAAGGGGCCTATACTGGAGAGATCTCCGCATCTATGTTAATTTCAGCGGGGTGCAAATATGTGATTATCGGCCATTCAGAGAGGCGTCAATATTTTGGTGAAACCGATGGGACTGTCAATAAAAAGCTTGGCACTGCGATTCAAAGCGATCTGATACCAATTGTATGCATCGGTGAAACCGAAGAGCAAAGGGAGGCAAAGCAAACTTATTCTGTTCTTGACAAACAGGTGACAAAAGGGTTAAATAAATACACTGCTGAAAGTTTGAAAAAATTGATCATAGCATACGAACCTGTGTGGGCTATTGGTACGGGAAAAACGGCAACACCCGAACAGGCTCAGGAAGCACATCAATTTATCCGGGGACTGATCGAAAAGAGGTTCGATGATAAATTGGCAAATTCCATGAGAATTCTTTATGGGGGAAGCGTAAAGCCGGATAATATTAACCGGCTGATGGCGATGCCGGATATAGACGGCGCACTGGTTGGTGGTGCAAGCCTGGATGCTGAAGCGTTCAGTAAAATAATTAAATTTGAATCGTAAAGCCGTGTGAGAATTAAATGTCGATTTTACTTATTGTGATTCATGTCATTGTGTGTATCGCGCTCATTATGATTGTTCTGCTTCAAACCGGAAAAGGCGCTGACATGGGTGCCGCCTTCGGAGGAGGGTCAAGTCAGACATTTTTCGGCAGCACCGGGGCATCTACTTTTTTAAGCAAGGCCACCACCGTTGCAGCTATTGTTTTCATGATCACCTCTCTTGGGCTAGCATATCTCTCCAGTCACCGCCCGGAGGGATCGATCATGGAGAAAGTAAAGCCGCCAACAGAGCAGACGGCACCGGCACAGACCGGCTCCGGCTCTGGTTCGGAAAGCGAACCGTTAAAGCCGACATCACCTGAGCAAAAGTCACCGTAATGAATGTGCCGAAGTGGTGGAATTTGGTAGACACGCTATCTTGAGGGGGTAGTGGGGAGACCCGTGCCGGTTCAAGTCCGGCCTTCGGCACCATGACTATGTTTTAAAATGTGCCAATCATAGATCGACAGTAGCGCACCTTCCTTTTTCTCAAACCCGAAAGAGGTTCCATCTCTTTCGGGTTTGTTTTTTTACACAACTGATTCACCCGACTCATTGCTTCCGTGTGGGTCTGCTAAGAGATGAAAAATTCGATTCCAAAAATCCTCAAACACGATCTTTCGTGCAGATTTTTTCCTTGACTTTCTCGGTAAGTGTTAGTACAGAGAACTCAAAATTTTAATTGACTTGTTTTATACTACTTTGTGAGAGCTGGTCCGTTTCGGATAATTGTATATTCTGCTTCAGATGGAATTGGAGTTTTCCTGAGCGATCGCAGTGACGCAAAGCATCCGGTGAAACTGTCAGGAACTTAACCGCTTCTGTGATGCTCACGTAACGCTTCAAATCTCCTGCCAGTCAAAACTGTTGCCAAGAATTGCTCAAAAAGGTCTATTTTGGGTTTATACACGAATATGTTTTTGAAAAATTTTGAGTTGAAAAGAGCGCAGTTGTTATTTTGTTTGTTAATGTTCTGTTCACATAATTAGAGTAGTTTGGCAGGCCGATCTTTTATTATCAACCCATTTAATCCATTCCAGTTTAGAAAAAAAGCAGCTCTTTAAGAACCAGGCTGCTTTTGGTACCGATCGCAAGACTTATTTACCTTTCATAATGCTCAATTGATGCAAGGTCGAGATTGATCTGCATATGATTTATTTTGCCGGCATATCGTAGAGTTTGTGTATTTTCGTGATTTAACCCATATGAAAAGGGGGATGTCATGAGAATAGAAGCAAGGGGTGTAATATGTCTTCTGACCTTATTTATCATCTTTATTCAACCTGTTTACAGCCAGCCTGGCAATCCCATTTCAACCAATGGAGATTTTACAGTTGGCTGTTATGCCGGAGGCGGTGGTGAGCACTTTTTAAGCGGCAAGGTAGATGAGATCAGGCTTTCAAACATTGCGCGATCCAATGCATGGATAAAAGCCACATATTATTCGAATAGTGATAATTTAATCATTTACGGTTCAGTTCAGGACACAAGCCCGCCTGCTGTAGTAGACAGTCTTGTGGTAAACGGAGAAGCAGA
>JAFDFZ010000268.1 GCA_019309565.1 Deltaproteobacteria bacterium
ACTTTTTTTCATTTTGAGCTGGCGTCCAACATATTTTTTTGTTATATGCTGGTCATGTTGTCCCTGACCATCAGAAATAGGACTATTGACACCGATGATGTCAAATTCATCCAGGCCGTCATCGATGAGAACTGGAGCAAAAGCCACACTCAAATCTCCAAAATCCTGTGCCAAAAATGGCCTCCGGCTCGTAAAGCCTACGCCTCGGAGAGAACTGGCGTCAACCCAATGGCAATCTAAAAGACATGGCCTGCAGAGAGATCCTGATCACGCTGTACCGAAAGGGCCTCATCAATTATCCTGCCGGAACACTGTATCGGTTCCCACCAACTTCGATATATCCGTCACAGTGAACAAGCCGATGTTCAAATAAGAGGTGTCGTATCTGCTGGCCGGAAGTGGCCCCAAACATACAGCCTCTTTTTTGAAACGCTCAATGACCACCTCTTTGACCGTACCGTGAAACCTTCTATCGGCTTCCTGCTCAAGCCATTGAACCGCCAGCCGGTTCAGATGGGCAAAACTGTCGAAAGCTCGGTACCGAACAAAAAAGTGATTCTTGATATATCCCACCATCCGTTCATCTTTACCCTTGCTCTTCGCCCGAAAGGGCCGACAGGCACGGGCGGTGAATCCATAATGATCTGCAAGATCAATAAACCTCGGATTAAACCGAACCTGTTTGCCTATACGATGCTCGATTACCGTAGATTTCTGATTGTCAACAAGCACCTGCTCGGTGGTTCCACCAAAGTGTTCAAAGGCACGAATAATTCCCTCATAGGTGTGCTCTGCGTCCTGACTGTCGGTGCACCAAAAATGAAACCGTCTGCTAAAGCCAAGTGTGTTTACCGTAAAATGAACCTTTGTAAAAACCCCCGCTACGATCGTGTTAATAGTACCCCAGTCATTTTGCATCGGTTTGCCCGGTTCGGTATCAAAACGCACCGTTGCCCTCGATGCTCTCAACGGCCGCTTGGGTTGAATATAGTCATACAGAATCGTGCTCTTACCTGTGTATCCCTTCTGCTGGATCTCACGCAAAATAACCACCGCATTCCAGATGCCTTCTTGAAGCATCTGATCGATCATCGGCTTAAATGGATCCAACTTGCTGCCCCGGGACCGTTTGCCCCTGGGCGGGCCACCTCGCTTCAAAGCCCGACTGATGGTTTTGGGGTGAACCCTCAGTTCCGCTGCAATGTCTTTTTGATAGACTCCCCTGGCTACTTGTGCTTTAATATTCATCCAGTCCTCCTTGTTGAGCATAGGTCACCTCCAGTTCCTTTATGAGTTACTGAAGGTATTATACCATGCTCGCTTTGGAGGACATGTTATTCCGGAACTCTAAGTACTTTTATCATAGGAAATAACAAAAAAAAACACAGCTATCTTGTTCGGGGTGCAAAAAGAACTGGAAAAACACCGGCTATGCATCCATACCATCCGCTCGGCTGTTACCTCCATAAACTTCTGTGACCGCTCTATAACCATCTCATGTCCCAAACTGCCCAAAGACACTGATGCTTCACCCTGTTAAATAGGGAATAATTTGGATTGATTGAATAATGTTTGAATTACAGAAACAATCTGGTAAGGCTTACACTATTCGAAAATTCCCTCTGGGAAATTTAACAGGGCAAGTCGGAGTACGAAGAGATCCCCAAAACCCCAATCGAAAACAAAAAATCTTCGGCTACAACCTGGTGCTGACCTCATCGGTGGAAATGCATCTGAAACTAGAACTACCCGTGGCAGTCAGCAACATCCCCGGTAATGCCGAAGAGGGCAGCCAGATCATAGTCAATAACAATCAGATAGCAGTGCATCACCGCTGTCAGATCAAAATAGACATTGCCGACTTTCACCCGGTGAAATAGGGCAGACAGTTGTTTAGATAGAATACGTAATCCAGGTACAAGTTTGATATTGATGAAGGTGAATTGAATATTCCCTTCGGGAAATTTCACCGGGCAAGAGTACGATATTACAGACAACTATGACTACATCCGTGCCAGAGGCTCTGTCCCGATCATCGACTACAATCCCAGAAACGAAAACCTATCACGCCAGGCTCTTATCGACCGGGGCTATGATGAAAAAGGCCCTGCCCTGTTGAATGCCGCCTACGGCGGCCCTGCTTCGCAGGATTCAACAGGGTGAACCCTTTGCCCCCTGTGGCCTGTTGTGCCGACCCAACGGGTTTGACAAACAACGCCCTTTTGTCCTGTCCCGTTAGAAAATCTACAATTGCTGGAGATAATTGATAAAGTAACCTCCAAGATAAATACTTCATCAACCATGAAAATTTATTTCTGATTTTCTAACGGGATGAATTTTAAGCAATG
>JAFDFZ010000111.1 GCA_019309565.1 Deltaproteobacteria bacterium
CGATACCTTAACTTTAGGCACTTTAGGCACTTTAGATCACTTACAACTGGGTTCTTATTTCAACTGCCCCCAAAGGGGCCACTTTTTCCGAGCAAACTCTCGGGAAAAGCATAGGGTCTTTGAATCGATTTTTTAAAATAAAGCCACATCTTCATAGCGTGATATTTCACACAGGATAACCAGCAGGCTTTTATATAGTGACAGGCAATTTTTAAAAATTTTTAACATGGATTCAGCTTGCGAGCAAGGGAATCTTTTTCCGGTTCTTCTCCGGCACCATCTGTTAAGTCAGCTTCCATCACCTGGAGCTTTAGGATCGTAAAGTTCATCCGCGATATCATTTAAATCCAGTTTTTGGAGGGTTTCACGATCAGGCCACCCTGTGTTAGGATCCCAGCCTCGAATGTCATAATATTCCGCTTTGGCTCTTTCAAAGGCCTCACGGTCAATCGGTTGGGTATGGTTGGCGGAAATGATCGCAACTGAATGCGATGCCGCTTGCTTTTGCGAGTCGGCCTTCTGAAAGTTTGTCGGATGCAGGGTATCTTTCTGTTTTGTTCTTCCTTCCCGCACCATGATCGCCCGAAGCAGGTTCCATATCCGCTCTCCGACAGCATTGAGGGTCTTTTCGTCGATGTCCGTTCCGGTCACAGCCGAAAGCAACCTGCTTTCCGCAGCCGTGTCTCCCATACGATCTTTCCTGGACTGGCTGATAAATATGGGAAACAGAAAGTCACAAAGTACCAAACTATTTATAACGGCGGATCTATCCTGGCAATAGGCCACGGCTTTTGCCTTTTCCGCAAATGTAGTGTGATCGATGGCAGTTCTGGTTTCAAAGATATTTTCAGAGATGTTTTGCGCCTCTTTAGCGGTAAGACCATGGGGTTTGGGCCACCGCTGACGCGATACGGCAAGGTGTCGATAGGCGTGATGGTCGATCATGGGATCCCGGCTGTCCAGTGCCCACAAAAGTGCGATGGCCGGATAATCCCTGACTGAGTTGTGCTCTGTCTGGCCGTGAGCCGGGTAATACTTCTCGTACAAGGCCCAGGCATCCTGCAGTATCCCTGCGGCACGCGGGGCGCCTTCGGCCAGAACATCTCCAATGCCTTTACGATACGCAATGTTTATCAGCAGCGATTCTATGAATTCCCTGCTTCCCAGTTTGGTAAGCGGCAGACCGGATGTTTTTTCGTTCAATCGGCCGGCATCGAACAAATCTTTTAGCCATGGAACAAAGCCCGCCATCTCGAAAGTGCACAACCCGAGTTTGTTACACAGCAAAATACTCTGCCATACGGTTTGATCACCTTCAAGTGTCTCACCGTAAAAATCGTACGCCGGTTTCATATAGTAATAATTGATGCAGTGAACCTGGGCAGGATCGAGTTCGGGTACCTTTATAAAGGCAAAGCACTGCAAGGTGCATCCGAAACAGCTGGCATTTCCTTTTCGGTATTTTTTGTAAAATCGCTGGTGATAATCAGGGGGACAATACCCGACCGTCCATTCACGCATCGGATTATATCCGAGCAGTTCGCGATAATGTGCGGCAAGGTTGACTAATCGACCGGAACGAGCCACACGAATTCGACCGCCGCTTCCATTGACGACAATGGCTTTTACCTTTTTTGCACCCATGACCGCGCCGAACCCGGATTTTCCGGATGTAAAGCTTGTTTCCGAAACAATTGTTGCGATACGACTCCTGTTCTCACCGGCCGGACCGATACAAACGACCTGGACCTTATCTCCATGTTTTTGCTTCAGGCATCTTTGGGTGGCATAGGTATCCTTTCCCCAGAGATCTTCGGCACCGTGGAATTCAATATTATTGCAGTCAATATAGATATAGACAGCTACGTCCGCCTGGCCCTCTATGATGACGGCGTCGTATCCGGCCCTCTTCAATTCTACGCCCCAGTGCCCCCCCATTCCGGATCGTGTAACCACCTCATCTGGGAAGGTGCGCGGGGATTTGCCCATCACCTCCATTCTGCCAGAGCCCGGAGCCAATGTTCCGGTAAGAGGGCCTGTGGCAAATATCAGTTTATTGTCGGCATCAAATGCTTTTGTTTCCGGCTTGATTTCATCCCATGCCACCCTTGCCGCAATGCCCAGTCCTCCCAGCATTTTCCTGGAGTAAATCTCCGTTGGAATTACCCGAAAACTCCGGTCGCTTAAATTGATTCGAAGGATTTTATCCGCCCAACCACCTGATTTTTCTTTCATGGGGGCACCTCATTTCCGAATACGGCTATTCCCAGGGCATTCATGGGACAAGATTTCACGCATTGCGGTTTCCCATTGCACAGGTCGCACTTATATGCCTTTTCGGTTTCCGTATCTATTACTATCACACCATACGGACATGCTGCTTTGCATAAACCACAGCCATCACAGGTGTGTTTATCGATCAGCACTGTGCCGATCTTATTGGATATTCGTATGGCCCCAACCGGACAGGCGTTTAAACAATACGGAATGGAGCACTGAAGGCAAATTCTTTGAACAAACTCACCCTTAAATGGACGGCGATCGATGCCGATCCTGGCCATATCCGGAGCAATGGCACCGGTTTTTATCAAGGAACATATCGCTTCACAGGTCCTACACCCGGTGCAGGCATGCGGATTGGCCACAAGGCTTTGTCGTCTTCGGGTATTGATTCCGGAAAATTCCTTTTTTTCAGCCAATATCATAATATCGTCTCCAACAATACGCTGTGCTGCTTACAATTTACCTCCGTTTATGGAAAGAACCTGGCCCGTGATCCAGTCGGCATAATCCGATGCAAAAAACAGTATTCCGTTTGAAATATCTTGGGGTTTGCCAAGAGGTCTTAGTGTTAAACTTCCTCTTTACTTGTAAAGCCAGAATTTGACCTCCTCTTTGCTAGGGACTTTGCCCACACTGATTAACTTAACCGTTGATCACTGCCGCTGGCGTTCCTAACACCCCGTAGCCGGCTATTTTCATCACGTCGGTGATTTTTCCCACATCGGCGGCCACGCCTGATTCGGACACCGCCTCCTTAACCACTTTCTCTGTCTGTTGGCATTTGGGACAGCCAGGACCCAAGACCTTGATTTCCATTTTGTCACTCCTTTACTATACATGCGGTCATAAATAATTGCGCATAATTTCCAAGGGTATTATTTATTTTTAGTGGAATTAAACCGTATATTGCGCAGATAATTATGACCGTATATATAATTTTATTTTATTGCCGATCAAACAAACCATTAGCCGTAAAGCATTCCTGCGATGGTGGACATTATCACAATAATGCCCCAGAAGGTCACCGTTTTTTTCACACCCATGACACTGGCGATTACCAGCATGTTGGGAAGTGATAGTGCCGGTCCTGCCAGAAGCAGTGCCAGCGCCGGTCCCTTGCCCATGGAGGCCCCTAAAAGCCCTTGAAGAATGGGCACCTCGGTCAACGTGGCAAAATACATGAAAGCCCTAGCCACCGAAGCAATAAGGTTGGCCCAGATGGAATTGCCTCCCACAAGGGATTGAATCCACTGCTCGGGGATCAGGGCTGGATGACCTGGACGTCCCAGCATGAAACCGGCCACAAGAACACCCCCTGCCAGCAGCGGAAAGATCTGCTTCATAAAACCCCAGGTGGGCTCCACCCAGTTTTTGCACTCGGCCCTGGTAAACCAGGTCTTGAGCATGAATCCCAGTATGATGAGCAGTATTACAGTGATGTACCATTTGGCAGCGAAGATGGCCGGCCAAAGGCCGGTGGCTTCAGGGGTCGGTTTGGCAAAGGCGGCAGAGACCAGGATCAGCACCATGGTTAGAATATACAGGGTGTCCTGCGGCAGGGAGCGTTGCTTGGCTCCGGCATCCGGCACATAGAGCTGCCCGGCAGTACGGGCGGCATCATCTTTGCTAAAAATCAAAGCCATCAGCAAACCGGTTATTCCAGCGAACAGTATCGCGCCCACTGCTCTTGCCGGGCCCAGTTGCCAGCCAAGAATTTTGGCTGTAAGAGTGATAGCAGGGACATTGATGGCCGAACCGGAATAAAGAAACGCCGTTGCCGGACAAATGCCCGCTCCGCGGGAGTAGATACCGGCGAACAGCGGCAAAACCGTACAGGAGCAAACCGCCAGGATAGCTCCCGAAACCGAGGCCACAGAGTAAGATAAAACCTTATTGGCCCGGGGCCCGAAGTATTTGAGCCCCGATGCCTGGGACACAAACACGGCGATGGCCCCGGCGATAAAAAACGCCGGAACAAGGCAGGCCAGCACATGCTCCCTGGCATATTCCTGGAGCATCATAAAGGCTTCCAGTCCCGATTGTCGTATCAGAGGGTGACTCCACGGAGAATAGTAAGCGGCACTTACATTTTTTACAACCATGATTTTAAACTTGATAAAATATATTTTATGAAATATATAAGAATAACAATTTTACCAACCTGAAAGGCATAATCCATGTCCCTTAATGTTAACTCAACCACTTATAGAACGATGACGGAGATCGCAATGGCAACCATCAAGGAAGCCATTCTTAAAGGAGAATATAGGCCCGGAATGCGGCTTATTCCTGCTAAAATGGAACAACATCTCAATCTGGGCAGGATCGCCATAAGGGAGGCGCTCAGAGCGCTGGAAGGCTCTGGCCTGGTTCTGACTATTCCTAACAAAGGAGCGGTGGTCGCGAATCCGGCCAGCCTTGAACAAATAAAGGAGGTTTTTGAGATTCGGTTCGAGCTGGAAGGTAAAGCGGTCTGCTTGGCAACCACGAAAATATCTGCCCAAAAGCTATCAGAACTGGAGGAGATGAATCGCGATCTATCTTCATATTGCCACGATTCCGGTAAATATTTTTTTTACAATCGTATCTTTCATCTGGAACTTTACAGCGCTTCTGGCTGGAAGTTCTTATGTCAAATCATCGAGCAGCTTTTCGATCAAGTGCTGGTATTCAGAAGTTTTTACCCGTTTAAGCAGGCGGATATCGATTCTTACCTGGAAGATCATAAAAACATACTGAAATCCATTCGTGCAAAGGATGTCGATGCGGCTCGTCGCGCGTTGATAAACCATTTGCGGGCTGGTTTTACCCATTTGATTAAGCAATACACTACGATGGGTGAGGCAAAGCTATCTGGCGGGAGTTGAAAAAGCTTTGCATGCCATCTTCGAGCACAGATACAAAGTGGACAGGAAGGTATTTTCGATGATCGCATACAGCAATGGAACGTCATAATAAGGAGGTAACCGTGAGCAGCAAAGGTCCGCTAGAGGGAATCAAGATTCTTGATTTTACACACGTTCTAGCTGGTTCTTATGGGACCATGATATTAGGGGATCTTGGAGCTGAAATATTAAAAGTCGAGAAAATCGGAACCGGCGATCCTTTGAGGAGCACACCCCCGCTACAAAAAGGTGAGAGCGCATATTTTTTTTGCTCCAACAGAAATAAAAAATGCCTGGCAGTTGACCTCAAGAAAAAAGAAGGTGTCGATATCGTCAGACGGCTGGTTAAAAACTACGATGTTTTTGCAGAAAATTTTAGACCCGGTGTTATGGATCGACTGGGATTGGGATATGAAGAGATCAAGAAGATAAGACCGGATATTATCTATGCTTCATTGAGCGCTTTTGGTGAAACCGGCCCTTATAAAGATAAGCCTGGATTTGAATTGATAATACAATCCCTTGTTGGGCTCGTGAGTGTTACATCCGAACCCGGAGGTAAACCTGCCAAGGTTCAGCCCCAGGTTGTCGATCTGTGCGGCGGAATGTTCCTTGCCATTGCAATTTTAGGAGCGCTTTACTACAGGCAACAAACGGGTAAGGGCCAGAGGGTGATGACCTCTTTGCTGGAAGGCCTTGTTGCCATCATGACGAACCTCATCGGAATGCATCTCATGGGAAAAAAGGTTCCAACGGGCATGCGTACTCGCAATCCTATGATGTTTCCTTCTCAATCGTTTAAAACCAGGGACTCGTACGTATCCGTTGTTGTTGTTCCCACACATTGGAAAAGATTCTGTACGGCCCTTGGCAAACCAGAGTGGATAACCGATCCCAATTTAAGTGATGTTGTTTACAGAGTTCAGCATTACGATGAGATGGAAGCCCTGGTTGAAGAGGTCACGACCACCAAAAACACCGCCGAATGGCTTGAAATTTTTGAACAGAATCAGGTAGCCGCAGCGCCCATAAACACCGTGGAAAAGCTATTCGAAGATCCGCAATTCAAGGCGCTTGACCTTATTGCAACATTAAATCATTGCAAAGCAGGCGAGATAAAGATCCTGAAACCACCCTGGCATCTGTCTGAAACGCCTGGAGGCATTACGCTTCCCCCACCTGCTTTGGGGGAGCATACTATCCAGAGCCTAAAAGAAAACGGGTTTACCGATGATGAAATCGAAAAGATGATCCATGAGGGGGTCATCGAAGGGATTTAAATAAGGGGTCAAAAAAGATCATAGGAAAGGAGGTGAATTTTTATATCCGGGTGATAGATGAACATCTGTTCAGCCGGAGGCTATCTAAGATTTTTGTGCTCTTTGCAAAAGTGTCCTTTAGATGCGCGGTTTTTAAAAGCTGGTAAATTGGTGTCGGCTATGGGATTACCAAGATGTCGATCATGACATAGAGGGAGGAGACAACATGAAAAAATTATTTGCAACAGTTATGGGAGTTCTTGCTCTTTTGTCATTTCTATCAGGATTGGTGCAAGCGGCCGATAAGCCTATCACTAACATCGATGTTATATCAGGTCCCTTTGGCACAGGATCCTATGTGCTCAGCAGCGCCCTGGAAGAAATGTCTAAGAAATATCATCCCTGGCTGAGAATAAATGCCTCGGAAACGCCTGGGCTGGTCTTTAACACTAAAAAGTTGAACAAGGAGCCTGAACTTAAGAAGAGCATGTTTATGTCTTATACGGTTGGAATCAATTACTTGGCGACACACGGATTAAAGCCGTTTAAACAGAAATACCCATCGGCAATGCTGTTGGCAAATTACAATTTAGGTTCGGTATGGCTGGCAAGCCTGAACCCGAAAATCAAAACCAAAGAAGATCTAATTGGAAAAAAGATCGCCATTGGGCGCGGGACTCAAATCTTGTGGGCCATAGAGCCTGAATTGATTATCCGCCTTGGATGGGGCCTAAGAGACAGGATCAACATTCAATATGTCGGTACAAAACCTGCTGCCCGTGCGTTGCTCGATGGTTTGGTGGATGCGTGCATTGTGGGCGGTTATGCCGATCCCGTGCGAGGCCAGCTCAAGGCAAGCCCCCAGACCATGGAATTGATTGCTTCAGGAAAAACATTGTACCATATCTCCTGGGGAAAGGAGGCGGTGCAAAAGGTGATTGATCAGGGAATACCCATCGCTCCACTTAAACTTCCGGCCAATACCATAAAAGGTCAAGAGAGAGAACTTGAGCTCTTTTGTGATCCTATTGCCTGGTGTGCCTATCCCGAGTTTCCAGAACAAATTGCCTATGAAATTACCAAAATGATCATCAATCACGTCGAGAAGTTTGCCGATTTCCACGCACTTGGTAAACTTATGTCTGCAAAGTCCTTGCCTTACGGGTGGGATCCACAGAGAATACACCCTGGAGCTTTGAGAGCTTATAGAGAGGCTGGTATCATCAAGTGAAGAAAATAAAGCCTTTAGAGCCTGAGGGGTTAGGCGCGAAACCCCTCAGGATATGAAGGCTTTCTGTTGACGAAGCTCATGGTTCTAAAAAGGCGTTTCCTTTAAAGTCAGGAAAAAGCTTGGTGCAAAAGATTATTGGCGTGCTGTAAGAGTCGAGCAAAATGAAATCATGGCGGCAAAGAGTTGCTGAAATGATCGAATGGGCATTCATCATTATCGGCGTGGGGATGTTTCTGTACCACATGGTATGTACCCAATATCTTTTTGTGGGCAGCTTTGAACACCAGGACGTCCATTTAGGATTTATTTTGGTCTTGACGTTCTTAAATGGAATGCGTGAGAACAAAAAAGGCTGGGTATGGGTTCTGCAACTGCTTTTTATATTATTGAGCCTGATTGCCACCATATACGTCTTCGTCAACCTGACACATCTGGAAGAAGTTGTCGGTTATCCTGAGCCACTGGATGCGATCATCGGTGTGATCCTGATGCTTCTTGTGATCGAAGCCACCCGGCAGGCGTGGGGTGCGACATTACCCGTGGTAGCGGCTGTTTTTATAAGCTATTTTTTCTTCGGCTACCTGCTGCCGGGACCACTTCATGTGCGTTATTTTAATTTCGATTATATTATTTCTTACCTCTGTATAGGGCTGACAGGTATCTACGGGACCTTTTTATCGATATCCGCCAATCAGATTTTTCTTTTTGTCATTTTTGGTGCCCTTATGGGTGTGATCCGCATAACGGATTTTCTTTATGAGATGGGCAAAGTGGTAGGTCGATTTTTAGAAGGAGGACCTGCTCAAACGGCTGTTGTATCAAGTTCGCTAGTTGGTATGGTTACTGGAGCCGCTGTTGCTAATGTGGCTATTACCGGCTCTTTTACTATTCCTTATATGAAAAGGGTCGGTTATCCTCCAGCCTTGGCCGGCGGCATCGAGGCCACTGCTTCCACCGGAGGGCAGTTGATGCCGCCGGTTATGGGTGCTTCGGCATTTCTGATGGCCTTTTTTGTGGGTGTACCTTATGCGGAAATCATGCTGGCCGGAATTCTTCCGGCCATCTTCTTTTATATCGCCGTTTTTATTGGTGTGCAGCTCATTTCAATCAAGCAAAATATACAAGTACCAAAGGAAAGTCCTGATTACAACCTGATCCTACGTCGCATTCCTCTTTTTCTGCTTCCCTTATCGACCATCGTGATCCTGCTTTTATTGCGATTCAGTCCCATGCTGGCAGCGTTTTGGGCGATTCTTGTTGCCATTGGGCTCAGCTTTATTGATAAGCAGACCAGGCCTTCACCCCTTGAGTTGTTCAGAAGTTTGGCCAAAGGCGCTTTGATAGGAGCCAAAATTGGAGTTTCCCTTTGTGTTGTAGGAATGATAGCCCAAACGTTGGTCACAACCGGTTTAGGAGCCAAGATTGCCGGATTGGTTGAAACGCTTAGCGGAGGGAATGTGATTATAGCATTAATGATTACCATGCTTGTCTCAATTATTTTGGGCTGTGGGGTGCCCCCCGCAGCGGCCTATAGTCTTGTGGCGATTGTAACGGTACCCGTTTTGATAAAAATGGGAGTGCTGGCCATTTCAGCACATTTTTTTTGCTTTTATTTTGCAATCATCTCCGCTGTAACTCCCCCGGTGGCTCTGGGAGCGTTGGCTGGGGCTGGTATAGCAGGAGCCAATTATTTCAGGACCGCCCTCTATGCTTTCAAGCTTTCCATCGGTGGGTTTATCCTTCCCTATTTGATTGTTTACAACCCGGTTCTAAACTTGCATGTGGAAAATCCATTTCGCGCACTGGGCTCTTTGATCGCGATACCGCTGGCGTTGACGACCTTAACGGTCTTTATTTACAACATGGGGTTGGTGGAGTTGTCACGGATAGAGAGGGTTTTCTATCTGATCGCAACGGCATCTTTATTCGGCTATTGCGTGATCGGAAAAACAACATTGCTTGCCTTCGAATATCCGATGTTTGTTTTTGGAATACTGTTATTTACAGGGCTTGTCATATTTCAAATAAGAAAGAAAAGAGGCCGATAAAGGTCATCGTGTGAACATGTTGCAGTAAAACGGGAAATCCTCATCAATATCGAACGTAAAGCAAACGGGTTTAAAGTCAATCCAGGCAAAATCATCAACGCTTATCGGGATATAACCAAAATCGAAGATGTCTTTAAAAGCGTTAAGTCTTTTCTTAAAATCACACCGTGCTTTGTCAATACACTTACCCATGTCAAGGCAGTTTACACGATCTGTATTCTGTCTTACTTTCTGATCAATAAAATTAAGAGCGCACAACAGATGTAGTCGCAGAAACTTTATTTATAACCATCTGAAAATATATGTCTTTTCATTTTGAGTCCGGAACCTGGGGTATATGGTTTCAAACCGAGCAATTCTCGGTGAAATTAAAAGAGTTTTATTGTTCACCGAGAATTATTGGATTTGGGTACCCCTTTACACCTGAACCATACAATCAGATGGTGCCGGGTAACCATACCGGCTTCGGCTATGGTAGCCCCGGGCTGTTCGTTGTTTTTTACAGGGAATATCTCTCTTACATGGATACAGGATTCTTCAACGGCTGGCCGCTGTAAAACCGATGGATGTTTTCAAAGATGGCCTTCATTTTTGTCTGAAAAGCATCGCGGGTGCCACCGGAGATATGCGGGGTCAGTACAACATTGGGCAAGGTGAGCAGGGGGTTATCCGGACGCGGGGGCTCGGTCTCAAACACATCGAGCCCCGCCCCGCTCAGATGCCCTGAGCGAAGGGCTTCAAATAGTGCATATTCGTCCACCAGCATTCCCCGTGCTGTGTTGATTAGGATGGCACCCGGTTTCATCCGTGCAAGCACATCCTTGCCGATCATGTATCGCACCTCGGGTGACGGAGGGATGTGCAGTGTGACGATGTCGGCCTGTTCGATTACCTCGTCAAAGGAGGCGGCCTGAAGGTTCAAAGCCGTGGCTTCTTGTGGGCTTAAGACAGGCGCTGTGTCATAATAAATTCCAGTGGCACCGAATGCGCGGGCCAGGGCAGCAGTCGCCTGCCCGATTCGGCCCATGGCGATATAACCGATCATCCTGCCGTTTAGGTTGCGGGAGACAGGCCGTAGCGCGTTTATGTGCCAGCGTCCCCGCCTGAGCTCCGCGTCGGCATAGGGCAGGCGGCGGTAGACCGCAAGCATAAGTAAGATCGCCATCTCGGCAACCGGTGTGGTTGTTCCTTCAGGGGTGAGGGCAAGGGGGATGCCGCGTTGTTTCAGGGCTTCCGTGTCGACCGTATCCTGATAACCGACCCCCTGGTGGTGAACCAGCTCAAGTCGTTTCGCCGCATCTATGATGCGCCGGGTCAAGGGTGTGGCGGCTACGATGGCAACATGAGCAGATGAGATCTTTTCCAGCCGATGCTTTTCATCATCTCGCTCCAATGTGAGCAGTTGCATGCCGGGGGGCATTACCTCGCTGATCATGTTGTAAACTTCCTCTGATGCGTAACTGTTGTAATAAACGATGTGAACAGAATCCGGCATCTCAGTTCCCCTTTCCATTATTTTTTTCTTGGTCCACGTACTGTACTTGCCCGCTTGAAAGAACCTCCTTGACCCAGTCCGGCATTATCATGCCTTTTGCGATTTCCATCTCTATTTTCGTCTCTTTGTCCCGGATAGCCTCTATCTTCCTGGCGGCTTCAGGTATCTGCTGCCTTGGCAAGACAACGACTCCATCGCGGTCGGCTACCACCAGATCTCCTGAGTGTACGATCACTCCTCCTATAGTGATCGGCAGTCCCACACTTCCCGGGCCGTTTTTCTGGGGGGAATTTGCTGTGGTCCCCCTGGCATAGACAGGCAGCCCAACTTTTATCAAGCCTGTTAAATCCCGTACAGCCCCGTCGGTTACCACGCCCAGTACGCCCGCATTCTTGAACATCCCGACAATTAAATCTCCTATCACTGCAGAGCCGGTCCAGTCTTCGGTGGCAATCAGCATCACATCTCCCGCTTTCAGCAGATCGAGTGCTGCATACGGGGCCAGGTTATCATTGGGCACTGTTTTTACGGTTACGGCCGTACCGGCGAACGGCTCGACATCGAACAGAGGCCAGATACCGCAATCAGGCGCACCTCGTCTTCCTTGAACGTCAGCCAGATAACCTGTGGGCAGGCGGGGAAACAGCTTGACCAGGTCAGGATCCGGACGATAAAAATTTTTTCGAATCGTAAGCACGGCTTCTTTTCCCATGGACGTAATCCTTTCTTAATTCATGTATTATGGTCATCGTATGTTTGGCTTTTATTGTTATCAAACTATAGCAAACAACTTCATGTTACGCCAGTTGGGACTATGCGATGCCCAGGCTATATAATGAACCTTCAGATGCTTCAAACCCCGCAAACATTTAAAAAGATCAAACGAAGACTTGATCCCACACCCAGAACAACACGCGCTGAGCAATCAGGGATTACCACATCAAGGTTGGATTTTGGATCCAACGCAATATGGTATTTGCGATAAAGCTGGATAGATCAGAGTGTATTGCAATTATTCGACCGGACATACTGCCGAAATTCAGTTGACAAAAATGGCCATATATATCAAAAAACATGAAATGCCTTTTCAGGGCAAAATCAGCGTTTGTATGGAAACTAACAGGGAATGGGACAGGCAAGAATAGTATTTGATCATCGGCAAATTTTTGATCATCCCTTAACGGTCGTAATGCGTGAGGGATTTGATGTGGAGCCGGTTTATAGCACGCAAAAAGGAGCGCTATTTGAAGGAGACTGTCTTGATATCCTTCCCCATATAGAAAGTGAAACCATCGATACCGTATTTGCCGATCCTCCTTTTAATCTAAAAAAAAGCTATGGGGAAAATGTCAATGACAATCTTACCCCTGAGCAATATCTTTTATGGTGCCGGCAATGGATTCATCAATGC